>JACPTC010000036.1 GCA_016192985.1 Candidatus Woesearchaeota archaeon | reverse complement strand
CTTTACAACAATGGAAATTTTGACGTTGATTTGGCAAATTGGAACTTGTCAGAGACTTCAAGCAAAAATTTTACTTTGAATGTGACAATACCTGCAAATGGGTTTATAATTTTAACAGGCGATTTTGCAACTTTTAACGCAGCATATCCAAATGTTGATTTAAGCGGAATAAGGATAGTCAATATAACTATACCAAGCTTTAGTCTCGCAGATGCTAGCGGCGAAGTCAGGCTGTACAATTCTTCTGGCAGTTTAGCTGATGCAGTCGCGTATGTCCAAGCATCAGGCAAAGCTTTTGAGAATGTTTCAATTGGTAGATACCCAGACGGAAGCCAAAGCATATTTAACATTTCCACTTTAACGCCTGGAGCAAAAAATGACAATCAGGCGCCTAAGCTGAATAAATGGGCAATCCCTTCGGCCAATAATACGATAGTTAGCGGTGTTGTAAATGTCACAGCAAACATAACCGACGACACAACGCAAGTTAATGCTGCATTGATAAACTTTAACGGCACCAATTTTTCCATGGAAAAGAACGGTGATTTATGGTCATTTTTATGGAATACACGATTAAATATTAATGCGCGATACAACATAACAATCTACTTTAACGACACCTATGGAAAAAGCGGCTTTGACTATTTATTCAATATAAGTTTGAGCAACTCCAATGCTCTGCCGGAGATAACATCAATAAATCTGTCAAACACGGACTTCTTGAACAGGACAAATGGAAGCTTGATAGCCAGCTGGAGTGCTGTTGACAATGATAATGACGCATTAACCGCAAATGAAACATTATGGTACGTAAACAAGACATTAATATCAAACTACACAAACAAAACATTTATCCATGAAATAAATACAACAAAGCTAGAGAACTGGACTTTCTCTGTCAGAGTTTTTGACGGCTTCAACTGGAGCGATTTTGTCAACAGCTCAACTATAAAAATTTTAAATTCTAAGCCAATACTGAACATAACGCCAATCTCTGTTATTGCCTTGGAAACGCAACTCGTCAATATATCATTAAACACTTCTGATTTGGATAATGATTTGCTGATTATCACTGTTAACAAAAATGAGCTTAATGTTTTAAACAATCAGTTGCTATGGCGTACTAACATTACTGACGAAGGTTTTTATATAGTAAATGTATCAGCAAATGACAGCCTTGATATAGATTCTCTGCTGATTAATGTTACCGTACTGAATGCAAGGGACATTGACAATGACGGCAATCCGGACTTTAACGATACAGATGATGACAATGATGAGATTGCTGACGAGAATGATTTTTTAATTGGTAATTTATCAGCAATAAATGCAACTTTTTCATTAAACCTGTCAATAAACGGCAGCTCTAACTTTTCACAATTGTTCAATGGAACTTACACAATAAATATAACCAATGGAAGCCACGCAATCATAGAATTCAACTTTACATTCAACACATCAAGCATTCTTGACTTGGGAAACCTGACAATAAACAAAACAACAAATGGCTCTGGCGCAGTTTCAATTAGGGGCTTAAGATTAGTTAACTCAACAAAAGCGATTTTTCTGGATAAGCTGAATTCAAGTGTTAAATCAGTTTGTATCAAAGATGCCGATGCCAGTTTTGATTCAATAAGCTCAAGCTGTGATTCCCTGAATGAGGTTTTGGTGATCTGTAATGGCCAGTCAAACGGGCAATACACATGCTTTGATGCAGGCAGAAGATATAGGATAACTGGGATTAGTAATTCTGCTGTAAGGGAGCAGTGCATAGATGCAGATGGAGATGGATTTGGAACAGGCTGTGCTGCTGGAGATGACTGCAACGACAATGATGCTTCGAAGTCAACTTCTTGCTCAAGCTCTGGCAGCTCTTCAGTTGGAAGTAACGGAGGCAGCTCTTCTGGAGGTGGCGGAGGGATTGTTGCATGCATTTCAAATTGGCAATGCGGTCAATGGTCTGAATGCGTAAACGGATTTAAAACAAGGAGATGCGTCGAAGCAAACCAATGTGCTTTCCCAACTGAAAGACCCGAAGAATCCCAAGAATGTAAAGTAGCCGAAATAAAAGAAAATTCTTCCAAAATGAGCAAGAAAGCAGATTTTTCAGCGCAGCCTGATGCAAGAACAAGCAAAGCAAAAGAGCTCAATTCTTCAAATAAGTTTGCTCAGATTACAGGCCAGGCTGCAAAACCGCCAGATAAAAAGTTTGATTCTGGGTTTATTGTTGCTCTGGTTGAAGTGGCAATCATATTGGGGATTTATCTGGCATTAAAAGCTGGCTTATTCTCAAAAATCTTTAAAAAATGATGATTATACTTTTTGTGTCAGAAATTATCTTTCTCGGACTTTATTTTTTCAACATGGTTGTATGCGCCAAATAATTTTACCTTATCTTATATTTTTTCCATCTCTTTGTTGAAAGGCTCATATCAACTGTTAAAGGCGGGCCTTGATAATCATCCAATGCCATCTTGCCGATATTTTTTGAGCCTGCCAACAATGCCAAATCGTGCATGCTCATTCTTTTGTCTCCCACAATATGCACTATGCCTTTTGCCTTATTTTTCCACACATCATAAATTCCCTTGGCAACATTATCTGCAAAAAGATAAGTTCCAAACCTGTCAACAAAGGCTTTCGGATATTTCCACTGCCCTTTTGGCACAAAGTTTGTTCTTATAATGCAAGCATTTGCATATTGCCTAACCACAATTTCCCCGCAAAGTTTTGTAATCGAATAATAGTTTTTTGGTGATGGAATATCCTCTTCAGTATAAAATTTATTGTGCTCGCCTGCAAAAACACATGCTGTTGACATGTATACTAGATAGCAGTTGTTATTGAGCTTTTTCAGCGCATTTACAATGTTTTGTGTGCCTTCTACATTTGTGAGCCATGCCTTTTTTTTGTTTTCTTCGCATTCCCTTATGCCAACTAATGCCGCTGCATGTATCAGAGTTTTGGGCTTGTAGCTCAGAATTGCTTTGTTCACAGAACTTGGATTAAGTATATCCATATCTTCATGCCTAGGGTAATAAGCATCTTTGAAAATTTTTCTTAAAGAGCTGCCAAGAGCCCCTGAGCCGCCTGTTATCAAAGCTCCCATATTGCAGAGTACGATACAAGCTTATATAAAATTTCCTATGATGGATTATTTGCTAGAATAGAGCGTATATGAAAGGTGACAATGAAGAGCTTTGCCCAACCACTATTAAAACCCCAACTAGGATAAGCATTATAGCTATCGGCAAAAGCCACCATTTTTTCCTCTCCTTCATGAAAGCCCACAAATCAGAAAAGAGGTAAAATCTTCTTGGCATGAATTTTGGAACAATCCTAAAGTTTATTAATTTTTCGGAAAAGTGGTTAGTGGTTTAATCTCTTGCAATCTTTTCGCTATCCCACATATCTTTAGGGTTATCCTCTCTTTTTATCAGAAATTTTTCCATAACAAGGTAGTCAATGCCTGTTCCCATCATGCACTTATATGCATTTTCTGGCGTGCAAACAATCGGTTCACCTCTTATGTTAAATGAAGTGTTGATTAATATAGGCACGCCGCTTAATTTCTCAAATTCTTTTATTACTCCATAATAAAGCGGGTTTTCCTCTTTTGAAGTTGTCTGCAGTCTGCCGGTGCCATCAACATGGACAACACTTGGCACAAGCTTTCTCTTATCTTCCCTGAAAGGATAAACAAAAAGCATGAAAGGCTCTTCATCCTTGTCAATCTCAAAATAGTCATAAACGTCTTCTTTGCTTACTACAGGCGCGAAAGGCCTGAAATGCTCCCTGTGCTTTACTTTCAGATTTAATATGTCCTTCATTTTAGTATTAGCCGCATTTGACAAAATGCTTCTTGCGCCTAAAGCCCTTGGGCCCCATTCCATTCTGCCTTGAAACCAGCCAACAACATGATTTTCATAAATTAGCCTGGCAGTCATTTTGACTAAAGCTTCATCACTTTTAAATGTCTTGTAAGCAATTTTATTGTTGTCTAAGAAGTTTTTTATGTACCCCATGGAAAAAGACGGCCCGAGATATGCTGATTTCATAACATATTTTCTTTTATTTCCAATTATGGTGTTGTGCACATAGGCTGCTGCTCCAAGTGAAGTCCCTGCGTCGCTTGCCGCCGGCTGAATCCAAACGTCTTTGAAAGGCGTATTTTTTGTTATTTTGCCATTTGCCACGCTATTCAGCGCAACGCCTCCTGCCATGCATAGATTTTTCATTTTTGTTTCCTTGTAAAGATGGTTAAGCATCTTAAAGAGAATTTCTTCCGTTATTTTTTGCAGTGAAGCCGCTATATCCTTGTGCTTTTGCGTAACTTCATCAGTCGGATTTCTTATAGGGCCAAATTCCTCAATAAATTTTTTGCTTGGCATAGTCATCTTATAATGATAATCAAAATAATCCATATCAAATTCTATACTTCCATCCTCTTGAATATTTACTATTTTCTTGAAATTGTCGTAATATGCTGGTTTTCCGTAAGGGCTCAGGCCCATAACCTTATATTCTGAATTATTGACGCTAAACCCGAGATGCGCAGTGACCGTGCTGTACAAAAGCCCAACAGAGTTAGGAAATCGAAGCTCTTTAAGCAAAGTTATATCACTTCCTTTCCCGTAGCCATAGGATGCAGTCGCCCACTCGCCAACACCGTCAACTGTAAGTATGGCTGCTTCTTCATAAGGGCTCACTAAAAAGGCAGAGGCTGCATGCGCCAGATGATGCTCTATAAACAAAACATCGCCTTTATATTTTAATTTCTTTCTTATTACAGAGGGCACTCTAAGCTTCTCATTCAGCCAAGATGGAAGTGCATTGTAAAAAGACCAGAAGGACAATGGAAACATTTCAAGGTGCTGGCTTAGCAGCCTTTCAAATTTCAGCAAAGGCTTTTCATAAAATCCGATGTAGTTAACCTGATTTATGACTATGCCTCCTTCTTTCAGGCAGTAATTGACGGCATTTATGGGAAAGCTTGTATCGTGTTTTTTTCTCGTAAATCTCTCTTCCTCTGCTGCAGCCACTACAATGCCGTCTTTCATCAAGCAAGCTGCTGCATCATGGTAAAAGCAAGAAATGCCCAGAATATTCATTTTAATCAAAAAGTCCTGTAATATTGCTCCAATGGCTGTTTAGTCACTGTATGCTCTTGCCAGTTTGATTCATGAGAAACTCCTTTATTTTCCATGGCTTTGTTTTGCTTCTTTAATTCCAAAAAATGCTTTCCAAAAAGCTTCATGGCTAATGAAACCATTCCTACACCGATAAAGTAAACAATGGCCAATAATATAAAGTTGATTACATTTGCTATAACTTTTGATATTGGCTCAAGCACAGACTTAATGGCGTTTAAAACCTTTTTTAACATATAAATGCCATGAACAATATTTTGTTTATAAAGTTTATGGTGCATTTTGAGCATGCCTAGAAAATTTTATAAAGCATCCATGGTTATTGTCGATAAATGAATACAGTAACAGTAGTTGGACTGGGCTATGTGGGGCTGCCGCTGGCTTGCCTTTGCGCAGAAAAAGGCAACAAAGTTTATGGTCTGGATACAGACAAAAATAAAGTTGATTTGATTAACCGGAATCAAAGCCCGATTAGTGATGATTATCTAACCAGTAAATTAAAGAGTCTGAAAAATAGAATTCGCGCAACAACAAATGCAGTTGAATGCATTCCGAGTTCTGACGTTGTGGTTGTTTGTGTTCCAACGCCAATTGACAAAAACAACTTGCCAGACTTGACTGCTTTAATGGAATCTATATCGACAATTTCAAAATTCATAAAGCAAGGCACGCTTCTGGTTGTCGAATCAACTGTTTATCCTGGCACCATAGAAGAGGTTGTTGCCCCAATACTTAAAAAACAGGGATTTGACGCATATAAAAATGATGTTTTTGTTGCTCATTGCCCAGAAAGGATAGATCCAGGCAACAAAAGGTGGACTATTGATAATCTGACTCGTGTGGTAGGCGGCATTACAAAAGAAGCGACAGATAAAGCTGCAGAATTTTACAGGGGCATTGTAAATGCCAATGTCATAGAACTCAGCGGCGTTAAAGCGGCAGAAGCAACAAAAATAATGGAGAACACATTCAGGGACGTGAATATAGCATTTGTAAACGAAATGGCGAAAAGCTTTGACAGGGCAGGAATAGACATAATTGAGGTCATTAAGGGGGCTTCAACAAAGCCATTTGCATTTATGCCTCATTACCCTGGAGCAGGAGTTGGCGGGCATTGCATACCGGTTGACCCTTATTACCTAATCGAGAAAGCAAAGCAAATAGGATTTAACCATAAGTTCCTGAGTCTTGCAAGAGAAATAAATAACAGCATGCCCCATTACACAGTTGAGTTGCTTGAAGATTGCATCCATAAACTAAAAAAAACAATAAAAAATGCAAAAGTTGGTGTGCTTGGATTGGCTTATAAGGCTAATGTTGATGACACTAGGGAAAGCCCGGCATTTGAGATTATCAGCATATTAAAGACAAAAGGTGCTGATGTAGTTGCTTTTGACCCTTATGTAAAAAACCTAAGTAATATCAAAGATTTGGATGGGCTTTTGCAAAAAAGTGATTACATCATTTTAGTTACGGAGCATGACGAGTTCAAAAACATGGACTTGAATATGCTAAAAAAGCACAAGGTATTGGTTGTTATAGACGGCAGAAATTGTCTTGATAAGGAAAAAATCAAATCCATGGGGATATTATATCACGGAATCGGCAGGAGCTAACAGCTAAGCAAATGAGAATACTGGTTACAGGTGGAATCGGGCTTATTGGAACTGCATGTTGCCAGCTTTTCCTGAAAGAAGGGCACGAAGTTGTCAGTGTAGACAACAATACAAGAAAAACCCTGTTTGGGGATGAAGCAAACAACTTAGCAAATGTGGACAATAACGAATTCCTTAATAACAAAAATCTTGAATTGGTTAACGCAGACATAAGGAATAAAGAGGTAATATCAGAAATAATAAAAAAGGTCGATGCAATTGTGCATCTTGCTGCACAGCCATCTCATCCAAAAAGCTTGGAAATCCCAATGGAAGATTTTCAAATTAATGCATACGGAACTCTGCTGCTTCTTGAGATTACGAGGCAGCTTAATCCTAAAATTCCGTTTGCTTTCATGTCAACTAATAAGGTGTATGGCGATTACCCAAACTACTTCAATTACAAGATAATCGGAAAAAGATATGAAAATGCTGCGATAGAAAGCTTCAATGAGGAATTGCCAGTAGATAGGTGCGGCCACACGCCTTTTGGTGTTTCAAAACTTGCGGCAGATATATACACTCAGGAGTATGCCATAAACTACGGCTTGAAAACTGCAACTTTTAGGGGAGGTTGTTTAACAGGGAAGAATTCCCGTGCAGTAGAAATGCATGGTTATCTTCCATACATAGTTAAATGTGCATTAACAAAAAAGAAATACTGCATATATGGAGGCGGCTACAGGGTAAGAGACCAGATACACAGCTTTGATGTGGCTACTGCGCTGTACGAATTTATTAAGAAGCCTAAACCAAATAACCTAGGTATTTACGGGAAAGTATATAACCTGGGTGGTGGAAGAGAAAACTCTGTTTCTATATTTGAGACAATTGATGCTATAAAGGCTAAAACATCAATCAATCTTGATTTTGAGGAAGTTCCTGAAAGAGAATCAGACCATATGTGGTGGATATCGGACGTATCAAGATTTAAGAAAGATTACCCTTCTTGGAGCATCACCAAAGACATTGACTTCATATTCAATGAAATAATTGAATATTATATATCCGCATTAAGGTTGCCTGTCAAACTTTTGGAAAGGGATTATTTTAAAAAGAAAAGCATATAGAGTTTTCTGACGAAAAGTTTATAAACTATGTTTTATTGTATTTCAGCATGACAAAAGTAATGCTTATTAGCCCATACTCGTATACTGCTAAAGAGATAAATGAGCCAACACAATTCCCCCCTGTGGGGCTTGCATATATAGCAGCCTATCTTGAATCAAATGGCGTTGAATGCAGAATACTGGATGCAAATCTATATAAATTAGGTCATCAGGAGATGTTTGCCAAGGTTGTTGAGTATGACCCCGACATTGTGGGTATGTCTGTTAATATTGCTTTTATCAAGGAAGTAATCAGGCTTTCAAAGGATATAAAATCAAAGTTAAACAAGAAAGTGATTCTTGGCGGCCCTTCCTCGCTTGGAAATGTTGAATATGTATTAACACATTCTTTGGCTGATTGTATTGTTAGGGGAGAAGGTGAGTTGGTTTTCTGGAATGTTGTGAGGAACAATGCCAAGAATCTTGAAGAGATAAAAGGAATATCTTTTCTAAAAGATGGCAAAGTCGTGTCAAACCAAAAGGAAGAGCTTATCAAAGATGTTGATTCTATTCCGTTTCCAGCTTACCATTTGCTGCCTGACCTGAAGCTGTATCGCAACAGGTCAAGGAAACACCCAATAGCTACAATTGTAACAAGCAGAGGATGCCCATATAGTTGTACGTTTTGCTTGAGCGCCAATACTGGCTGGCGCCCCCGAAGCCCGGAAAATGTAGTTCGGGAGATTGAAACGCTGGTCAAGAATTATGGAGTGAAGCAGATTGATATTCTTGATGATAACTTCACACTTAATGCTGAAAGGGCTGAAAATATCCTTGACCTTATAACAGAAAAGAAATTAAATTTGGTGATATCTTTCCCCAATGGTGTGAGGGCTGATAGGCTTTCAGAAAATCTTGTCCATAAGATGAAGCTTGCCGGGGTGTATAGGGTTGGCATAGGCATAGAATCAGGCAGACAGTCTATTGTGGATGGTGTCAAGAAATCTTTAAGACTCGAGAAAGTGAGGGAATGCATCAAATGGTTCAGGAAAGAAGGGATTATTGTCTGCGGATTCTTTATGTTTGGGCTGCCTGGAGAAGACATTCAGGCTATGGAGCAAACCATAAAATTCGCAAATGAAGTTGACCCGCATTTCGCAAACTTCGGAGTCACTGTCCCATTGCCCGGTACCCAACTGTATAATATGCTTAAGGACGGCGGCCACCTGATTGAGGATACGCAGGAGGGCGTCACTTCAGGGTACTATTCCATTAAAGAAGGCCATTACACAATGGGCAACCTAAAGCCAGAGGACATTTTAAAGATACAGAAGAAAGCTTATAAGAAATTTTATTTCAGGCCAAAAAAGATGATTGAGTTGGCATTCACAATCCGTTCTCTAAGGGAGTTAAGATGGACTATTGAGATGTCGCTGCCTTTGCTAAAAGGGATTTTCCTTCCAAACGGCAAGAAAAATAGCACTTCTAGCGCAAATTAACTCAAAAATCCCTTTTTAGACTCCTGACAAGCATCTTTAGCATGCTGTAGCCGTGCTTGAATGTTTTCATCTTAGAAACACCTGCAATACGCCCCCTGTAGTTGATAGGCACTTCCACAATTTTCATACTCATCCTTTTTGCTTTGATTAGCAATTCAAAATCAGGCCAGCCGTTTTCCTTTAATTTGCCTCTAAACGGCTTGACTTTAAAGGCTTTGAACCCGCACAATGAGTCGGTAAGGTGCTGTTTGATTATCAATGACACAAGAAATGCAAATGCCTTGTTTCCGGGTTTGTGCAGGGGCCTCATAGAGCCCTCTTCCATTGGATAAATAAACCTTGTTGCATTGGCAAAGTCAGCGCTGCCATCAAAAAGCGGCTTCACCACAATTGGAATTTCTTCAGGCTGTGTAGCCATATCAGCGTCCAGAATTATGGCAAATGTACCTTTAGCTGTGTTAATTCCAGTTCTGATTGCGTATCCCTTTCCGTGATTTGGCTTATAACTGATTACCCTGACATTTTTCGTTTTTGTTTTGCGTGCTACTTCAGCAGTACCGTCGTTGCTTCCATCATCTATAACTACGATTTCGGTAGTCCATGGCATTTTAGGGATTCTCCTAATACACTCTTCTATGTTGTCTGCTTCATTGTAACAAGGAACCAGTATTGACAGCTCAACTTTCTTTTTTTTAAGTCTCATTTCTTTATCTGTTATCTTGTATCACTATTCAAGCATGAAATTGCCATTCTGATTAGAAAATGGCAACTCAAATATAAATATTTACATTGGTGGGATTATGCATTATGGAGCAGGATACACCGCTGCACTATGCGGCATTAACACTGTAAAAACATTTAAATAACAAAGTGGAATAGTTGTTTTGGTGTTGAGTGTGAAATTTGTTTTGCCAAAAGACTCCCAAATAAGCAAAAATATTGAGGAGCAGGATTGCACCTTTGCTTATTACAGCAAAAATCCCTTTTTGAGATGGGCTTATACAGAAAGATTAAGGCAGGCGTCTGCCCTTATACCTGAAAAAACTTTTGGCTCAAATTCCTGTGTTCTTGACCTCGGAACTGGATGCGGTTTTATGCTGCCGACATTATCGAAAAAAGGCAAAATTGTTGCGCTGGACTTTAATGAGGGATTTCTCAAAAAGGCGAAAATTATTGGAAAAGAAAATAATCTTGATGCATTGTTTGTCAGGGCTGATATAAGGCATCTGCCGTTTCAAGATAGCCATTTCTCTTTGATTAATGCCCTCAGCATTTTGGAGCATATAAAAAACATTAATGAAGTTATGCTTGAAATCAGGCGTGTGATAAAATCCAATGGGTTGTTGATTGTCGGCCTTCCTGTTGAGAGGTTTCTCGTCAATATCCTATTTAAGTCGCTTTCATTAAGGGACAACATCAAAAAGGGAAAATTCACTATATCAAAAGGCTACAGAAAGAATAAGTATCAGGATGTCCATTACTCTGATTTTAAAGATATTGAAACAGCACTATCAAAATATTTTGAGATTAAAAGGTCAAAGAAAATTTTTTCAAACTATGCGCCGGACGCATTTTGCCTTTACAAGGTTTACCTGTGCGCTCCAAAGTAGCATAAGTAGGACAATATGGCACAAACAAGCCAATGGAAGATCGTTTTTATTCTTGCAATAATAGTTGTATTTGGACTTTTCCTCAGGCTAGTGTTTTTCAGTGGCATCGATGCGTCTGATGGACTGATGAATACAAAATATGCTTACGATATTTCTAACAACATTTTCCCTACATCTACTAATCAGGCAAATTCGCGGATTGGCATACTTATACCTGTCTCTTTGCTTTATTCTGCATTTGGAGTTAATGATATAACCTCAATAATCATTATACTCAGCACATCATTATTGGGTATAATACTGATATATTTCTTTGGAAAAATGATGTTCAACCAAAAAGTTGGATTGTTGGCGGCATTAATGCTGTCTTTCTTCCCGCTTGATGTGATAAACTCAACAAAATTCCTTTCTGACCTGCCATCAGCATTTTTCGTAGCATTATGTATATTTCTTTTTTTGAAAGCAGAGAAAGTAAATAGAAGTTTAAGGTCTTACTATCTCTACGCTCTTTCAGGGCTATCATTAGGCATAGCATTTTCTATCAGAGAGATGGCAATTTTAGTAATTTTATTTTTTATATTCTATTTTATATATAAAAGAAAATTAAGATTTAGTTACTTAATTATCCTAATTAGTTTTTTAGTTATACTTTTATTAGAAATGGTATTTTTCTACGAAAATACTGGTAATCCATTGTACCGTTTTGATTCTTTAAATAATGTTTATGTAGATGCTGTGATAAAAGATAAGTCTTATGGAAGAATATACTTTCCAAACTTCTTTCTTGCATGGCCATATGTTATATTCGACAATATACAGCTTGGTTACTTCTATGCATTCATATTTATGGCGTCGTTCTATTGGATGTTTAATAGAAAAAAAGAAACTGACTATCTCATGCTATGGATGTTTTCTTTGATGTTGTATCTTGTATTCGGTTCAACTAGCGCAACAAGATACGTGCCATTTCTTGCAGTAGCTAGGTACTTGAGTTATTGCACAATGCCCGGTATTTTATTGCTGTCAGCTTTTTTGATTGGAGAAAAGAACAGGTTGAGGGGCTTCATAGCACCATTTATGGTTGTTTTTCTGCTCTTTACATCTCTTGGTGCAATTTACCTTGATGAATCACATTTTGGGCTCGATAAACTAAGGCAGGCTTACTCATTAGTAATGAACTCAGATATTCCTATCTACACTGATTCAAGGAGCAAATTTATTTTTGAATATTATTCCGGCTATG
>JACPTC010000035.1 GCA_016192985.1 Candidatus Woesearchaeota archaeon | reverse complement strand
TGGTTAGATACCTCACATTGCATACGCACAAAACTCGATCCAAATCTTCCAATCCTCAAGCACATAGAATTCCCTTCAAGATTCAAGTTCAATCAAAACATGCCTATAAGCGTAGAGTTTGAGAACAATTCAATAATCAGGAACATTTCAATGTCTTACAAAACTGACAGGATGAGGAGCTGGTCGTCACTTGGAAATTATGTTAATAGATCATTTGCCAATTCAACATTAAGGATAACTAGCGCTGCACCAAAGGAGATTGACTTCAAATTTTCTGCTTACACTAGCGATGGCATTTCAACTTATGAAATCTATCCCGTATCCTTAAAAACTAACGAAGTTTTCTGCACTCAGAGACAAAGGTACGACAGAGATTTGAACAAAACTATTGTTAATGGGAGGTGCACAGACGAAAGAAATAAGCCTGTCAAAGGCATCAGGCTTGAGCTTTATGTAGGCAGCAGATATTTAGGGGCTGTTATGACAGAGTCGAATCAATTTGAAAATCCTGAGGGAAGCTACGAAATTCAGCTTGATGGCAGGGTTATAGGCAGGATAGACATCAAATTTGAAGGAACAGGAGTGTATGGAAATTCTCGGTTTAGGTTGAGATAAACATTTTAATTAGAAATATTTTTAAGCTCGCTTTAAAATAGTGTGTGCATTTATAAAAAGGTGACTTCCCATTAAAAAATTTCCATATTTTTTAGTTTTACTTTTATTTACTATTTCTGCCTATGCAAGATCTCCTGATGTTAATTCTGACAATTGCATAGACATTCAGGATTTGACTATTATAGCTCTAAATGATGGCAAAACAACACCAGTACAGGCAGATATTGATGAAAATGGTGTTATAAATAAAAACGACTACTCGCTTGTTGAAAGACTGTGGCGCAGTGCCTCTTATTCTGCCGATGCTTCCTGCAAAGGATTTAGCTGCGCTCGAGAGGTATGCAATGACATAGATGATTCTACACTAGAACCTAAAGCAATATCTTCACTCCATTCCAAAACGTCAACTCAGTTTGATCCAGGTAAAGGCTATATAATCGAACTATGGGGTGAACCAATTGCTCTTAAGGAAAAAGAACTCACAAAGCGTGCAAAAAAGAATGAAGAAGCAAATAACAGATTGCCCCGTATAGTTCGTCCTATCCATAGGTTATTTGCAACCATGCCCAAGGATGTTCCAAAAAAGTTAGTGGAATATAAGCAGGAGTTAAAAGTAGAGAAAAATCAGGTTAAAAAGGATATCAAGAGAGCACTAGGTAAGGATATAGTACCTCTAACAGGAAATGCAGTGGCTGATGTTCGTGCAGTGGCTGTTAGAAATGAGTATGATACTGTTTTTAACGGCTTTGTAGTGTATGCTAATGATACAGATGTTGACAAAATCAAAAAACTGCGAACCGTCAAAAAGGTTCATCCTAACCTTAAAGTTAATATAACATTGATGGATTCTGTACCTTGGATTGGAGCAAACCAAGTGTGGCAACTTGATGCTAATGGAAATAATTGTGAAACTTCTGGTGAGCCATGTCTTACTGGGGCAGGAATTAAAATTGGGATCATAGATACTGGTGTTGATTATACACATCCTGATCTAAATGATTGTTACTTAAATAATAATAATAATTGTAATATAATTGCACCTTATAGTCCTGCGTTCCCTGCGATAAATGGAACTAAATTAGTCTGGCATGATAATAGATACGGAAATTATGACATCTTCATGTATGATATATCGTCTGGCATAGAAACTCAGCTTACATATTCACTCGCAGATGAATTATATCCACGGATCCATAATGATATGATTGTATGGCATGCAATGGAATATTCAGCAAATCAAGAAAATTATCTTCCTGGCTTATTTCCTAGAATCTACCTATATAATATTTCAAATGGCCAAAAGCGGCGTGTGATCAGTCTTAATTCTATGCAAATGTTTCCAAGCGTCTATAATAATATTATTGTATGGATGGATGCCCGTAATATTACAATCTCTGGCGGAGTATCGAACGGAGTATGGAATATACACATGTATAATATTTCGAACGGTCAGGAAAAGCAATTAACCAGTAGTGTCGATACAGGGAGCGGGAATCCGGAGATATATGGAGATAAAGTAATTTGGAAAGAGAGCCGGTCTGCAGGTTCTGACTTAATAATTTCCAATATTTTTATGCTTGACTTATCAACAGGAGAGAAACAGCAGATAACGTTTGCTACTGATGATTCATACGTTTTACATTCCTACAAAATCTATGGAGATACAATTATATGGTTTAGGGCTGGTAGAAGATACCCTATATTAATGTATAACATCAATACAAGAGAAACAAGCCAAATTACTACAGGTGCTTATTTTATTAGAGAAGCTGCTATTTTCAAAAATAATATTTTCTGGTCTGAATCCAGAAATAATAATTTAGATATCTTTAAGTACGATATCTTCACTGGTCAAACGTCACAAATAATAAATGACCCTAACAACCAATATGACTTGGCTTTGTCAGACGATATAATCGTATTAAAAGATAATAGAAGTGTCCCCACATTTGGAAAGGAGCAATTATACTCGTATAGGTTATCAAACGGCGAACTGAAACAGATTACAGGTTTTGATATAACACCCCTAAACAGTGATTTGTATGCATTCCCTAATTCAAAGGTAATTGGCGGCTATGATTTTGTTAATAATGATAATGATCCAATGGACGACCATGGACATGGCACTCATGTAGCTGCAACTGCTGCTGGAAATGGTCTCTTAAAAGGGATTGCTCCAGATGCTAAAATAGTTGCTTACAAAGTTCTTAGTGCTTCAGGCAGCGGGTATTTTGAAGATATTATAGCAGCGATTGAACGAAGTGTAGATCCAAATAATGATGGTAATTTAAGTGATCACTTGGATGTTATTAGCTTGAGCTTGGGGGGAACGTGCAGCGTTTACAGCACCATTTGCGGACCTGATGATTCTGCGAGCAGGTCCATTGATAGGGCTGTAGAGGCTGGCGTAATAGCTGTTGTTGCAGCGGGTAATAGTGGCCCATGGTTATCAACAGTAGGCACACCTGGAACAGCAAGAAGAGCCATAACAGTAGGTGCAGTAAACAAAAGTGGAGAATTAGCCTCGTTTAGTAGCAGAGGACCTATTGATAAGAGTAATTACAGCGTTATAAAACCAGATGTTGTAGCACCTGGTGTTAGAATATGTGCAGCTCAATCATCACGAGATCGCATTTCTTATTCTTCTTATACCAGTTCTGGGAGAGATATATCATGCTTGGATCGTGATCATATAACTATTTCAGGAACATCTATGGCTACTCCTCATGTTTCTGGCGCAGTTGCACTCCTCAAACAAGCTCATCCTGATTGGAGCCCTGATGAAATCAAAATGCACGTGAGAAACACTGCGCAAGATATCCTATATAATCCTTATGAACAGGGATATGGTTTGATCAATTTGACAACTTTACTCTCTGCAGCATATCATCCTACTATTGCGCAGATTCAATCAGTTGATATTAATAGAGAGCAAGGTATTATGGTAATTCGTGGCACTGCTCTTTCAAACTATTCATTTCACTCTTATAGCTTATCCTATGGGGAAGGATTACGTCCCTCAAACTGGACACAAATTTATCAATCAAGTAATCAAGTCAACAATGACACACTTTTTATATGGAATTTTGGGAACTTAAGCAAAGAATATCTTTTAAAACTAGAAGTAAGGGGGACAAATAGGCTTCCAAGTGCAGACAGGATTCTTTTCAATGGATTCCGTACTTTAATTAATTTTGGAGTGCTCTATGACGATATCTTGCAACTAACGCTTTACCATAAGTCTTTGGCTGTAGGAGACATTAATAATGATGGCAACAAAGAAATCATAGCAGCCCCTTTTATTTTCACGTGGTCTGATTTACTAGAAGCTCAAGTTAGTGGTAGTTTATATGCTCTTGATTTACAAGGGAGAACAATTACAGGCTTCCCACAAGATATTACACTATTCGATTTTGATCAAATACTTTCTTCACCGACACTCGCAGATATAAATAATGATGGGTACAATGATATTATCCTTACACATGAAAAGACTATCCATGCATTTGATAATCAAGGAAGAAGTATTGTTGGTTTTCCGTTTAATGCCTGGAACTGTGAAGGACCAACGTGCTATCAATTTCGTAACTATTTACCATATCTATATGAAACTTCCATTGGCAATATTGATGCAGACAGCATTCCTGAAATTTTCACTGTTGATATAGGTATATTCATTAATCTCAGCTCTTCACCGAATAGTGCATATATAGGAAATCTATTTGCTGTTGATCAGAATGGTATTAAACCCAATTTCCCTATGCCTCTTAATATCTTGAGCCTATCCCCTACTTCTCTAGCGGACCTTGATGGAGATGAAAATCAAGACATTATTTTTGCAGCAACAGAATCTGAATGCTCTGTTAATAATCTTATTAGTTGTAGTGGGTATGGTCAATCACGTGGCGTGGTTAAGGTCTTAAATGCTTATGGATTGCCGCTAGAAGGGTGGCCCAGATATGTTGAGAAAGATATTGTAAATCCACCTGTCATTGGTGATATTGACGGTGATAGAAAACCTGAAATTATTATTGCAACAGACGACACTCAAAGACAATCTAACTATTTAATGTATCCTCCTTCTTGGAGTCATCCTTTGGCAGCTAATATTTATGCATTTAATCATGATGGCAGTCCTGTCGTTGGCTTCCCAGTTGCTAGCATACATCCTAATACAGTATCAATAAAATTAGCGCTTGGTGATATGGACGCTGATTCTTATCCAGAAATTATCGCACTGGCACGAAATTATGATAATGCAACTTCTATAATAAGTTATTATATTTATGTCATTAAAGGCAATGGCGCAATAATTCTGTCAAAAAAACTCTGGAATTCCTCTTGGAATTTAGATCAACAAATAACATCATTTCCTATTGTAGGGGATGTAAACGGAGATGGTTCGCTTGAAATAGTTGTTATTGTTAATTCAGAAGTACATGTGATAAATAAATATGGGAATGAGCTTTCTGGATGGCCGATGCTTGTGCCAAATGCGTTTGGAAACCATTTGGTTGATTTGAACAAGGATAGAAAAATGGAACTTTTAGTCCACACATCTACAGGAAAAATAATACAATATACATTTGAAGGATTGAGCAGAGAATCAGAGCTTGATTGGCCCATGTATCAGCATGACAATAATCATACAGGACGACATATATTAGGATCGTTACCCTGTAAAATAGGCCAATCCATAGGAGATGTAGACGATGATGGCTTAATCACTAATTACGATGCAAATCTAACGCTTAAGGTTGGAGTAGGTTTAATTCCTAAGCCTTACAAGAAATGGAGGGATATCATCATTAGACGCTACTAGAATTCTCCAAATAGTTTCTGGAAGTATTATTAGTCCTGGAAGGTGTTAACTGAGGTGACTAGGAGCTTTATATCGTTATCATAATTCTTAATGAGGTAAACGTACGTGATTAGCAATAGAAAACATTTTAAATTGCTGCGATAAGTCAATATGCAATGAAAAAAAGAGGGATATGCCTGCAAAAGTATTTTGCAGGCTCGCATTCAGCCCAGATAATAAGCTTTGATTTACTTCTGGGAATATTGATTTTCATTGGCGCTTTTATTTTTGTATTGAAGCAAATAGATAGCCTAGTAGCCGCTTCACCTGTTAAACTGAAATTGGAGCCTGACCTTGTTTTCAACAGCCTTGAATTGAACATCAAAAATCAGGAATATGAAGAGCAAACAGGGAATAAGGCATTTCTAGATAATTATAAAATTGATGAAAGCCAATTGATGCGATTTGAAAGGCTGCCTTACAATGATAATGACAACAACGACTTTAACGATTTGCAGTCCCTTGTTATCAAAAAACTCGGGGTTCAAAATCTTGATGTCAGTTTTTGTGTATATTTTGAGGATAAAAGCAGCAACATAATTCCTGTAAATGAAAAGTCAGGGATAGGGCTGAGCGATTCTGAAGCTAAAATCTTTGTTGGAAGAAATAACTTTGGAATGGTAGAGTGCGGCAGCCTAATTGACTTAAATTTCTTATTGCCTTCAATGCCGCAGTGTTCTGACTACTACACCCATTCTTTGAATATTTTCAAGCCAGTTATCAGGCAAGGAAAAATTATGAAAATGAATATATTGTTTTGTGGGAAGTAATATGAAAAATAATAAAGGTTATTACTTGATATTGGATTCACTCATCTCTATTATCATATTTTTAATTGGCTCGCTTCTTATCAGTTCGTACTTTTCAAATAAACCTGACCAGACAATTGCTAAGCCTTACGTTGACGATTCATTGAATTTATTAAATTCTGTGAAAATAAGCGATCTATGCGACTTAAGCGATTGCGAATGCAGCGATAGAAATTTAAGAGATTTGTGCCGCAATTCTAAAATCAAAAATTATAACAATACGATTATTGAGCTTATTGGCGAGCTTCATTCAACAAATGAATTTGATAAAATCGGCCCATTAATAGAAAGCATGGTGATAGAAAATAAAATAGTTCCCAATGAATTTGGATTTGTTTTTATCCTGAATGCAAATGATGACTATCAATATTTTCCATCTTCTGTTGACTCTCAATTGGAAGCTAGTCCGCTTGTTTTACAATCCAAAAAAGTGATATTTGGATATTGGGAAGATGATGTAGGAAACTTAAATTATTGGGGGCCTTATCTTGCTGAGGCAATTCTATGGCAAAAATGAAAAAAGCGTTTATTTTGTCTTCTACAGCTATACTTTTAGTTTTGCTATTTGTTGTAAGCTTAAACCTGAATAAGGAAGCAAAGAATATTGAAAACAAAATCACATCAACTAATACAAGGGTCAAAATATTAAATAATTTAGTGAATGATTTGGAAAGCAATTATTTTGAAAGAATATTATATGTTGCAAGTAAGTCTGCCATGAATTCTTTAGCAGAGTACAAATTATCAGGGGGAAATCTGCCAACCAATAATGATTTTAATGAAGATTTTGCAAATGCTTTGGTTTATGGCGTTATTAAAAATGCGGATGCTCCAGACGGCATACAAGATTATCATGATAATTGTAGGAACATAAAGAATCCACAACAACAGGACAGCGACAATGATGGTGTAGGTGACGCTTGTAAGTATAGCTGTGATGATTACGACCAGGATGGAGTTTGCGATGCAAGTGACAACTGCCCAATAACGCAAAATTTGGACCAGCGCAATATAGATGGTATTGGCATGGGTGATGCTTGTCAAAGCAGGTGTCAGAATAATGAAGATAGTGATGCAGATGAAATATGCAACAATGGGGACGATTTATGTCCAATCATTTGGGATCCTTATAACAGCTGCGGAACTGATTCTGAAGATGCTGACATGTATTTGCTAATTGATGACATTGTTCCGGGAATGAATATACAAGAAAAATCAATTTCCGCTTATAAAAGCAGGATAGAAGGCATTTTTAATGATTTAGGCATAAAAATCAATAAGCTGAAGGTCAGCATAATTAATGCAAGGCATAGCAGCCCGTGGACTATTGATATTGAGGCGAAGTTTGAATACAATGTTGAGGACAAAAACCATATATCAAGCTGGGAAGGTACAACTATTAAAAAGGCGAGTATAAGCATTGTTGGCTTTAGAAGCCCTTTTGGGGATAACAGCGGAGAAATTATTATTAGAGACGGTGCCAACAGATGGGTAGGGCATTCCAATCCCCAAGATGCAGATAGTGGAAGCAGTTTTTTGGCTAGATTGGGTGCTGAAGTTCAGGAAGAATATGGAATTTGCAAGGAGGACAACCAGCATTGTGGAAGATGTGATATTGGATGTGCATCTGGAGAAACATGCATTGATGGGGCTTGCGCTTGATTGATACAGAATGATACTATTTAAAAATAACAAAAAAGATATTTAAACAAACAAGAGGAATATGTTAAAATGCTTAATACAAATGTAGATTCTATTCTCAAACTGCTTTATTTGGACAAGCCTGTTGCAGTAGAGGAGATTGCCACAGTCCTCAAAATTCCGGAGCATATTGTAGAGAAGATCGCAAAATATCTGGAAGAAGAGCAGATTCTGAAAATGCAGTATAAATTTATGAAGCCGTATCTTGTATTGTTAAAGCCATTAGATAAAATAGAGCATAAAGGAAAAGAGTCTAGAATTTATCCTGAAGAAAACGCTGATTCTGGCGTTGAAGCAAACGGAAGCAAGGATGCAAAAAATCTGGGCATGATGATTGAATTAGCAAGAAATTATCTTGAAAAAAAGAATCTGCAATTGGCAATTGACGTTTATAAAAAAGCGACCCAGACATTTAACAATATGCCCGATTCAGAAGAAAAGAATAACCTTTACAAAAGAATAAGTGATATTTATGATATTTTATTAAAACAAATGAGCAATCCAAAAAAATAAGATGAATGCCAAAATTATTGATAAATACCAGATAGACATTGAGAATATCCCAGTTCAAGTTACAATAATAAAGATGGAAAGGGATCCTGTGGCTTTCTACAGCATAAGCCTTTTGCACATAAGCGAGGCCACCAAGATAATAATAGACAAGATAAAAGAGGAGATTATAAATGAGGTAAGCTTTAATTTATTAAGCAAAACAGAAGCTGAAGACGAGGAAAAGATAAAGAAGCAGTTTAAAGAAAAGGTAATTGGGCTTATGAAAGAGTATTTTGGCAATTTAGATGATGAGTCACTTAATGGCCTTTCTAATTATGTAATATTAACAAGTTTAGGCTTAGGGGATATAGAATTTCTGCTTAAAGACTCTAATCTTGAGGAGATAGTTGTAAACAATTCTCAGGAAAATGTATGGGTCTACCATAGGAGCCATGGATGGCTAAAAACTGACTTGATAATTGACAATGAGAATAAGATAAGGCATTTCGCAACAACAATTGGAAGGGAGAGCGGCAAGGGATTTAGCATACTAGAGCCTTTGCTTGATGCGCATTTAAAGTCAGGCGACAGGGTTAATGCTACTTTAAAGCCCATCACAACCAAAGGGAACACCATAACTATAAGAAAATTTGCAGAAAAGCCTTGGACAATAACAGATTTCATAAGGATGAAGACTATTGACTATGCTACAGCCGCTTTTCTGTGGCAGGCAATACAATATGAATTGTCGATGTTTATTGTAGGAGGCACAGGCTCTGGAAAAACGTCAATGCTTAATGTGCTTGCAAACTTTTTGCCACCGAACCAGAGGGTGATAAGCATAGAGGACACAAGGGAGCTCCAACTGCCAAATACCTTGCATTGGATACCAATGGAGACTAGGCTGCCTAATCCTGAGGGCAAGGGCGAAGTGACTATGCTGGACCTAATGGTAAATTCGCTAAGGATGAGGCCTGACAGGATTATTGTAGGCGAGATAAGAAGGAAGAGAGAGGCGGAAGTGCTGTTTGAGGCAATCCATACAGGACATTCTGTCTATGCAACTTTGCATGCAAGCGATGTGAATGAGACAATTGCTAGGCTCACAAATTCCCCTATTGACATTCCAAGGGCTTTGCTTTCATCACTCAACTTGCTTGTGGTTCAAAACAGAAACAGAAGAACAGGCCTTAGGAGAACTTTCCAGATTGCTGAAATGCTGCAAGACGGCAATCCGAGGATTCTGAGGCAGCTTGATGTGTATAAGGATGTTGTTGAAAAGATTAATGATTCGGTATCAACAACAAATGTTTTAAGGGTGCATGCAGGCTTGTCAAACGAAGCCGCTGAAAATGACTTGGAAGAGAAGATTGCAGTATTAAAATGGATTGCAAGCAAAGGCATAACAGATGTGCATGAAATCGGGTTGCTGATGAGCGATTACTACACTGACAGAGAATACTTGATGAAGAAGGTAGAAGATGGGTAAAATTCTAAGATATTTTATTGATTTTGCTGTAAGAGAAAACCCGAAACTGGATTTGCAGCTTAAGCAGGCAAATATAAAAGAACAGCCGGAAAGTTACATTTCAAAATCATTGGCTATTGCGCTTATAATTTCTCTGGTATTATCAGTGCCTTTGTTCTTTATATTGCTCAAAGAAAAAGCCAGCTTATTTTATTTTCCTCCTATGTTTGCGGTTTTTTTCATTTTTGCATTATTTATTATGCTAAAGCTGCCATTGCTAATAATCAAAAAGAGAGTTAGCGAGATTGAAAGTGATTTATTGTATTCAGCAAGGTATTTGCTTTTGAAAATGCGCACAGGCTCCCCATTAATGAACGCTTTGGTGGATGTATCCAAGCTTCATACAAATTCAAGCAAGTATTTTGGCGAGATTGTGTCAGACATATATCTTGGCGAACCTTTGGAGGATGCCATCAATAACACCCATAAGACCACTCCCTCAGCAGAATTCAAAAGAATTTTAAGAGTAATAAAAGATTCGCTAAATACAGGAGTGGATATAAAGGAGAACATAGAGTTGCTGCTGAAAGAGATAACAGAAGAGCAGCTTGTGAAAATTGAGTCCTACAGCAAGAAAATAAATTCTTTGTCTTTGTTTTACATGATAATTGGAGTTATTGCCCCTTCATTAGGAATTTCTATACTGGCAATTGGTGCAAGCTTTATAAAGATAAACATTACTATGGGCATGCTGATAATAGTTTTTTTAGTTATATGCCTTGTTCAATACTTCTTCATCACATTATTCAATGCTTTTAAACCCAAAGTAAGCTTATGAAAAGAATAAAGGTATTTTTAGAGAATATTGGAGACAGGCTTATTCCAAAGAGGTTGAGGCCCAATCTTAGAAATTATTTGTTAAAGGCTGGAGAAAAAAGAACACCCTATATGGAATTTGGCATCTTATTTTGCCTTACTTTCCTTGCTGCATTTATTGCCTACCTTATTTTCTATTTTAAGTTTTTAAACAAGCCTGTAATCAATGTGATATATTACAGGTTTAAATTGAACTTATTTGTATTTTTGATTATAACGATAATCTTTTTGGTTTTAGTGGAGATTATTATGTCCTTATTGGCGGTGGTGCTGATAAAGTTTTATTTTGATTTTAGGATATACAAAAGGACAAGGAAGATTGAAGAGGTCTTGCCAGATTTCCTGCAGTCAGTCAGCGTCAATTTAAAGGCAGGCATGACCTTTGACAAGGCATTGTGGAATGCTGTTGAAAGCGAATTCAGCGTTCTCGAAAAGGAGATAGAGATTGTCGCCAAGAAAGAGATGGCAGGTGAGGATATAACAAATGCTTTGAGGGAGCTTGCGGACAAATATAATTCGCCGATTCTAAAGGAGTCTATCAACATTTTAATCTTTGGGATTGAAGAAGGCGGAGATATAACTGACATTGTTGAAGAGCTAGTGAAGAATGTTAAGGAAACCACTTTTCTGAGGAAAGAAGCAATTGCAAGCATTACAAATTACATAATATTTATTGCCATAATTGCCACAGTGATATCGCCGCTTTTATTTGCATTCTCATTTAACTTGCTTGTCATTTTAAAAAGCATAGCTTCAAAAATCACTGCGTATGGCGCATCAGTAAGCACCAGCCTTCCATTTTTTATAGATGATTTGTCAATCGATCCCGACAATTTTATAATATTTTCAAGGCTATGCATTATTGCAATATCTGTCGCATCAACTTTCATTCTTGTCAACTTAGTCAAAGGAAACTACAAAGATGGTTTAAAGTACATACCGATACTTGTTTTTGCGTCCCTTTTAGTTTATGAAATTTCAATGAGATTGCTGGTAGTAATGTTCAAAGCGATGTTTTAACCATCTGCTCCGTGTATTTTTACTCCAGTATTTCTACAGATATACCAACTGAGGATGGCGGTATGTTGCCTTCGTTTGTTGGGCTTATGCTGGCGTCGTACAGTTCTAAATCAGTTATATCAATAAAGGTTTCGCCCTCCTCAATAGCCTTAAATTCAAATTCTGCCACTATGCCGGAGCCTAAAGGGCCCCTTCCCTGTTTTATAATATTCACCCTGACTCTGCAATAAGTGATCCCTTCTCCCTCATCTTCAGTGCATTCATCTTCGTAATAATTAGCTTCTCTCATCCAATGACTCATGACATTCAGCGCGCCTATTTCAACTGGACTATGGTCTATCGGTTTTATCGGTCTTTTGTAATCGAGCTTGTCCTTGTTATAAGACAATAAGAAGGTTATGCTCTGCAAGTTAAATACGCAGTTAATTCTTAGATAAATCCTAAACTTATGATTTCTCCTTAATGATAAAGTCTCTGTTGGTGTGGCATCATAATCAAAATCATCATCGTCGCCTTCTCTTCTATTGCGTGCTGCATATTCCAAGTTCACTTGATTTCTTGATACCCTGATTTCGTCGTTGTCTTTGGTAATGCAATAATCCAGAAATCCAAGTTCGTTGTTTTTCAGAAAGCTTCCTTTCATTTCATGAGGCAAAAAAGTGCGCAATTGCTTGCTTTTTCCTTCAGTGATGTTAATAATTAGTTCATCTTCTTGAAGGTTTAGTGTGTAATTCTTGCCGTTTAGCTTATATGGAATATCAAACCTTCTTATGTAGTTGTCATGCACCTGCAAAGCCAAAATAAGCTCATTTTTTATCTCGTTTACAAGATTTTCCATTGCAATGGCATCATTTTTATCCTGCAAATCCGACAGGTTTTGATGTAATGTTTTTAAGAAAGCTACCGATATAAACAATACTAATGTAAAAATCAGCATAAACTCCATTGATATTTGCGACTTGGAGAACATTTTATATCCCCTCTATATAAACGCCATCGCCTCTAGCTTCTATCCTGATGCTTTTAGGCCCTGGCATTATTTCGCTCTCATTAAAATAATAAAAATTGCAGGAGGTTTGGGTACTGCCGTAACAGTTGTTTTCAGTTATGGAAATGCTCCTCTTAATAGGCACTTTAGAGCTATAAAGAAGCTCTTTTTCACCTTTGGATGTTGTTACATTGAATACCATATAGTACTCTTGCGGGCTTATTTCCACTATTGAAATATTCTCAATTTTATCAGGAAATTCGACGCTTAATACAATCCGAGATGGAGTGCCAAGATAATAGATTTGTGTCGCTGTGTTCAGCAGTTCATTTGCCAATTTGTCTATATTTTGCAAAACTATATTTTCATTTGACTCATAAACATAGTTTTTGAATAAAAGGATAGAAGGAACTGCAATCAGCGTAACCACAAGAAATATAAGGGTGTATTCAAAGCTTAGCTGTGTTTTGGTGTTTAAACTCATGTACATTCCCTAGAAGTTATTGTTTAAAAATATTGCTTTATTTTGATATGATTTTGTATGCCAAGAGAAAAAAAAGATTAAGTTATGATGCAACTGTTGTGTATATTGTTCCTGATGCCGTTCTTGTTATTGCAGAGCCTACAACCTTGTATTCAAGGTCTAGTCTTCCTTTGATTTTTTTGCCAGATGATATGGTTAGAGTGCATCCCATTTGAAGCAGCTTGAGCCCTCCATTTTCAACACTTTCACCGCTGGCTGTCGCACAGGACGAGCCCCATGCATTTGCCATATCCTCCTCCCCAATTATTTTGGCTTTCAAT
Organism: Candidatus Woesearchaeota archaeon; assembly: GCA_016192985.1. Taxonomy (GTDB): domain Archaea; phylum Nanobdellota; class Nanobdellia; order Woesearchaeales; family GW2011-AR4. The sequence goes on along the minus strand of JACPTC010000035.1, from coordinate 3,121 downwards.
CCTTCAATATTTTTGCCAACTTTATTTCTTATCTCTAATTGGACATTTTCATCTACGCCAGATTGGCCTGTACCTGGTCTTACCTTTACAACAAAATTCTCGCATATTAATCCCTCTCCTGCTACGTTGCATGAATCAGGCAAAAACTTGCTTAAGTCAAGAACTCCAAAATAAACCAATGCGCCGATTGCGAGGCTGACAACCAAAATCACAAGCCCGTATATCAGTACAGACTCCATTGCAATTTGCGACTTTTTTAAAACCATGAAACCAACTCTTTTTAGTTTATATTCCATAGTTCCATATTTAAAGTTTTCGTTTTTTGCTTTTTGTAATCTCAAAAGAATATTCAACAATCTTTATAAACCACCTTTTCTTCTTTTAAATTATGCCAAAATCCATCAAGATTGACGATAAATTTGACAGTGCCGCTTTAAACATTGCCTTAGACACAATAAAAATGGGAAAACAGGCTCTTATTTTTGTCAATACAAAAAAATCCGCTGAAAAAACAGCTGAAGAGATATCAAGAAAATTGTCTGCCGATAACAACGCATTAAAAATATTGGCGGAAGAGGCATTAAGTGCTATTTCAAGGCCAACAAAGCAGTGCGAAAGGCTGGCTTTTTGCCTGAAAAAGGGCATTGCATTCCATCATGCAGGGCTAATAGAAAAGCAAAGAAGTTTAATTGAGGATAACTTTAGGAACGGCACAATAAAGATAATCTGCTGCACACCAACTTTGGCTTATGGGGTTGACTTGCCTGCTTACAGGGCAATTGTGAAAGATTTGAGACGATACACCCTGCACGGCTTAAGCTGGATTCCTGTTCTGGATTATATGCAGATGTCCGGCAGGGCCGGCAGGCCAAACTACGACAAGGAAGGGCAAGCCATAGCAGTTGCGGTTACAGGCGGAGAAAAGGAAAAAATAGAAGAAAGGTACGTCAATGGAAAACCTGAAGATATTTACTCAAAGCTCGCAGTTGAGCCTGTGCTCAGAACGTATGTTTTGTCCTTGATAGCTGCAAACATTACGGCAACAAAAAAGCAGCTTTTTGAATTTTTTGACAAAACTTTCTATGCCCACCAATTCAAGGACCTGAGAAAGCTGCATTCAACAATAAGTAAGGTTATTGATTTGCTTGATGAGTGGGAGTTAATAATACGCTCGGGAAACGACTTTTCTGGCGCAGATGAATTGGACGATGAGAAATACAAGACAACTTTGATAGGGAAAAGGGTTGCAGAATTGTACATAGACCCGCTGACTGCACATTTTGTAATTACATGCATGCGGAACGCATCTGACAAGAGAATTGACGCATTTTCATTTTTACAAATGATTTCCCATACCCTTGAGCTAAGGCCTCTGCTGAAAGTGGGCATAAGGGAATATGATAAGATTCAGGAATCCATGCTTGAGCTAAGCGATTTTTTGCTGGAGAACGAGCCTTCAATGTACGAGCCCGAATATGAGGATTTTTTAAACTCTGTCAAAACAGCCTTGATGTTCAAGCAATGGGTAAATGAGCAGGACGAGGAATTTCTGCTGGAGGAATTCAACATAAGGCCCGGTGAGCTAAGAAGCAAGCTTGATGTTGCTGATTGGCTGCTTTATGGTACCGAGGAAATTTCTAAGATATTGCATTATCAGTCTTTGATAAAGGAAATTGTAAAGTTAAGGTTAAGGCTCAGGTATGGTGTTAAGGAAGAGCTGCTGCCGCTGGTAAGACTTGAAAACATAGGCAGGGTAAGGGCAAGAATCCTGTACAGAAACAGGCTTAGGGATATAAAAGACCTCAAGAACGCCGATTTATCAACTTTAACGCAACTTTTAGGTGAGAAAGTTGCACTAAGCGTCAAGAAACAGCTTGGCCAGGAGCAAGCCAAAGTGCCGGAAAACAGGAGGAAAGGGCAGATTAGCTTGAGGGATTGGGGAGAATAAAATTGTAAAATTTATAAACAACATTCTTAATCTGTACCTACTTATCGCTCCTGTAGTATAACGGATCAGAACGCGAGGTTGCGGTAAAATTATGTTTTAGCAGAAACCTTGAGATCGGGGTTCAATTCCCCGCAGGGGCATCCGTTCTTAGTCAAAATGCCCTCGCTATGTACATATAGTCTACATATGCTATATATACCTTGATACCCTTGTTCTATTGGAGGCAAAAATGGAAAAAACAATAGATATACACAACTACGACAAGCAGCTAGTGTCAACTCTGGAAAGAATGAAGTCTTCCAAGATATCAGATAAGAACAAAGAGATAATTGAAAAATTTGTCCCAATTATTTTTGGTGCAATCTACATTGTAATGATAATTATAGCAATAAAAACTTAATTTTGTAGCAATCGAATAGACGAATGAAGGAATGCAACCTTCTAGACAATTATTTCCATTACCCTCTCCAAATCTCTCTGCCTCAAAACCATCACTTGCATCCCAGCGTCTGCCAATATCTGTAATTTCCTTTCAAACTTCTCATTATATCCAAAATCATCCATTCCTTTGTATTCTAGGATAAGATCATTTAGCTCAGGCAGTATGAAGTCGGGCCTAATCCATTCACCATTTACTTCAATCAAGGAATCGTATATGTAGTCTATTTCACATTCGTAAAGCCTGTCAGCAATTATTCTCTCGCCTTCCGATTGCACTCCATGGCCCGCCTTTGTCATAAATTTCAGATTCTTTTCTATTCCTCGCCAAGAGGGCTTTGGAACGAAAGTGACAAAATCTTTGTTGAATTCTTCTCTCTTGCTTACAGAATTGGTCACGTGTTTGAGCAGAGATAGATTCATTTTGACATATTTATCTTATTTTAATTTTATTCCATCACTTCTTTCGGAATCTTGAATTCTCTTTTGCCTTCTTAATATAATCCAATGCCTGCTCATGATTCGGCTCTGCAACTAACAAGCCCTTATGCTTCTTGCCCTTCTCCTCATCTTTTTTTGCGTTTATGAAACAATTCTTTACTTGCTTTAATACGCTCATTTTGACACTCCATGCAATTTTTTCATGAATTTTATGAATTCTTCCTGCCCGAAAAGGACAACGCCTTTCTTAACTGCCTCAACAAAAGCCTTGTTTGGTTTTAAGAGTTCTTCTCT
>JACPTC010000040.1 GCA_016192985.1 Candidatus Woesearchaeota archaeon | reverse complement strand
GGCACAGGGGATTTTACAGAAAGAAAATGGGAAAGTTTTATGACGAGAAAGTTTACAGAATGAGAAATTCTATTCTTGCTTTAATATCCAAGGATGTCATTTCACAAACATCAGATATACTTAAGCAATTTGGAATAGAAAATAAGATATTTTTAAGGAAGCTCAGACCAAATGAACATCAGCTTTATGAACTGAAGATAGTACGAAAATATTCATCAAATTATCTTAAAATTATAGGTTTTTCCAATAAGCGCAAAGAAAAAAAGCTATGCGCCAGCCGAGATTCGAACTCCCGATTTTAGTATTTGCTAAAATTCTCGGGTGAGAGCCTTGGCAAGGCCCTATCATAGCCACTAGATCACTGGCGCATAAGCAAGTGGGCCTGACCAGATTTGAACTGGTGACCTGCGCATAAGCAAGTGGGCCTGACCAGATTTGAACTGGTGACCTACACCGTGTAAGGGTGTTGTCATTTGCAGCAATCTTTTTGATGATGGCAAAAATCTCATCAAAAATTGTAGCCACTAGACCACAGGCCCAAATAGGATTTTTGTATTAAGAAAGTGTATAAAAAGGTTTCCAAGACATCCGCTTTTAGACGCATTTTTATTACACTATAACCAACAATCCATTATTCCCGCAGTAGAAATAGCTTCCTGCATTGCTTAAGTTTAGGTATTTCTTAACTCTCTCAAGCTGCTTCTTCGCCTTTAAAATCCTGTATGAGCACTTGACTTCATATAAGTCGAACTTGTCGCCTTTTCTTGCAATTACATCAATTTCCCCTAAAGAACGCTTTGAGTGCTTGAGAGGGACATTTACAGATATAGAGTCATAGCGGTCCTTGATTTTGTTGGTCAGCTCCAGAATATATCTATCGTGCTTGGACAGCTTAATGGTTTTCACCACTGCTTGAAATACTTGCATAGCTGATTTATATATTTTTCTGTTTTTCACTAGACAATGAATAAATTTATATACAATAACTTGCAAAATCACAGCTGACTAAAATGGACCCTCATGACAGAATCTTTAACATAATCTTCTCAAAGGCAGATGAAATAACATGGCAGAGCGTCCTTTACGAGCTTGTTAAGACAGAGCAGATGGACCCATGGGATATAGATGTGAGCATTCTGGCGCAGAAATACATTGAGATGATAAGAACCCTTAAGGAGCACGATTTCAGGATTTCCGGCAAGATGCTCCTTGCAGCAGCTATACTGCTCAAGATAAAGTCCAACAAACTTGTGGGCGAGGATTTAGGCGAGCTTGACAGACTGCTTATCGGCGTTGAAGAGCAGATTGAGGAGCTTGGCTTTGAGGAGACAGGCATTCTGCCCAAAATGGATGAAATACCTACTTTGATACCAAGGACACCGCAGCCAAGAAAGCGCAAAGTGTCGGTTTTTGACCTTGTAGATGCCCTTGAAAGAGCTTTGGAGGTAAAGAAGAGAAGACTGCTTAATTCAATACCTCCGCTTAACCTTGAGGCTCCCAAGAAGAAAAAGGATGTTACCGAAATCATAAGAGAGGTTTACGGCAAAATAAAGATGTTCTTCTTTAAAGCCTTGAAGGAGAAGCTAACTTTTTCAAAATTGCTTCCCTCTGATTCAAAGGAAGACAAAGTGCACACTTTCATTCCGCTGCTGCATCTGGCGCAACAGAATAGGATAGAGCTTTTGCAGGAAGCTCCTTTTGGCGAGATAGAGATACTGCTTAGAAAAAAAGAAGAAGAGCAGAAAATGGAAGAGAAAAAAAGTGTAGCAGAGGGGCAATAGTTTATGATTAATCCAGCTTTAACCAGCCTGTACATCCTGATTGTCCTATTTGTTATATTCTACCTCAACAAAGATAAATTAAAAGAAATATTCATCAAATTAAATAAATATGGTGGTGGAAAATACGTAAAAATCTGCCCCAAATGCGGCTCTCTTAAGATTAGGACAGATTTCTCTAACCCTGTTGTTTGGGCTTATGGCACAGCAGTAAAATATAGGTGTGACTCATGCGGTTATTTGGCTTTAATATTCCCAGAAGTCTTGAAAAATGAAATCAATCATTACAAAAAAGGGCTGAAAAAAAGATTGGAAGAAAGCGGCATAAAAGGAAAAAAAGAAGAGTTGGCAGACGCATCAACAGGATTTTTTGTTGGGGTATGGGAGGTGATAATCTTCATTATTTTAGCTCTTATCTTTTTAATTTTATTGACAATCTCGGTTTACTTCAAGCCATCTTTATTAGGATAATAAAAAGGATAATAAAAAACAAGATTGCTAAATAACCATTCAAAAATCCAAATCTTTTTAAACAGCTATTAATTCTAAAAACATGCGATTGGGGTGGGTTTTTATGCTCAAAAATCATTTTAAGCTGATTTCCGGTACAGCCAACAGAAAACTGGCTGAAGATGTGGCTAAAAACCTGAAGATTCAGCTGACTCCTGTTGAAATTAAGAGATTTCATGATGGAGAGATTTATTGCAGGGTGCTTGAAAGCGTGCGCGGCTGCGATGTCTATGTAATCCAGCCAACATCGCCAGATGCAAGCCTTAACCTTATGGAGCTGCTCATCATGGTTGATGCGCTAAAAAGGTCCTCGCCAGACAAAATTACTGCTGTTGTTCCCTATTACGGATACTGCAGGCAGGACAAAAAGACCAAGCCAAGAGAACCGATAACAGCAAAGCTTGTTGCAAATATGATTGAAACTTCAGGGATAAACAGGGTCATAATGTTCGACCTGCATGTTGCACAAGTGCAGGGCTTTTTTGATATTCCAAGCGATAACCTTGATGTGATACCAGTATTTGCCGAATATATTGCCAACAAAGGGCTGAAAAACATAGTTATTGTGAGTCCAGATGCAGGGGGAGCTGCGCGGGCAAGGTCGTTTGCAAAAGTGCTTAATGCTCCAATTGCAATAGTTGACAAAAGAAGGCCTGAGCCAAATGTTGCAAAAGTGCAGAATGTAATAGGTGATGTAAAAGGGAAAACCGCGTTTTTAGTTGACGACATCATAGACACAGCAGGCTCTATAACCGAAGCGGCAAATATCCTTATAAAGTTCGGCGCCAAAGAAGTTTATGCTCTTGCAACTCATGGCGTTTTTTCCAAGCCAGCAATTGAGCGAATAGCCTCATCAGAGATTAAGGAGGTTGTTGTTACAAATACAATAGACATACAGAAAGAAAAGATGATAAGCAAGCTTAGAGTTATATCAATAGCGCCGCTGTTGGCAGAAACAATTAAAAGGACCCATGAAGGGCTGCCAATGGGCGTTGTCTATGAAAATCTGTACAGGAAACTTGAGAGGAAAATAGCATAAAATGGAAAAAGAAAGTAAGGCGCAGGAGATGTATATGGAATTCAAAATGCTTGACCACAATATAAAGCAGCTGCAGAAGCAATTGGAGGCTGTTACGCATCAGATTATTGAGCTGACAATGACTGGCAGCAGCCTGGATGAGCTTAGCAAGATAGAAGCCGGAAAGGAAATATTTGTGCCATTAAGCTCAGGCATTTTTGCAAAAGCAGGAATTAAAGACACTTCTGAACTGCTTGTCAATGTAGGCGCAAATGTTGCCGTTAAAAAAGACATAATCTCAACAAAAAGGCTTATCGAGAAGCAGATAGATGAGATAAAAAAAATCCAGAAACAGATGATTGAAGAGCTTGAAAAGCTGACAGGTCAGGCGTCAATTCTTGAAAGGCAGCTGCATGAGCTCGTATCAGAAGAATAAAATAAAAACCAAAATGTTCAAATTCTTTAAAGAAAAACTAAAAAGCGCCATATCAAAGATTTCTGAAGGAGTTGAAAAGGAAGGAAAGATAGAAACACTCGAACAGATTTCGGCGCCACCTTCGGCGGAAGAAATTATCGAAAAACCAGTTCAAGAGCCAAAGGAAGAAAAAGGTTTTTTTGCAAAAATAAAGGAAACTTTCACGGGGAAAAAGGAAGTTGAAGAGGAAAAGCCGAAAGATGTAAAGATAGACCAAGAAGCGCTTAAAAAAACAATACTTGACCCAAACGTTGGTGGGAAAAGTTTTGGAGAATTCCTACAAAAAACTGAAAGGACAATTGAAAATAAAAAATTTGAAGAGAAAGAACAAAGGAAATTTGATCAAACCTACGGCAATTACCTAAAAAAAGAAAAACCTAAAAAAATAGAAACTCAAATAAAAAGTGAAGCAAAAAAACCTGAAGAAAAAATCCAACACAAAGTTGGATTTTTTGAGTCAATAAAAGAAAAAATAACAACAACAAAAATTGACGAAGCACAATTTGAGAAATTATTCAGGGATTTGGAAATGGCATTAATGGAAAACAATGTTGCTCTTGAAGTGATTGAAAAGATAAAAAATGACCTGAAAGAACAGCTTGTTGAAAAGTCGATAAAGAGGACAAAGGTTGAGGAAACAATTATAATCACTTTAAAAAGCTCAATTGAAGGTTTATTCCAAAATAACAATATAGACTTAATTCAAGAAATAAGAAATAAAATGGAAAAGCCATATATAATTGCATTTTTTGGGATAAATGGAAGCGGCAAGACCACAAGCATTGCAAAGCTTGCAAAGATGCTGAAAGATATGAAGATATCCTGCGTCATGGCAGCATCTGACACATTCAGGGCAGCTTCAATAGAGCAGTTGCAGCACCATGCAGACAAGATAGGTGTAAAATTAATAAAGCACGATTACGGTGCAGACCCTGCTGCAGTTGCTTTCGACGCGATAAATCACGCAAAAGCAAAAAACATCGATGTTGTGCTTATTGACACTGCAGGAAGGATGCATTCAAATACAAACCTTATTGATGAGCTTAAAAAAATCACAAGAGTGGCTAAGCCTGACCTTAAAATATTTGTCGGTGAGTCAATCGCAGGAAATGACTGCGTAAACCAAGCAACTGAATTTAACGAAGCGGTTGGCATCGATGGGATTATTTTGGCAACGGATATAGACGAAAAGGGAGGCTCTGCAATATCAGTTTCGTATGTCACAAAAAAACCGATTCTATACCTAGGCACTGGACAAAAATACAGTGATTTGCAGGTTTTTAATTCTGAAGTTGTGATTAAGAATTTGGGGTTGGTTTGATATGAAGCAATTGACATTGCCATTTCTTTTAGAAAAGCGGGTTCTAGACAGGCAGCGCAGAGAATTTAAAAACATAGGGGATTTAAAGAAGGCAAACTATAAACCGATGAATACAGCAGAGTTAATGTTGGCTCAGTTAGAAGCTCTTGATACCGAGGATACTGAAACTATTCGGTATTGGCTTAGAGAAGATTACTTGTCAAAACACAATACTCCTGTATTTGATTTGGAGGATGCAATAGTGTTAGATGAGACAAGGGAAAGGATTAAACTATTGCTGGGTATTGAAGCAACCCAACAAGAAGGTTTGATTAATTCGGTTTTTGAAGGCTATGGTGTATACTTTGCTGTAGGCTATGTTGTAGACTATGGAAAACTAGTAGGGCCTGAATTTTTAATAGGAGATTTAAAAAGACATGATTTTTTAGCTAGTGATCCAATCTTTCCTAAAGATTTACCTCTAGAGAAAGTTTTAAAGAGTCCTTTGCATGAGGCATTGGCACGTGACAAAAGATTATTGCGTGAATTTGCAAGAAGAATGCATGCAGAAATACAAAATCAGCATTTAAAAGGCAACCCTAATCTTAGATATGAACCTCATCTGCTTATGGGCTTTGATTTGCATGGTTATAATCCATATGGAGCACTTCCACCAAAAGATAGGTATGGGCCTAATCAAATTTACTTTTTGTATCAAAGCGGTATAAGTACCAAGTTCAGAATTGGTCAAATAGGTGCTGGGCACAATGGCGTAGTAATCGGCTTTAAGCAAAGTTAAGAAGCAATTTTAATTTAAAAAATGAATAATTATGACAAATTTTTGGATAATGTACAACAAATTAAAATGAAAGAATTATGGGATAACAAAGAAGATAAAGCTTGGGAAAAAATATAAAATTTTTCAATAAAACTCCACTTCCCCATCTAAATAAATCCCTTTATGCAGTTTTACAGGACGCCATTCATCAACAACCAAATCGGCACTAAGCCATTCTGCAAGCTCCTCTGCATTGCCAATTGTCGCGCTCAAGCCTATTATTTGGATATTTTTCAATAACTTCCTTAATATGGTGATTAAA
>JACPTC010000044.1 GCA_016192985.1 Candidatus Woesearchaeota archaeon | reverse complement strand
GGCACATATTGCTTTGCCTCTGCAATAATTTCAGCAGCCTCTTTTGTTGTTAATGGCTTAAAGTTGCCTGCTTTCCAATCTTCATAAAGTTTTGTGCCTTCCATAACCATACATGGGTATATTTTAAGCATGTCTGGCTTGTAATCTGGATTTTCAAACAATTGCCTTAACCCATTCAAATCCATCTCTCTTGTTGTCAATGGCAAGCCCGGCATATAATGGGCATTTATCTTGAAACCCAAATCCTTCAAAATCCTTATTGACTCAATGTTGTCAGCAACTGTGTTGCCCCTATTTGTTGCTTCGAGAATATTATCATAAATTGATTGAATGCCAATCTCAACCCTTGTACATCCCAATTCCAGCATCAAATTCCCGTGATAAAGCTTGCCGAAATCGCTTTTTGTCTCGATGGTTAAGCCAACGCATCTTATAAAAGAAGTCTCATTTTCTTTTTGAACTTGTTTTAATGACAGATTTTTATTGTCTTCACCTTTTAGTTTTAATTGAAGCCTATTTATTGCAAATATATTAGCGTCTTGGATTTCATTTTCAATATAATTTATTTTGGAATTATCAAACCCATTGCCAACAAAATCATTTTTAAAAAACAATTCTTCAACCTTTTCCTTAACTTTAAAATCATTCAAATCCAATTTTTTCATATGCAACAATTTTTGCTGTATCCTATTGGTTCTTTTATCTTCTTCACCCATTACTCTTGGCAATTCAAAAAATTTCTTGAATTTGGATATGTCTAAGTCTGCATTTTCATCAAAAAATAATTTTGAGAAATCATTCATAGCCTTAAGCGCGTATTTTACAAAATATTCCTGATATTGTTTTGAGAAAAATGTAAAAGTGCCGCCTTGTATTATTATTTCAGCCTTGTCTGGAATCCTTCCCATTGCAACATAATGCTCAATCCTGTTGAAGACAATCAAATAAGGGTCGTAATTGTTTCTGATAGCTCTTCTTGTTGATGGCTCCTTTCCTGTATAGCTCTGCGGGACATTGCCAAAAACAGAGCCAGGTCCGCCGGGGCAATATGAGCAAGGGCCTATACCTTTCATTGTATGCGGGCATGGATAAGGCTCTGACATCAAAGCAATAGGCGCAACACCGCTTATTGTCCTCACCGGCTTTAGAGAAAGCAATTCCTTGAATTTTTCCCTTTCTTCTTCAGAAGCAGCAAAGTAAATATCCGCATTTTTCGGGATTTGCCTTATTTTTCCTCGCTCATTGTATTTATTTAAGACTTTTAATTTTACCTGATTCAGATGGCTTTTGGATTTTACATGATTTTTTTTGATTTCCTCCAATATTTCTACACACACCTGCCTGAAGTAATCCATACTTAATGGTAATCCTTTTTTGTTTTTAAATGTTGACTAACTGGCTGTCAAAACTTGTTGCAAGCTCTTTCTTCTCATCAAACAATTCAGGGTGGATTATAGATGCCAATATTTCCAAAGTGTCAATTATCCTGTGGCTTGGCCTGTTGAAATAGGAATTGCCGTCAACAATGAAAATCTGGCTGTTTTTTACTGCCTCAAGCTTGCTCCATTCATGCTTTGATGTCAAGAAGCCCATATCCTTTATTGTTTGGCTGACTTTAAATCCGCAGGGGGAAATCACTATTTTGTCTGGCTGGCACTCTAAAATTTCCTTTAAGTCTATTGCGCTGGAATGCTGCCATTTTTGGCTTATTACATTAATGCCGCCTGCAATCTGAACAAGCTCAGGCACCCAATTGCCGGCTGCTATGACAGGCTCAATCCACTCGATGCAGCATACTTTTGGCTTATTGATGATGTTTTTTGTTTTGTTCTTTATGCAGCCTATCCTTGAGCGGAGGCTTTTAACTAATGCCGATGCCTGCACTTCCCTTACTGTTGCTTTGCCTATTGTCTTTATGTCGTTGAGAATATCATTCAAAGTCCTTGGCTTCAAAGAAACAATTTTTGCGCTGCAAATGAATTTTTTAGCGGCTTCCTGAACGTCCTTTAAGGACACTGCGCACACTTCGCACTGGTCTTGTGTCAGTATTATGTCTGGCTGCAGTTCCCTCAGCCTTTTCTCATCTATGTCATAAATGCTTAAGCCGCTTTTTGCAATAGACACAACATCATTGTTTATCTCATCGCTTCTTTTAAGCGGGTTTATCCTGCTTCTTGTCAAAACGGGCTTTGCCTTTGCCTCTTCCGGGAAATCGCATTCGTGCGAAACGCCTACAACATATTTACCAAGCCCCAATGCAAAAGCAATTTCAGTTGAGCTTGGCAGCAATGACGCTATCCTCATTTTGCAAAAAATTTACATCTCACTTTTATTTATACCTCACTTCTTAATCCTGTCTGCCAATTCCATGGCTTTTAAAGTATTCTCCATGAGCATTGCTATCGTCATTGGGCCCACGCCCCGAGGGACAGGAGTCACAAAGCCAGCGATATCCTTTACATTTTCAAAATCAACATCACCAACAATTTTGCCATTAGCCCTGTTAATACCAACATCAATCACAACAGCCCCGTCTTTCACCATCTCTTTAGTTATCAATTTAGGCTTACCAACTGCAGCAACCAAGATGTCAGCATTTTTCGTGTGTTCTTGCAGGTTTTTTGTTTTTGAATGGCAGATTGTTACAGTCGCGTTTTTTTCAAGTAGCATCATTGCAACAGGCTTGCCTACAATAACGCTTCTTCCTACAACAACGGCATTCTTGCCCTCAATTTGAACGCCAGTATGCTCAATTAAATGCATTACGGCCCTTGCAGTTGCAGGCGCTAGAAAAGTATTTCCAGAAACTAAATTTCCTAAATTAAACGGAGTAAACCCATCAACATCTTTATGCGGTAATATGGAATTAATAATTAAATGCTCGTTAATCTGATTTGGCAGCGGTAACTGCACTAGGATACCATGCAAATTAGCTTTTTGGTTTAAGTCATTAACCAAATTTAATAAATCAATTTCACTTGTATTTTTTTCTAAATTAAACCTTTCGCAATAAAATCCAACTTCTTTGCAGGTTTTTTCCTTGAAATTAACATAAATTTCAGATGCCGGGTTATTGCCAACCAAAACAATGGCCAGCCCTGGTTTCTGCTTAGAGTTTTTTATTTTTGACTTTAAATCATTCAGAATTTTTTCAGCGATTTTATTTCCATCAATGATTTTGGCTGGCATTTTCAATAAAATCATCTCAAAATATCAAAACTCGGATACATTGGAAATTTCCTGCACAATTCAACAACATGATTTTTTATCTCATGTATTCTTTTATTATGTTCTATTGATTCCTTGAAATGCTTTAGGCAATTTCCGATTTCAGCCTTATTATCGGGCAGCTCAAAATCTTTGACTTCTTTTATGATTTCAGAAATCCATTTTCCAATAGTTTCCATCTCCTTTTCTTGCATGCCTCTCGTGGTTAATGAAGGAGTTCCAAGCCTTACTCCGCTTGGGTAAAAAGGAGACGAAGGATCTGCTGGAATAGTATTTTTGTTTGTTGTTATGTTCGCTAAATCAAGTGCTTCCTGCACAAAAATTCCCTTGCCTTTTCCAAAAGGCGTCAAATCGATGAGTATCATGTGATTGTCTGTTCCATTGGTAACAAGTTTTATCCCATTTTCCATCAGGCTTTTTGCCAGTTCCTTTGAATTATTGACAATCTGTTTGCAATATTCCTTAAATTCAGGCTTTGACGACTCTTCCAATGCAACTGCAATTGCGGCTGTTGTGTGGTCGTGCGGGCCGCCTTGCAGCCCTGGGAATATGGCTCTGTCAATCTTATTTGCTAAGTCCGGGTCTTTATCAAGTCCCTTTTGGGTGACCATTATCATTCCGCCGCGAGGGCCTCTCAATGTTTTGTGTGTTGTTGTTGTGATTATATGCACATATGGAGAAGGGCTCTCATGAACGCCAGCTATTACAAGGCCCGATATGTGGGCGATGTCTGCTGCCAGATATGCCCCAGCCTCATCGGCAATTTTTCCCAGCTCTTCAAATGGAAATTCTCTCACATAAGCTGTTGCTCCAACCCACATTAGCTTTGGCTTGTGCTCTTTCGCGAGTCTTTCAATCTCATCCAAATCAAGATAGCCGTCCGATTTCACATGATAGGGGACGCTTTTGTAGAATTGGCCTGTCACACTTGCTTTCCATCCGTGAGTTAAGTGGCCGCCGTCAGGCAGATTATGGCCCATTATTACATCACCAGGATGGCAGGTTGCAACATAAACCGCGAAATTTGCCGGGCTTCCAGAATAAGGCTGAACATTCGCATGAGCAACTTTGAATGCTTTTTTTGCCCTTTCAATTGCCAAACTCTCAATTTCGTCTATAAATTGATTGCCGCCATAATACCTTTTTTGTGGATAACCTTCTGAATACTTATTTGTCAAAATAGAACCCATTGCCTGCAACACCATTCTGCTTACATTATTCTCAGAAGGTATCATCTCAAGACCAAGCTGCTGCCTTTTAAGCTCTTTTTTTATCAAATTGTACACTTCAGGGTCGGTCTTTGAGATATCCTCCATCATTGAGATTTAAACCACCGATAAAAAAGCAAATGAGTTTGTTTATATAATTTTCGGGCATTTTATAAATAAATTTTAATTCTTACTTGAAACTGAAAGAAACTCATCATCATATAAAAGAAAGTTATTTAAATAGGATAATACTATAGCCCAGTGAGGTGAAGTGCTGATGGAGCCTGAGATAGAATTTCTAGATTTGAGTCCTGAAGAAAAAATTTTACTATTAGATGTTTTAGATTTTTCTATAGATAAGGAAGGATATATTTATGACGAATTACTAAAAGAGCGTCACATATGTCCTTATACTAAAAAGGAAGTATTATTTCAAAATGCTTCTATTTTACCAGGCTCTACTTTAGTGATTAATACCTCTGCTTTAACTATTTCTGAATATATCACTGATAAACTCGAAAAAAAGTATTAAAATGGCCGATTTAATGCCAGACCCAATTGAAACATTAATTAAATTGGGTTTGAGGGAATTACTATCTTATATTAATTTAAAGAAACTAAGTGGACAGGCACTAGAGTACGCAAAAAAGAGAGTAAGAGATTTATGGTATACTGATATAAAAAAATATGGCTTTACTCCTTCCAAAGATGAGGCAATAATACTTAGAAAAATAAGTCAAACAGATCTTTATTTAAGATTAAAATTCTGCTTAGGACAACATTGGTCTCTTCCTTTAATTAAAGTAGGAATTTATGTCTCAAATTTAAATAAGGAAGGGCAAGACAAACTTGTTCAACAAATAAAAGAGTATATTTTTCAAAAATATGGTATACTCGGCATAAGAATAATGGAATTAGGCAGTACTGGTGTAATAGGGTCAATAATCGAGCTTATAAGTGATTTAAAAATAAGAAAGAATTATACAAGAGAAGATTTAGTAAGAGAATTTGAAAATATATTGTTTGAGTGGAAAGAGATAACAATTTTTGTAAAAAATGATGATACCAGTGATGATGTAATAATTGCAATAAAAAGAAAAATGGAAATGAAGAAACATCTATTTTTTGTTTTCGCTTTTGGGAATGCTTCAAAAATTGCAATGAGTGGTATTGCAAAAGCTAATAATGAAGGTCTTATTAGTCAGGAAGGGTATTTGTTCTCCAATAAATATTGGATAAATAAAAGAGGTTCAGAAATATATTCTTGGACTTTTGAATCCGTAGACTTATTTTAATTTTTACCTAGCCCTGTGATGTTTCCTTAATCTTTTCTCGCGCTTCATCCTTTTGCGCTGCCATTTCCATCTCATCTGCTGCTTTTTTTTCCACCGACGAGAGCTTCTTTTCATTAGAAAAAGAATTTGATTTTTATATTTAAAGGTTTAGATTATTTTAAATGAAAAATTTATACTCAAAAAATCCGCAACCTTTATAAATAACCAGATTATCCCATTTGTGATGAGAAATAATCCTTCTTTAGCCAAAAGACTATGATTCCATCGTTTATTTTGCTAATGAGGGATTGCTATGTGCCTTTTTACCTTAATGCCCTGGTAGTGTAGTCTGGAACAGCGTAAAAAGGCAATATCGCTGCAGTAACTATCATGAAGCCCTGTCGAGTGGACGCAGGCAGCGTCCCTATATGCAGCCAGGCTTCGACTCGGGTTCAAATTACGCGACCTTAGGTTTCGCTTGAGAGTCCCGACCAGGGCGCTCTTGATAATTTTCAAGCGCATAAATATTTGCAGTTCAAGGGCCGGTAGCTCAGCCTGGTAGAGCACCTGGCGAAGCGGATATAAATCCCAGCTCAGGGTGAAACTTTTAATCAGGTGGTCGCGAGTTCGAATCTCGTCCGGCCCATTTTACTAAAAATCACAGTAACAGCGACAAGCCAAAAGATGAAGAAACCGAAATTTAAAGTTGATAAGCACACACTGACTCCAAAACACGCTAAGCTTAGCGAAAAAGAGAAAACACAGCTGCTGGAAAGGTATCACGTAACTTCTAAAGAGCTGCCAAAAATACTCAAAACAGATGCCGCTCTGAGAGAGATGGATGCTAAACCAGGAGATGTTGTAAAGATTACACGCAAAAGCCCTACTGCCGGCGAGTCTGTATTTTACAGGGTGATAACAGATGTATAAATATGGCAAAACCTTAATCCAAAAATATTTTGAGGAGCAGAGTTTTGTTGATTCTGATATAGCTTCATTTAACAATTTCATTGACAAAGAGCTTCTGAACATAATTGAGGAAAACAGGGAGATTATACCTACAATTATCCCGCATAATATTGATGAATTTAAAATAAGGCTTGATAAAATCTGGGTTGAAAAGCCGAAGATGATAGAAGCTGACGGCTCAAGCAGAAATATCTACCCAATGGAGGCAAGGCTTAGAAAAATAACCTATTCAGCTCCGACTTGGATAACGGTCAGCGCCCATATAAACGGCGTTCAGCGTGAAAGCTTTGACACTCAGATTGGAAACTTGCCGATTATGCTCAAAAGCAAATGGTGTCATTTACATAAACTTTCCAGAGAAGAGTTAATTGCCAGGGGCGAAGATCCCGATGAGCCGGGCGGTTACTTTATTATTAACGGCACGGAAAAGGTCCTTATAACAATCGAAGACCTTGCTTCAAACAGGTTCTTGATAGAAAAAGATGCAACAGGGCCCAGCGAAGTAGTAGGCAAAATGTTTTCAGAGTACGGCTCTTTTAAGATTCCTCACACTCTTGAAAAAATGAAAGATGGCATTTTCTACCTGACTTTCACAAGAGTAAAAAGAATTCCCCTGATTGCTGTTGTCAAGTCACTTGGCTTGCTAAAAGATGAAGAAATAACCAAGTTTGTTTCTGCAGAAAGACAGTTCGATGAAGTCCTAATAAACCTGCTTGAGTTTGTCAGCATCAAGACAGAAGACGAGGCTCTCGATTATGTTGCAAAGAAAATTGGGATTACCCAATCAAAAGAGGTAAGGATTGAGCGTATGAGGGAAATCCTTGACAAATATCTTCTACCTCATCTTGGCATCAAGACAGAAGACAGGATATTCAAAGCCTACAACCTGTGCAAGATGCTCAAGAAATACATTCTTGCTTCCAACGGCGAGCTTCCGATGGACGATAAAGACCACTACATGAACAAAAGGCTTAAAATGAGCGGCGATTTGCTTGCTGATCTGCTCAGGTTAAACCTAAAAGTCCTGATAGGCGATTTGTTGTATAATTTCCAGAGGATTGTGAAAAGAGGCAAATTCCCTTCTATCAAGGTCATCATAAGGGACAAGCTGCTGACTCAAAGAATATATTCCTCAATGGCAACCGGCGTTTGGGTCGGCGGCAGAAAAGGGATAAGCCAGCGCATCCAAAGGCTGAATTATCTTGAGACATTGTCGCATTTGCAAAGAGTTGTAAGCCCACTAAGCGCTTCGCAGGAAAACTTTGAAGCAAGAGAGCTTCATTCAACGCATCTTGGCAGGCTTTGCCCGATTGAGACTCCAGAAGGAACTAACATAGGATTGAGGAAGAATCTTGCTTTGCTGACCACAATATCCAGCGAATCCAATGAAGAAGATGTTTTGAAAATACTTAAACCAATGGGGCTTAAGACGATAAAATAAAAATTCAATAACGGTAGAACATTAATAAAAAATTTCAATAATCGAAATTAAAAAATTATAATCAAAAAAATTAAACAAAACAAAAATGGCGGAAGTTTACCTTAACAGCAAATATGTGGGGACTGTTGACAACCCAATTGAATTTGTGCAGAAGATAAGAGAAGAAAGAAGAAGAGGAGCAGTATCCAACAATCTCAATGTTTATTACAATGAAAAAGCGGATGAAGTCCAATTGGAATGCTCCAAGGGAAGAACAAGAAGGCCATTAATTGTAGTCAAGGACGGGGCTCCTTTGCTTACAGAGAAACACATAAAACAATTGGAAAAAAATGAGATTTCATGGCTGGACCTAGTGAATCAGGGCGTAATCGAGTACTTAGACGCTGCTGAAGAGGAAAACATGCTGGTTGCTTTCTTCGAAAATGAGCTTACACCAGAGCACACTCATCTTGAAATTGCGTCATTGGTTATGCTTGGTTACTGCACATCGCTTGTTCCCTATGGCAACTTCAACCAGTCGACAAGGCTTAATGCAGGCTCAAAAAACCAAAAGCAGGCTCTTGGATTATATGCTTCTAACTTCCCTGTGAGAATGGACATGGATGTAAACTTGCTTCACTACTCCCAAAAGCCTGTTGTGAATACAATCATGCATGATATCTCTGATTATGATAAGCACCCTGCTGGCCAAAACATGATTGTGGCTATAATGAGTTACAAAGGCTACAACATGGAAGATGCAATAATCCTAAACAAGGGCTCAATTGATAGAGGTCTGGGCAGGTCAACTTACTTCAGACCTGCAATTGCAGAAGAGCTGAGGTATGCCGGCGGCTTGATTGATCAAATATGCATCCCTGACAAGGACGTCAAGGGCTATAAAACTGAAAAAGATTACAGGTTTTTGGAAGATGACGGAATCATTTACCCCGAAGCAAAAGTCAAGGAAGGCGATGTTGTAATCGGAAAGACTTCGCCGCCAAGGTTCCTAAGCTCAATGGAGGAATACAGCTTGGCTTCAAGCACAAGAAGGGAGAGCTCAGTCAACTTAAAGCACGGTGAAGAGGGCGTTGTTGATTTTGTTTTGCTAACTGAAAATGAAGAGGGCAATAAGCTTATCCAGGTTAGAATTAGGGACGAAAGAGTGCCTGAAATAGGGGATAAGTTTACAAGCAGGCATGGCCAGAAAGGAATTGTTGGATTGATTGTGCCTCAAAGCGACATGCCGTTTACAGCTTCGGGAATTGTTCCTGATTTGATATTCTCACCTCATGGAATTCCTTCCAGAATGACCATATCCCATTTAATTGAAATGCTTGCGGGCAAAGTCGGCGCATTGGCAGGAAGATATATTAATGGCACAACCTTTGATGCTGAGCCGGAGGAAAGACTAAGGAAAGAGCTATTGTCTCTTGGATTCAGGGAAAGCGGGGTTGAAACCATGTATAATGGGCAGACAGGCGAGCAGTATCAGGCAGTGATATTCATAGGCAACATGTACTACTTAAAGCTTAAGCATATGGTTGCAAACAAGATACATTCAAGGGCTCGAGGACCAATCCAGCTTTTGACAAGGCAGCCAACAGAAGGCAGGGCAAAGGAAGGAGGATTAAGGCTTGGAGAAATGGAAAAAGACACTTTTGTAGCACATGGCGCATCAATGCTGCTTAAGGAAAGGTTTGACAGCGACAAAACCATTGTTCCTGTGTGCGAGAGCTGCGGCATAATCGCAATTAAGGATAACTACAAAAACAAGTCATACTGCCCGGTGTGCGGCGAAAATGTCGAGATAAGCGAGATTGAGATTAGCTATGCTTTCAAGCTAATGCTTGATGAGTTTAAATCATTGGGAGTGTATCCAAAATTGCAGCTGGAGAGTAAGTACTGAGGAGTTATTTTAAATTTTTAAAAAATAAAAATTTACAAAAAACAAAAAAATGACAACAAGAAAACAGAGGCTTCATGCCTCTCCAAGCTTGACGAGTTCTTTTTGGTCAAGCTTTTACTTGAAAATTAAAAATTTTCAAGTTCCCAAAAATCCTCAAAGGATTTTTTAGGATCTTGTGAAGAAAAAGGTTGTATGGCAGACACAATATCAGAATATGAAAGCAAGCTTCCTCTGCATATAATAAAAGAAGTCAGGGACAATGCGCCTAAGGGGCTAAGCGATGCAAAGCTAAGAAAGGTTATGGAGACAATCTATGAAGAATATAAAGGCGCTCGCGTGCATCCAGGAGAGGCAGTAGGCTTGATAGCCGCTGAATCCATTGGGGAGCCAGGCACACAGATGACCTTAAACACATTCCATTTTGCCGGCGTGGCTGAAATGAACGTAACTTTGGGCTTGCCCAGAATAATTGAAATACTTGATGGCAGAAAAGATCTTGAAAACCCGATGATGGAGATTTATTTGAAAAAGCCGTATGCAACCGGGAAGAAGATAGAGGAGTTAAGGCATCTTGCGCTGCAGATAAAAGAAACAAGGCTGAAGGATATATCGACTGAATTAACAATAAACATAGCTGATTTGACGATTGAGCTTAAACTAAACAAAGAAAAGATGAGAGAGATAGACGTGACAAATTCTAAAGTTATTGATGCAATTTCAAAGCAGCTGAAGGGATATACTATAAGGGACAATAAAGACTCATTGACATTAAAATCAAGAAGCAAGGAGGATACTTTTAACGAAGCATACAAGGCAAAGGAAAAGGTCAAGGATGTGACTATAAAAGGCATAAAGGGAATCAGGCAGGTTCTGCCTGTGAAAAGGGATGAGGAATTTGTAATCATAACATCCGGCTCAAACCTGGCAGATGTTTTGCAGCTTGAAGAAGTAGATGCTTACAGGACAACAACAAACAATATATTCGAGATTGAGCAGGTTCTGGGCATCGAGGCTGCAAGGCAGACAATTGTAAATGAGATTACCAAAGTTATAGAGGACCAAGGACTGAATGTTGACGTAAGGCATATTATGCTTGTTGCTGATACTATGTGCGTCAGCGGAACAGTGAAAGGCATAACAAGGTATGGAGTTGTAAGCGAGAAATCAAGCGTTCTTGCAAGAGCATCATTTGAGACTCCGATAAAGCATATAATCAATGCAGCGCTTGTTGGTGAGGTTGACAATCTTGACTCTGTTGTTGAGAACGTAATGGTAAACCAGCCAGTTCCAATTGGAACAGGGTTGCCAAGCTTGGCTGTCAAGGCACCGCAAAAGTCTAAAGAGAAATAATTAATTAAAATATTTTATTTTTTAAAAATCAATCAATGCTTTGTGAAATTAACAAAAAAAGAAAATAAAAAATAACAAAAATACAAGAAAAATACAAGAGGCTTTATGCCTCTCCAAGCTTGACGAGTTCTTTTTGGTCAAGCTTTTTCTTGTAAAGAAAAAGGTTGTATGGCAGAAGAAGAAACAAGCAAAAAAACAGAGCAGGAGCTTGAGGTTGTTAAGCAGGCTATATCGGGAAAAGAAGAAAAAATCGGTAGGATAGAGCGCGAAGAGCAGCACATCTACAAGCAGGTCAAGAGTATAGTGTTTTCTGTTTTGAGCCCAAAGATGATTAAAAAGATGTCCTCTGCAAAAATAGTCACTCCTGAGCTTTATGATAAGGAAGGCTATCCTGTTGACGGCGGCTTGATGGACATAAGGCTTGGCGTTATAGATCCCGGATTGAGATGCAAGACATGCGGCTCAAAGCTTAAGGAATGCATAGGGCATTTCGGCTACATAGAATTAGCGAGGCCAATCATCCATGTTAAATTTGTGAACATTGTCCTGACTTTGGTCAAATGCACATGCAGGGACTGCGGGAGAATCCTTATCCCTGACAATAAAATATCAAAAATCAAGGAAATTCTGGATCAGGTTGAAAAAGATAGCGGCGTTGAGGAGAGAAGACAAAAAGTGAAAGAGATAATTGCAACCCTCAAGACAGTGAACAAATGCCCGCACTGCAAATCAAAGCAGAAGAAAATCACCATGGAAAAGCCAACAACTTTCATCGAAGAAGAAAAAAGGCTCAGCCCTATTGAAATAAGGGCAAGGCTTGAAAAAATCTCAGATTTGGATTGCGAAATATTCGGCTTGAAAGTCCCTTACGTAAGGCCTGAATGGATGGTGCTTACAGTTTTGTCAATTCCGCCTGTAACAATGAGGCCCAGCATAACATTGGAAAGCGGCGAGAGAAGCGAAGATGATTTGACACATAAACTGGGGGACATAGTGAGGATAAACCAAAGGCTGTTCGAGAACATAAATGCGGGCGCGCCAGAAATTATTGTTGAGGACTTGTGGGATTTGCTGCAATATCATGTGACCACCTTTTTTGACAACAACATTGCTCAATTGCCGCCGGCAAGGCACAGAAGCGGCCAGCCATTGAAGACGTTAACAGAGAGAATAAAAAGTAAGGAAGGAAGGATAAGGCATAATCTGGCTGGAAAGAGAACAAACTTTTCAGCAAGAACTGTTATCAGCCCTGACCCGATGCTTGAGCTTTTTGAAGTTGGAATACCTTTTATTATTGCAACAAAGCTTACTGTTCCGGAAAGAGTCAACGAATGGAACATTCATTACCTAAAGCAGTTTGTTGAAATGGGCCATGACAAATATCCTGGCGCTAATTACATTATAAGACCGGACGGCAAAAAGAAGAAGATTACCGAAGAAACAAAGGAAGCCTCAATTGAAGAGCTGCAGCCGGGCTATATTGTTGAGAGGCACTTGATGGACGGCGATGTAGCTATTTTTAACAGGCAGCCCTCATTGCATAGAATGAGCATGATGTGCCATCGCGTTAAGGTATTGCCGGGCAAAACTCTTCGCTTGAACCCTGCTGTTTGCACTCCCTATAATGCTGACTTTGACGGTGATGAAATGAACCTGCACATTCCGCAGACAGAAGAGGCAAGAGCAGAGGCAGAAATCCTCATGGAAGTGCAGACCCAGCTTATCTCCCTAAGATACGGCTTGAGCATAATCGGATGCACCCAGGATGCGATATCTGGC
Organism: Candidatus Woesearchaeota archaeon; assembly: GCA_016192985.1. Taxonomy (GTDB): domain Archaea; phylum Nanobdellota; class Nanobdellia; order Woesearchaeales; family GW2011-AR4. Next base: position 6,194 of record JACPTC010000044.1, on the reverse strand, counting down.
AATTATGTTTTGACAAAAGATGAATCAGTAAAAAGGGAAGATGCAATAGATTTGCTGTCTGCAGTAGGAGTAACAGACTTTTCCAAATTGCCGAGGAAATCCATAGTAACGGGCAAAGAAACATTTAGCGTCTTGCTGCCTGATGATTTTGATTATACAGGACATTCCCGCTCATGCGATAGGTCAAAGGAAAAATGCGACAAAGATGCCCATGTAGTGATAAAAGGAGGCAAGCTTGTTTCCGGGGCCATGGACAGAAATTCGCTTGGGGAAGAGTCAGGGCTTATGCTGAGAAATATACATCAGAAATACGGAAAGGACTTCAGCATAAATCTGCTCGGCAAGATTTTCAGGCTTGGCATAGAATACCTTTTAAGGATTGGTTTTACGTCTGCTTTGTCAGATACAGATTTGCCTGAGTCTGCAAGGGCGGAGATAAAAGAAAACCTTGATAATGCTAAAAAGGAAGTTGACAGCCTGATTGCACAGTTTAGGGAGGGCAAACTGGATGCTTTCCCCGGGAAGACGATGCAGGAGACTCTTGAGCTTAAGATACTGGAGCTGCTGAATAAGGCGAGAAACGCCACAGGAAAGACAGTTGCAAATCATGCAGACAAGAGAACACACACAATGATAATGGCCGAATCAGGTGCGCGAGGCAATCTCCTTAATTTAGCTCAGATGGCTGCTTGCGTAGGTCAGCAGGCCATGAGAGGCAAAAGAATAGAAAAAGGATTCTCACAAAGAACATTGTCCCATTTCAGGAAAAATGATTACAGCCCTGAAGCGCATGGCTTCATCAGCAACGGCTTCAAGACAGGCTTAACCCCATCTGAATTTTTCTTCGGCTCCATGACTGGCAGAGACTCATTGATGGATACTGCACTTAGAACTCCGAAAAGCGGCTATTTATACAGAAGACTGGCAAATGCCATGCAGGACTTGAAAGTTGAGTACGACAACACTGTCAGGGATGCATCCCAAAAAATCATACAGTTTGAATATGGAGAAGATGGCATTGATGTTTCCAAATCAGAGCACGGCTTCATTAATGTAAAAAGGATAATACAAACAATCGCTTAAGCAAAACTAAACTCAAAAAATGGCTAAAAAGATAAGCGCGGCTGAAATTAAAAAACTGCTTAAATCAGGCAATGTTATCATAGGCACAGAAAGAACTATTAAAAGCTTGAAGCTTGGTAAAGTTCAGAAAGTTCTTGTAAGCTCAAATTGCCCGGCTAGAGTTGAGAGTGATTTAAACCACTATTCCCAATTAAGCGGCGCTGAACTCCATAAATTGGATTACCCAAACGATGAGCTAAGCATAATCTGCAAAAAGCCCTTTTCTATTTCAGTTTTAGCTTTTCTTAAAGGTGCAAGTAAGTGAATAAAATAAAGTACGATTCTGACCTTATGAAGCTGATCACCCTTTTTGAGTCTATGACAGGAGCCAGAGTCAAGGATTGCATAGACAATGACAACCTTTTATTTATTATAGAAGAAAGCGACATGGGCAAAGCAATCGGCAGAAATGGAGCTAATATAAAAAGACTGGAAAATACATTGAAGAGAAAAATAAGGCTTGCTGAGTTCAGCAATGATGCTACAAAATTTGTCAGAAACATGATTTATCCTGTTGAAGTTTTGGATGTAAGGCTTGAGGATAAGATTGTAATTATACGGGGAAAAGACACCAGCGCAAGAGCAAGGCTCATCGGAAGGGAGCGCCAGAATATTAACCATTTAAGCAGCATAATCAAAAGGTATTTTGACATTAATGAAGTTAAAGTTGTCTGATAGCAACCTTTAAAAATCGCTCGAAAATACCAATCCAATATGGGAAACAAAGCACGCGGGCTCAATGCAGGCTACAAGTTAAAAGAAAGGAGAAAAGAAAGCAGATGGCACTATAAGCCTTATATCAAGAGAGCATTGCGCCTGAAGGAGCGCTCTGATCCATTGGAAGGGGCATCGCAGGCAAGAGGCATTGTTCTGGAAAAAGTCCAATTGGAGGCAAAACAGCCAAATTCCGCAATGAGAAAATGCGTAAGGGTGCAGCTTATAAAAAATGGTAGGCAAGTGACAGCCTTTTGCCCAAGAGACGGCGCAACCAAGATGATTGATGAGCATGACGAGGTAATCATAGAATGCATTGGCGGCGCGATGGGCAAATCAAAGGGAGATATTCCTGGCGTGAGATGGCAGGTTGTCAAAGTAAATGACCAAAGTTTGGACGCGTTGTTGAAAGGCAAATTAGAAAAAGCAAGAAAATAATTATAAAAATTTTTATTGTCAAAATGGAAATAAAAATTTTCAACAGATGGAGCGTAGAAGGAATCAAGGTTGATGATCTTGGAATAGCGCCTTATATGACATTGCAGCCGAAGATTGTGCCGAAAACAGGGGCAAGATACGGCGGCAAAAGATTCTACAAAAGCAGGGTATTCATAGTTGAGAGGCTGATAAACAAGCTTATTGTGCCAGGCCACAAAGGCAAGAAGCATTTTAAGACAAGCTACCACATGACAGGAAAGGCACAGACAGCTTATGCCATTGTGGAAGAGGCATTTAAGCAGGTTGAAAATAACACAAAAGAAAATCCCGTTAAGGTATTTGTAAAAGCCCTGGAAAATGCAGCGCAAAGAGAAGAAATAGTGACAATTGAGTACGGAGGCGCAAGATACCCAAAAGCAGTCGAGTGCTCTCCGCAAAGAAGAGTTGATCTGGCTTTGCGCCATATGGCGCAGGGAGCATACCACAGGACATTTAACACCAAAAAAAGCATAGTGAGCAGCCTGGCTGAAGAAATCACAAATGCTTACAGGATGAGCAACGCATCAAACGCTATCGCAAAAAAGCTTGAGATAGAAAGGCAGAGCGACAGTTCTAGGTAAATCTTATTTCTTTAAATTTGCAATAAGCTCTTGTTTTTTTGATTTGAATTGCCTTGGGCTCAAATTGATGTATTTTGTGCTTTTAAATTTTGAAATGATTTCTGTTAATCTGCTTTTATAATTATTTAGCTTTTCCTTTTCGAGAATTTTTTTATATTCTCCAAAATAATATAAAAATATGAAGATTTATATACAAAAAGAAAACTTGCTATAATTATAAATTGTTCTGATGTAAAACAGAAAAGTTTATATATTGTTCTATAATAAAACAGTTTATGGAAGACGTATTTGAGGAGTGGAACACATACGCATCAAAAAGAAAACTAAAATCAAGAGATATAAATCTAGAAGATATTGAAAAGAACTCTAAGCTTAAAATAGTCTCAATTACAGGCGTAAGAAGATCAGGAAAATCTAGCATTCTAATGCTATTACAGCAAAAGCTTGCCAAAAATAGCAAAACCGCATATATCAATTTAGAAGACAGTAGAATAAAAGACGATAAAGATGTTTTAGATAATATACTAAAATGGTTTGGTGATTCAGGTTTTTTGCTGCTGGACGAAATAACTAGCGTTAATGACTGGGGAGGCTGGCTTGCGAGAAATCATGAAATGTTGAAAGGAGATTTAAATCTCATCACAAGCTCGTCAAGAAAAAGTTTGATACTGCCAAAAAAACCATTAAGGGGCAGAATGCTTGCCTATGAATTTTATCCTTTATCTTTTAAGGAATTTCTTGAATTTAAAAATTTAAAGCTAGAAAAAACAACAGCGGGAATAGGAAAAATTGAAAGGGCTCTTGAGGAGTATATCCTTTATGGAGGATTCCCAGAAGCAGTTTTATTAGAAGATTACACAGACAAAATAAGACTATTAAATTCATATTTTAAAGATATTATTGGCTTAGATGTGTCTGAAATTTCAAAAGAAAACATTAATGTTGTAGAAATGTTTGGCAAATATGTGATTGAGTCATCTTATTTTTCTGCTTCGAAATGCCTCAATTACTTTAAGACATTAGGGTATAAAATAGGGAAACAAAGCATATTGAATTTAGAAAAATATGCACAAATTGGCTATTTGTTCTTCTTCATTCAGATATTCTCCAGAAACATAAAAGACAGGAATCAGTACCCAAGGAAGGCATATCTAGGGGACACTGGATTTATGAATGCTATAAGCGGCAAAAGAGACATGGGAAGGTTATATGAGAATGTTGTTTTGTTGAATTTAAAAAGAAGATTAATCCAAAACCATGAAATAAATTATTGGAAGAATCTAGAAGGAGTAGAATGCGATTTTATTATACGGAACGGATTAAACATAAAAAAGGCAATCCAAGTTGTTTATGATGTTGCAGGGAAAACAAAGCAAAGAGAAATAAAAGGCATTATGGCTTGTTTAAAGGAGTTTAATTTAAAAGAAGGCTTAATTATAGCAAAGAACTATGAAGCAGAAGAAAAGATTCAGGGTAAAAAATTAAAATTTGTGCCATTATGGAAATGGTTGCTAGGAAATAAAATATGAATCAGAAAGATTTTTATAAACATCTTTAAAAGATAGTTATTGCAATAAATAGTTGTAAAAGAAGCAGTCGAGCATGGAATTGAGATTTGAGGATTTATGCAATGAAGGAAGAAGTTGAAAAATGGATAGAACAGGCATTAGCAGACTTAGATGCCGCAAAAAAGAATATAAAGATTAAAATATACTATCTATCCATTCAGTGTAGTTGCCAAGCTTCCGAAAAGGCCCTAAAAGCATTGATTATTAAAAAATTTAATAAGATGCCAGAAAAAACACATGACCTAATAAAACTGGGAAAAAAAGTTGAAATTCCAGAAAAATATTTTGAAGCATTGTATGAGTTAAATCCAGAGTGGATTCCTTCTCGATACCCTGATGCTGCTACTACTATCCCAGCTAAAGATTATGACGAAGCATCTGCAAAATTGCATTTTAAAAAAGCAAAGGAGATAGTAACATGGGCAAAAGGACAGATAAAAAAATAGAGTCATTTGCAGAGACTATTAAAAACAAGTTTGATATAGATAAACTAATATTTTTTGGCTCAAGAGCTAAGGGAACTTATAAGAAAGGTAGTGATTATGATTTTATTCTTGTATCAAAAGACTTCAGGGGCATAAAATTTACAGATAGAACTAGTAAGATTTACCCGTATTGGAAATATAAAGATTCAATCGAACCACTTTGCTACACTCCAAAGGAATTTAACAAACTTAAAAAACAAATTACAATAGTCAGGGAAGCAGTCGAGCATGGAATTGAGATTTAAGCAATAGCAAAAAGCTTGAGATAGAAAGGCAGAGCGACAGTTCTAGGTAAACTATTTGTCAATCAACTTAATCTCCCTTTTAAGATCTTCTATGGAATAGCTTGACTTATAGCCATGCTCTATTAAGTAATATTCCATTTCCCAAACAGTAGTCCCTGCTTTATGTGCAGCTTCGGTAATGGTCAGTTTCTTTTTTTTATATTCCTCTGCGTATTTCATTTGCATGAAGTCTTTATAACCCATAACCACCAGTTTTCTTATTATGGTGCTCCTGTCCTCCAATTCTTCCTCGCTTAATTTTGCTATTTGTTTTAGTACTGCTTTAGGCAACCTTATTCCTATTGCTTCTCCCATCCTAGTCCCTCCATTAATGTTTTATCAATGACAACATCACCAAACCAACCTATCTTTCTCAATTCATTTAGGCTTTCTTCAAACTTTTCCTTTGAAATAGTTTTTTGCTTGTAAAGTTTCATCACAATAGACAGTGTTCCAATCACATTTATTCCTAGTAAAATGCTTTTTCTTCTCACATTATCGTCATCCGTAGCAAGATAATCTGCTTTTTCAGCCCAATAAAGTGCAACTGCTTGCGCTTCCCCTCCTTGTATGTTGAATTCTTCTGCTCTTTTTATCATATTATTGCGCACCATCCTTCTTACCTTTATTTTCTTATTTTTGACTAACTCCATAATCAAAGTAGCATCGTCATAGCCTTTACTTTTCCCAAGCAAAATTTCACTGCAAACTGCCTCTGGAATTACAACATTTCTGAAATATTCGCAACTCTTTTTGAGCAGCGTTATTTTCGCTAAATGAATCAAAATCATGGCATCCTTAACTATCATTTGTATCACATTGTGCACATTGTATTTAAATCTTTCTATTTTTAAGCCCAAAATAATCACACAAAGTATAGAAAGGCAGAGCGATAGTTCTAGGTAATAACAACCGATTTCTTTTTCCGATAATTCTTCCTTAACTGCCATAGCATCAAAGCTG
>JACPTC010000019.1 GCA_016192985.1 Candidatus Woesearchaeota archaeon | reverse complement strand
GAGAAAGATGCGAAAAAGCCATGACAAAAGAATTATATGCAACAGAGGAAGTTTACAAACTTGTCAAAAAAGGCGTTCCTTTCAGGGAAGCTTACAGGATAATAGGTAAGAAATTTGTGGATTGAAATTGTGTAAAATAATTTTACAATAAAATGCCAAACCTAACAAAATTAACGGAAAACTACATATTAGAGCACCCCTCCATAAAGGACTGTTTGAAAAATGGGTTAATCAACTACTCCTCATTATCAAGGCAAATTGCCTCTGAGTTAAATCTAAATCCAAAAAATAATTTTGATGCCATATTGATTGCATGCAGAAGATTTACGGGAAAATTAAAGAAAGAGGAAATTCATGAAAATAAAATCTTGAAAGTGCTGAGGCAAAGCAAAATTGAGATTAAAAACAAGGTTATCGCCATTGTTTTGGAGAAAAACATATACTTTGGAAATTTGATAAATTTGGAAAAAGAAATAAAGAAAAAGGGGGAAATATTCAGAATCATTGAGGGGATTTCCGCAATAACAATAATAACCGCAGAGGAATTTCTGGAGCTAATTAGAAGGTATTTTAGGAACAAGATAATGATTGAAAACAAGAAACTTGCAGAGATTACAATAAAAAGCCCAAAGGAGATTGAAACAACGCCCGGGGCTTATGCTTATATGTGCTCATTGTTCGGGGAAAACAACATCAACATAGTTGAATCATTAAGCTGCTGGACAGACACAATTTTTTTAATTAAAGAGGAAGATGTGGGAAAAGCTATGGGGTTGTTGAGGTTTTAGACCATCAGAGACTCTGAACAATATTTCAGTTAAAAATTTAAATAATAGCTAATTTTTGGGTATTTATGCTGGAAGCAATTGGTGATTTTATTAAGAAGCTACATCTGCCTGCAAGATATTTGGATGAAGTGGTTCATGCCTCTATCAATCTTCCCACTGAATGGCTTGAAAAAAGAGGGTTATCAAGAAAAGAACAGTCCTTTGCATTATCCATGGCCACCTATTTTTCTATAGTTTTGCCATTTTTTAAAGATGCATTCGTGAATGCAATCAACCCATACATTTCTAAAAACAACACATCTGACGAGAATTTTATCTTTAATGAGTTTCCGTTATTGGCTGCAAATATGACCGACACAACATTGGAAGCAACAAGAAGGGTTGCCGCTACTGAAAATGGGGCTATCTCGAGTGACTTATACACGCTAGTCTTAACAGCTGCCCGCCCTTATATATTAACGGCAGCTTCATTAGGCATATATTTTGGTTGGGATGAAAACCCACAAATGACCAGACTTTCCTTGGAAATTATGCCTTGGATTTTGAGCATGTACACTCGTGATAGTCATACAAGAGGTCTTCTACAGGAAACTAGGAATAAAATCAAAGAATTCTTTTATCTCACAACTCCTTTCCCTTCCAAATAATGCCCAAGCTTTTCTTTTTTTGTCATTAGGTACTTTTTTGTTGTCTTTGTTGGCTCTATTATTATTGGAACTCTTTGAATTATCTCTAAGCCGTATTTTTCCAGCCCTTCTATTTTTCTTGGATTGTTTGTAAGAAGCTTAATTGTTGACAAGCCCAAATCTGCAAGAATCTGCGCCCCTATAGTGTAGTCTCTTGCATCTGCCTTAAAGCCAAGATTGAGATTCGCTTCAACTGTGTCCATGCCGTGGTCCTGCAAATGATATGCAGCGATTTTATTCATCAGCCCTATGCCCCTTCCTTCATGCGCCATGTAAAGCAAAACGCCATCTTGCTTGCCAATAACCCTAAGTGCTTTCTCCAGTTGGGGGCCGCAGTCGCATCGCAGGGAGCCAAGAGCATCGCCTGTCAAACACTCTGAATGGACTCTAACAAAGATATTCTTTCTGCCCCTTATGTTGCCTTTTATTAGAGCCAAGTGCTGAGCATTATTGCAGTCCTCGTAGGCAATCACTTTGAAGCCCCCGTATTTTGTGGGAAGCTTTGCCTCCGCAGTTTTTCTAACAAGGTTCTTCATTAGAAATGCAAATTTTTGTTTTTATTTAAAGGTTTTTATTTACTAAAAATTTAAATAATGAATTTATTTCCACGTTTTAAAATGATATCAAACTATGACGCGGTAAACCAAGAGCAACAAATACTCGAGTTTTGGAAGAATCATCAGATTTATGAGAAGGCTAAGGCAAAAAATAAGGGAAAGAAGGGATTCTATTTCTTAGACGGGCCTCCTTACACTTCAGGCAAAGTTCACATTGGCACTGCATGGAATAAGGCATTGAAAGACAGCGTGCTTAGATACAAAAGGATGCAGGGCTTTGATGTATGGGACAGGGCTGGATATGACATGCACGGAATGCCAACAGAGCAGGCTGTTGAGAAAAACCTTGGATTGAAGCACAAAGACGAAATCCCGGTTTACGGCATAGCTAATTTTGTAAATGCCTGCAGGGAGTTTGCAATAAGCAACATGATTTCAATGAACCATGATTTCAAAAGGATTGGCGTTTGGATGGATTTTGACAACGCCTACCAATCAATTCAAAATACATTTATGGAGGGCGAGTGGTGGCTTATAAAGAGGGCTAATGAGAACGGCAGGCTCTATGAAGGGGAAAAAACAATGCACTGGTGCGCTAGCTGTGCAACAGCGCTAGCAAAGCATGAGCTTGAATATGAGAAAGTGACAGATCCATCTATTTTTGTGAAATTTCCATTAAAAAACAAGCAGAATGAATTTCTGATAATATGGACAACAACCCCATGGACAATACCATTTAACCTTGGCGTGATGGCGAACCCTAAAGTTGATTATGTCAGGGCAAAAGTTGACGCTGAGGTTTGGATAATTGCAAAAGCATTGGCATCAAGTTTAATAAATGAAGCCTTGCAAAAGCAGTATTCTATCATTGAAGAGATTAAAGGAGATAAATTGCTTGGACTGGAGTATATGCACCCATTTTACAATGAAGTTCATCAGTTTAAAGAATTAAAGCAAAAGCATCCAAAAGTGCATACGGTTGTTTCCAGCGAGGACTATGTTGATATAACTCAAGGCACGGGATTAGTGCATATGGCTCCTGGCTGCGGGCCTGAAGACTATGAAGTGGGTCATAGAAATGACGTGCCTCCATTCAATACATTGACAGAAAGGGGAATTTTTGACGAAACAATCGGCATTTTCAAAGGATGGGCAGCAAAGACAGATGACAAAAAGATAGCGGACGAGATAAAGAAAAAAGGGTTGCTGGTTGAAGAAGCAAGGATAGAGCATGATTATGCGCACTGCTGGCGCTGCAATAACCCTGTAATTTACAGGACCACGAGCCAATGGTTCTTCCGGATTGAGGATTTAAGGGATAAGATGAGGGAGCTTAACAAAGGCATAAAGTGGATTCCCGATTTTGCAGGCTCTAGAAATTTTGACAACTGGCTGGCAAATCTAAGAGATAATGGAATTACAAGGCAGAGGTATTGGGGCACCCCATTGCCTATATGGAAGTGCACGCAATGCAAGGATTTTGTTGTTATAGGCTCTATTGAGGAATTGAAGAATCTTGCAGGGCATATTCCGGAAGACTTGCACAAGCCATGGATTGATGAGGTCAAAATAAAATGCAAGTGCGGCAACTTAAAGGAGAGAATTCCGGATATCCTTGATGTGTGGATAGATGCCGGCTCAGCGTCATGGAACTGCCTTGATTATCCAAGAAAAAATGACTTGTTTGAAAGGTTGTATCCCTCAGATTTCATACTTGAGGGCATAGACCAGATAAGGGGCTGGTTTAATCTCCTATTTGTTGCTTCAATGATTGCAATGAATAACTGCTCATTTAAGTCTGTTTACATGCATGGATTTATTAATGACGCCCAGGGAAGGAAGATGAGCAAATCGCTTGGAAATTACATCCTGCCGCAGGAAGTAATAATGGAATACGGGGCTGACACTTTAAGGTATTATATGATAGGCGGCACAGCACCCGGGATAGACATAAACTATAATTTTGATGATATGAAGGTAAAGCACAAGAATTTGACTGTGCTGTGGAACCTGCATAAATATGCCATAGAGATGGGGAAAAGCCTTGATGTCAATCCCTATGATTTGGATATGGAAAAATACCAACTCAATATAGAAGAGAATTACATTTTTTCAAAGCTGAATTCAGCAATCAAGAAAGCAACAGAAGCTTTTGAGGATTATAAGCTTAATGACGTGCCGTGGATATGTGAAGAACTATTTCTGGAATTGAGCAGGACATATATCCAACTGACAAGGGAAAAAGCGTCTATGGGAAGTGATGAGGAAAAAAGGGTTGTATTTTACACTGTATTTAATGTTTTGCTCAATGAATTGAAGCTGTTTGCGCCAGTAGCGCCATTTATTGCTGAAACAATGTACCAGAACTTGAGGCAAGAGTTTAAGCTGAAAGAGGAAAGCATTCATCTTTTTGATTGGCCAAGATACGATGAAAAGTTGATTGACAGTGAGCTTGAAGCGTCAATGCAGTCAATAAGCGAGATTGTGCAGAGCGCTCTTGCTGTCAGGGAGAAAGTCCAGCTTGGCATTAGATGGCCTATGAAAGAGATTATAGTGGCTACAAAAGACGATAAAACAAGGAAATCAGTAGAAAAGATGAGGGAAGTAATTAAAAAGCAAATAAATGTAAAGAAAGCAAGTACTGTTGAGGCGATGCCAAACACAAGGGTTAAAATTAAGGCAGACTATTCAAAAATAGGGCCTGATTTCGGCGATAAAGCGCCAAAAATAATTGCCCAGCTCACAATAGACAGCCCTGAAACTGTGTTAAAGCATATTCAAGAGAAAGGCAAATACTCATTCAGGATAGACAACGAACCCGTAAATATTGTAAAAGAGCATTTGATTGTGACAAGAGATGTGCCTGTTCCCTATGAGGAGGGCGCTTTCAGGAATGGGTTCATTTATTTGAACAAGGAGATAAGCGACGAGCTTGAGGCAGAGGGCTTTGCAAGAGAGATAATGAGAAGAGTGCAGGCTTTGAGGAAAAAAGCAGGGCTGCAGAAATCTGATAAAATCTCATTGTTCATTAAAGCAGATGAAGAATTAAAAGAAATGGTTAAGGAGTGGAATTTAGTTATAAAAGAAAAAGTCGGCGCATTGCAGCTTAGGGTTTCTGAGCTTGAGCCAAGCAAGAAGCATACCTTTGTAAGCAATGAAAAAGTCAAGGGCAAGGAGTTTGAGATACATCTTGAAAAATTTTGATTATGGCAAAGAGAAAAACTATATTAAAGGATATACCATTGGCGGAGATAACATTAAGAAGATATGAGAAGCCGATGAATCTGAATGAGAGGGAGCTTATAAGAAAACTCTGCCTGTCCATAGGCATTCTCCAGCCCGGCGATTCGAGAGATGTTATTGTTGATATTCTCAATGTTTTGATTAAAGCCAAAAAAGAGCAGAAGCAGCTTACTAGCAATGAGATTTGCGCTAGCGTCATTGAAAACAGAAAAAGCATGAAATTGCCGATGATTGGAGTTGCACCATCAAACATAAGAAGGCAAATAAAAAGATTGAAAGATTTGATGCTTATTGAGAAAAGAATTGATGCTTATAGAATAACTGAATTCCTTAGTTTGAGCGAGATTTTCGAAGACAGAATAGAGAAAATCTTTTTGGCAGGCATTACATCCAGAATAAAAGATTATTTGAAAAAAATAGATGAAATGTTAAATTTCCGAAATGTTTAAATACCTGCTCTATCTTGTATTCGAGAGTCGTGACTGAACTTATCGTCTTACAATAAATAAAAACAGAGGAGGTAAATAAAATGGCGGAAAAAGTAGCAAAAGTTGGTGTGAAAAAGCAAGAAGGCTACCTTTATTTTGTCGATAAGCGCGGTAATGTAGCCAGAGCCAAAATGTCAAGAGGCGGCAGGAAAAAAGGCAAAGCCAAGGTTGAGGTAGTTGCCAAAGCAGGCTTAAAGAAAAAGCCGGGATACCTTTACTTCATTGACAAGCACGGAGATGTGTCCGCAGCAAAGATGGCTCGCGGCGGAAGAAAGAAGAAAAGACGATAAAATTTTTTAATTGAATATTAAAAAATTTCATCTCAAAAATGAAATTTTTTGATTATTTTTTTCTATTTCCAACAGTTTTTTCAGAGACGCTATGGCAACTTCTATTTGCCTTGAGCTTGGCTCTTTTGTAGTTATCTTTTGAAGTGTCAAGCCGGGAAAGATTATCAGCTTGAATATTATGTTCCGCTGGTATTTGTCGCTGATTTTTAATATCTCGTATGATATACCGGCTATAAACGGGATTAGCAATATTCTGGCTGGAAACAGAATTCCTTTTCTAAGCCAAACATTAAGCTGCAAAAAATCCGGATAATAAGCTGTTGTCAACACCGGCAAAATTGAGAAGATAAGAATGCTGACAAAAAAAACCAGCAGCAAGAATGATGTTCCGCATCTTGGATGCAATGTGGTAAATTTGCTGACATTATTGGCATTCAATTTCTTTCCATTTTCATAGCAGTGTATTGCCTTGTGCTCAGCCCCATGATATTGGAATAGAACTCTTACGTCCTTCATGAAAGAGATTGCAACAATGTAAATCAGAAAAAACAGGACACGTATAAATCCGTCCACAAGATTGAATAAAATCGGCTTTTTTTCTTCATAGAATCCTAAAAAATTTGTAAGTAAATAAGGCAGTGCTATGAAAAACAAGATTGTGAATCCGATTGAAATAAATAGTGTAAATGTGAGTTCGTTTTTCCCTATTTTCTCACCTTTTGGGGCTGCCTGCTCAGCAGACCAGATGAGGGATTTTATCCCGATGATAAGCATTTCAACAAGATTCACAAAGCCGCGAATGAAGTGCCATTTCAGGAAATTGTGCCTTTTTCTGGGAATTTTCCATTTTTTGGCTATAATCTTCTTGCTTTTTCTTACTGCAACAACATAATTATTCAAGCCTCGAATCATCACTCCTTCTATAACTGCCTGGCCGCCGACATTTATTTTCTTATTAGCCATTTAATTTTGATTTTTAGGACATTTTAAATAGTTATCGAAAAGCAAAGTTTTTGGAAATTTCAAAACCTTTATATTCAATGATTTATCTTCAATTTATTATGAAATGCCCCTACTGCAATTACGCAGAAACACAGGTTATCGACACTCGGGAGACTGAGAGTTTGGAAGTCACAAGGCGAAGAAGAGAGTGCTTGAAATGCAATAAAAGGTTCACAACATACGAACGGGTTGAGGAAGCTGATATTATTGTTGTCAAGAAAGACGGAAAGAGGGAAAGGTTTGAAAGGCAAAAAGTTCTGAACGGAATTCTCAAGGCATGCGAAAAAAGATCAATACCTCTTGAAAAAATTGAAAAGGTAGTTGATGATGTTGAATCTGACCTTAGGAAGAGGGATTCAGTTGAGGTTGAAAGCAAGATAATTGGTGAGCTAGTGATGAAGAAGCTGAAAACGCTTGACAAGGTTGCATACATAAGGTTTGCATCTGTTTACAGGGAATTTGAGGATTTGGACAGATTTGAGGAGGAATTGGAGAAACTGCAGAAGAAATAAAAATTCTTTTTATTCCTACACAATCTATTAGCTATGTTTATGGGTTTCTTGACAAAAGCACTACCCCATTTGTATTTTCTTGTGAACCACCGCGTGTTTCGCTTCGCCTAGCCTCTGGAGCCGATGGTTCTAAATTAAAATGCCTAAATAGCTCGTATGCTGCATTAAGCTGAAAGTCATCTCTACGGAGCAAAACGCAAATTCTAGCATTGGATACTCTTACCTCCAGTTTACCTTCTCTCTCTCTGCCACTAGATAGCAAATCTTCGATTCTCTGAAAGTCTGCTGTATGAAAATTTAATGATGAAGCGGCTAATGCAGGAGAGTATATTAAGCCGGATTTTTCTGTATACTCAAGTTTGACTCCATAAATTGAACTATTATCTGGACGTGCTCTTAAATGGAAAAGAACAACCGGCAACATATCAGGCTTTATTTCTGCTTGCGCCAGCATTTCTCTAATAAATGGCGGGTCTCTGTCTGCAACTTCCCTAATTAAGACGCCAAAGTCGTTCCATGTATTCTTGCTAATCTGAGGTGTCCTTGCAGAATCGTAGCTTGGCCTTAGCAATCCCATTACTTCATCTGGCTTTGATGTCCATACATCATCTTCTCCAATCATGTCTAAGGCTGTGCTTACAGCCGCTTCAAAAAAATAATGGCCTTTTGGAACTAATTGGCCTTCCCTATACTGCCCTATTTTAAATTTTAGGCAATCCGCCCATTTACCCTTGCAGTCCTTAAAGATGTCCTGTAATGCAGCAGCTATATCTTGTCCTAAAGGATTATTTCTCCAATAATCCACATTGGCCTTAGATGGAGGAATAGCAGGAGCCTCGAATACTCTCTGGCCATTAACATATTTTGCTCGTTCAGACATAGCATGCCTTGAAAAGATAGGGTATTTTTAAATTTTTCCTTTTTAATTACATCAAAGTAGTTACAACTTTTAAACAGTAAAATTTATTACTAAAGTAAGTAATCCACTTTTATGATAATCGGCCTTACAGATGATAATCGGCCTTACAGGAAAAAACGCTGCTGGAAAGGGGGAGCTTGCAAAGCACATGCAATCAAAAGGATTTGTGTATTTTTCGCTGTCGGATGCATTGAGGGAGGAAGCTGACAATAGAAAGCTTGATCATTTCAGGGATACATTGATAAGTCTTGGAAACGAATTAAGAAAAAAATTTGGAAACGGGATACTTGCAAAAAAAATTAATGAAAAAATAAAAAATCATCAAAAAATTTTTCCGCAAGAAAAATTTTTTGTAATAGACAGCATAAGGAACCCCGGAGAGGTAGAGGAGTTAAGAAAGAACGAAGGTTTTTTATTGGTTGGTGTTGTAACTGATCAAAAAATAAGATTTCAAAGGCTTTTGAAGAGAGGCAGAATTGGAGACGCAACGACATTTGAGGAATTTAAGAAACAGGAAGATAAGGAAAACAATAATGAGGAGTCCGGGCAGCAGCTTGACAAATGTCTTCAGCTGGCTGATAAGGATATTAGCAGCAACGGAACAATCGAGGAAGCCAACAAGGAATTTGACGAATGGATGGGTGGTTTGAATTGACAAGAGTAAGTTGGGAGCAGTATTTCATGAACATTGCTAAGGAATCTGCAACTAGAAGCACATGCGACAGAAAGCATGTTGGCGCGGTAATTGTAAGGGACAAGACCATACTATCAACCGGCTACAACGGCAGCATAAGGGGCATGCCTCATTGCGATGACGTGGGCCATTTGATGGAAGAAGGCCATTGCGTTGCAACGATACATGCGGAGACAAATGCAATTCTGCAGGCTGCAAAAAATGGAGTGATGATAGACAGCGCTGAAGTCTATATAACAGCGTCGCCTTGCTGGAGCTGCTTCAAGATGCTTGCAAACGCCGGAATAAAAAAAATCTATTACGGGGAATTCTACAGGGACGAGAGGATTTTTGATGTTGCAAAAAGGCTTGGTATCGAGCTGATACACATACCAGTCAATCAAAAAGAGCTTTAATTTTGCTTATACTTATATTAATCAAATCCCTGCATCATCGTTTCATGCTCACGCCTATAAGTATCATGATGGTCAGCACATACGTTTATTCCATTCCAGTTTTTGACTGCCGGCCTTGTGCATCCGGGCTCTTCGCATTCTGTCATGTTATCTGTGTAAGGGGATATACATTTATAAACTTATTTGTATTTGGGTATTAGTTAAATGAAATCATCAAAAAAAGAGGGAAAAAGGACTTCTAAAGTTGCGATTATAGGCGCAGGATTCGTTGGCAGCACTGCAGCTTACGCCTTACTTATCGACGGAGCAGCTTCTGAAATTGCTTTGATTGATGTAAACAGGGAAAAAGCAGAAGGCGAAGCAATGGATTTGCAGCACAGCCTGCAGTTCAGGCCAGGCACCAAAATCACCTTTGGCGACAGCTATTCCTTATGCAAAGATGCAGAGATTGTTGTGATGTGTGCTGGTGCCCATTCAAAGCCAGGAGAAACGAGGCTGGATTTAGTCGAAAGAAATTCCGCAATACTGAAAAACATTATTCCAAATATTGTAGGGCATAACAAGAACTGCATAATACTTGTTGTCGCAAACCCGCTTGATGTGCTTACTTATCTTACGTTGAAATATTCACAATTACCGAAGCACAAGGTTTTTGGTTCTGGAACAATCCTTGACACTGCTCGATTCAGGTATTTGCTTGGCCAGCATTTTGGGGTAAGCCCTCAAAGTGTCCATGCATATATATTGGGGGAGCACGGCGATTCATCATTCCCTGTTTGGAGCGCTGCAAATATTGCAGGCGTTAAACTGCAAGATTTTAAGGGTTACAGCAGGAAAGCTATGGACGACATCGTCATTAAAACGAAAAAGGCAGCTTACGAAATTGTAGCAAGGAAAGGAGCAACTTACTATGCCATAGCACTTGGCATAACAAGAATTGTTAAAGCTATTCTTACCGACAGCAATTCAGTTCTTGCGCTGTCAACTTACATAGAGGAATATCATGGAGTAAGCGATGTTTGTTTGAGTGTGCCGTGCATTGTAAACAGAAACGGGATTAAGGAGCAGATTGTTATGCCGCTGAACGCAACAGAGAAGAAACAATTAAGAAAATCTGCTAATGTGATTAAAGGGATAATTAAAGGATGCGCTGTGTGTTAATTCCCTACAAACCTTGAGTACAGGGATTTAGCTTCCTTCTCATCTTCCGCCTTTATTAAAGCTCTTCCATCCTGAAAAATTGTGATTTTGCCTTCAAAATTTACACAGTAAGCAAAATCTACAATTTTTCCTATTCTTTTTAATTTATTTTTTATATTATTGAATTGTTTTTTATTAATGGATTTAGTTTTTATTTGATATATGTTTTTACCGCACAATTTTATTATTTTTGAAGGCTTTTTCCCATTTAAATATTCAAAATAATTTTTTACGCAGCATGCGCAATTTTTATTTTTGTTGACTTTGATTTTTAACAGCTCATTTTTCCAGATGTCAAAAAACAAGAGATTTTTTTCGATATATGCTTTGTTTAACAAGATTTTTATCGCTTCATTTGCTTGCAAAGAAGAAATAAGGTTAGTTGCTGTATTTAAGACTCCAACTGTGTCGCAAGTATCTAGCTGCATTGCCTCTTTCAGAAAGCATCTTAAGCATGCTGTTTTATTCCGAATTACATTGAAGATATATCCTTTGCTTCCAACAGCAGATGAGTAAATAAAAGGTATTTTGTTTTTTATTGAGAAATCGTTGATTAAGAATCTTGTTTCAAGGTTGTCTGTGCAGTCCAATATTACATCTATTTTAATTGGAATCAGTTTATAAATATTGCCATAATTCAAATCCTCAATAAAAAAACCAATTTCAACATCAGAATTAATTTTATTTAATTTTTCTTGTGCCGCCAAAGCCTTGGGTTTCCCAACATCACCTTCATCAAACAAGCCTTGTCTCTGCAGATTGGACAATTCAACTATGTCTCTATCAATCAAAATCAATTTCCCTATTCCCGCTCTTGCGAGCAATTCAGCTGAAACGCTGCCCAAAGCGCCCAAGCCGACTATTGCAGCATTGCTTTTTCTTAATTTTTCCTGCCCTTGCCTTCCAATTTCCCTAAAAATTTCTTGGCGTATGTAGCGCATAAATCTGTTATTATGCATCATATTTAAAAATATATACCAAGAAAACCGAAAATCTTTTTATATAAGTGGCGGAATTTGATTGTCATGGCTTCAGAATTTGCAGAGCGGCAAAAGGAAGATTTTTTCAGGGACATTACGGCTTTTGGAAGCCTGTGGTGGTATTTGACTATAGCAATATTATTTTTAATATACGAGAATTATGGTGTTTTTATCAACCTCTTAACAGGTTTAGTGTTTATATATGCAATTGCAATTGCCATTAGGGCATTCTACTTCAAAAATCGTCCTAAAAAATACAGCTACAATTCCTTTATAGAAAAAATAGATGCAGCATCCTTTCCAAGCCTGCATTCAGCAAGAGCATCATTCTTGTCAATCGCACTGATTTATTTTTTTGACAGCGTTATTGCCTCAATATTTTTAGTTATTATGGTTTTTATAGTTGCTTATTCAAGAATCCATCTGAAAAAGCATGACATAAAAGACGTTTCTGCCGGGGTTGTTGTTGGTGTAGCGGTTTATTTTATTGTGAGGTATTTGGCATAAAATTGAAAATTTCGACATTTTAAGAATAGTATTATTTTTTCACCGCAATATTTATATACTAGAACTTAACAATTGTTAAGTATATGCAAGAAACTATGCCGCAGGAGATAGAAGTCAGGTATATTCTACCTGCTATTAGAAGGGAACTTGCTAGGATTTTCATAGAAGAGCATAAGCTCAGCCAAAAAGAAGCAGCCAAAGTGCTTGGCTTAACAGAAGCAGCTGTTAGCCAATACCAGCACTCTAAAAGAGCTAAGGAAGTTGTGTTTAGCAATGATGTTGTCAACGAAATAATGGTATCTGCTGACAGGATTTTGGCAGACAGAACAAATAAGCAAAGACTAATCGCAGAAATGTACAGGATAAGTAACTTAACAACTGTAAAGCACATCTTATGTGACATTCACAGAGCGCAATCAAAGGATTTGGAGGAATGTAATGTATGCTTTGATGAAGGATTTGTAACAATAAAAACAGGTGGTTAAAATAGCTCCAGTAACAGAACAAGTTTTTGAAAAGGATTACAGCAAGTATGGTTTTCATGACAAGGAAGAATATGTGTTTAAGGCTAAAAGAGGGCTTTCAAAAGAGATAGTTGAAGAAATTTCTAAAATAAAAAATGAACCAGAATGGATGCTAAAGTTCAGGTTGAAATCTTTAGAGGAATTCTATAAAAGGCCTATGCCTCAATGGGGGGCCAATTTGAACACAATTGATTTTGATAATATTTTTTATTACTTAAAGCCAACTGACAGGCAAGGCGACACTTGGGAAGATGTTCCTGAATATATTAAAAACACTTTTGACAAGCTTGGAATTCCAGAGGCAGAGAGGAAATTTTTAGGTGGGGTAGGAGCCCAATACGAATCGGAAGTTGTGTACCACAAAATAAGGGATGATTTGGCAAAGCAAGGAGTTGTTTTCCTTGACATGGATGGGGGTTTGAGAGAATATCCTGAAATTGTGAAGAAATACTTTGGAACAGTCATACCATATAATGACAATAAATTAGCTGCATTAAACAGCGCAGTATGGAGCGGAGGCTCTTTTGTATATGTTCCTGCAGGAGTCAAAGTTGATTTGCCATTGCAGGCTTACTTCAGAATTAATGCGCAAAATATGGGTCAGTTTGAAAGGACATTGATAATCACAGAGCCTGGGGCTTCTGTGCATTATGTCGAGGGATGCACCGCCCCTGTATATTCCTCCGATTCACTGCACAGCGCAGTTGTTGAGCTAATTGCAATGGAAGGCTCTCGAATTCAATATACAACAATCCAAAACTGGAGCAATAATGTTTACAATCTCGTCACAAAAAGGGCATTTGCCCACAAAAATGCAACTGTGTTTTGGGTTGACGGGAATTTAGGCAGTAAAATCACTATGAAATACCCAAGCGTCTATCTGCTTGGGGAAGGAGCAAAGGCTGAAATTCTTAGCGTTGCTTTTGCCGGCAAGAACCAGCATCAGGATGCAGGCGGGAAAATTTTGCATTATGCGCCAAACACAACTTCAAGAATAACTTCAAAATCGGTAAGCAAGGATGGCGGAAGAACAACTTACAGGGGATTGTTGAAAGTTGCAGAAGGATGCAAAAATGTAAAATCGCATGTAAGCTGCGATGCATTGATTTTGGATGAGAAATCAGCATCTGACACAGTTCCTTACATGGAAGTCAATGAAAAAGACGTCACAATCGAGCATGAGGCAACAGTTGGCAAGATTGGGGAAGAGCAGTTGTTTTACTTGATGAGCAGGGGCCTTTCTCAGGACCAGGCAATGACAATGATTGTGTCAGGCTTTATGGAGCCTTTCACAAAGGAGCTGCCTCTTGAGTATGCTATCGAGCTGAACAGGCTGATAGCAATGAATATGGAAGGTTCTGTAGGGTAAACATTGGTGATTCTAAGAAGATATTGTTGTTGGCGATATTTACATTAAATAAAATAGAACGTTAAATTAAAAATGGAAGGACCAGTTTTAGTTGTTGATGATGATCAAGATTTTCGTGATACTTTGGAAGAAGGATTGAAAAGAGAAAATATTCTTGTATTACCATACGGCAGCCATTCGGGAGCGATAGAAGCCATAAAGGAAGGTATTCAGTATAAAGTTGCTTTAGTTGACCTTTCATCTCAAAGGGGGGAAAGATACCATGGATTGGATGTGAGAGACGAATCAAAAAAAGTTCACCCTTCAGTTCCAGTAATGATCTTATCGGGTTATGCAGAAATCTTGGACAATGCAGAAGGAATAGACGCAGTATTTTCAAAGGGAACGCGTCTTGATGGACTGATTAGGAAAGTTAAATCTTGGCTGTCCACCTAAAATAATTTTAAAAAATGAGAATAAACCAAAGCCTTGTTACTAAAAACACTATGGAACTGTTAAATCAAGCTGAAAGTGGCTTTGCCTCCAACAAAAAGAAGGAAGCGATTGGCATGTTTAACTCAATCCCTATGCCAATGGAAAAGGAAGAGGAATGGCGCTACACAGAAATTGGAAAATTAAAGTTGGAAAATTTTGAGCCATTTGAGCCAATAACCAATATTTTTGCTACAAAGCTAAGCGAAGATTTAGCTGAAAAAGGAATTATTTTAAAAGACATAAATACTGCACTAAGTGAGCACCAGATTGCTCAAAATTATTTTTTAAAAAGCAAAATTTACATGGATAAGTTTATTGCGCTGAACGCAGCTCATTTTAACCATGGAATTTTCCTGTATGTGCCAAAAAATGTGGAAATTGAAGAGCCAATAAGGATAAATTTCGAGCTTAATGGGAAGTGCGGCATACTGCATAACATAATAGTGGCTGAGCCGAACTCAAAAATCAGTTTTATTGAAGAGTACTCAAATAAAGAAGCAAAAGAGGAGCAGCTTAATGTCTGCGTAACAGAAGTTTTCGTCAATGACAATTCAAGAGTAGATTTTTACCATTTGAACAACTGGACAAAAAATGTTTATAACTTTACCAGTATTACAGGGACATCACAAAGAGATGCTTCAATAAACTGGGTTTCTGGCTGCTTTGGCGGCAGATTAAACAGATTAAAAATTGACACATTATTTAACGGCAAAGGCTCATCAGCCAACAATCTGGGCATATTTTTAGGCAAAGGCAAAGAGCACATTGATTTCACAACAAATATGCGCCATAACACTGAAAACACGGCAAATGAAGTATTGGTTGATGGAATTTTGAAAGATGAGTCAAGCTCTGTTTATAGGGGATTGATAAAGATTGAGAAGGAAGCCCAGAAAACAAAGTCTTATCTTGAAAATCACATTTTAAAGCTTGGCGAAAAGACTTTGGCAAACAGCATTCCAAGCTTAAAAATTGATGCAAATGATGTAAAAGCCTCGCATGGTGCTACAGTGGGCCAGATTAATGAGGAGCATTTGTTTTATCTGATGGCGAGAGGATTGTCTAGGGAGGAAGCGGAAAGATTGATTGTTGATGGATTTTTCGAGCCTATCATACAAAAAATACCTTCAGAAGAGTTGAGAGAGAAGATAAGGGAAATGGTGAGGGGGTAAAATGACATCTGCTGTAATTCCATATTCTAAAAGAAATTTTGCAACTTTGTTAGAGAGAGTTAGTGCTTACACTGACCAACCTTTAGGAGAAATTGAAAGATTAGCTAATGAAGCTGTTGTAGCTGGCATTTTAAGTGAAAGAGAGCTAGTTATTATTCAGTATAGATTACCTTTTACAGGTTTCAAAAACCAAGGTTATGAAAAACTTAGACAGCGCGTTGGTGGTGTCAGTTCAAAAAGAGTGCCACAAATTGAGGACAGAGCCTATGAAAAGCTTGTCAGACTGCAACGAGCAAAAGAAGCACTCAAGATTAGAGAAAGAAATATGCAAGAATTTTTGGAATTGACTATTGATTATCTCCCATGGAAAGCTAGTAATCCAGTGCATACTCGTACATACAATGCTTTAGCTAACTTTAATTGGCAATATAAGGAGCATGGTTTACCAACAATTCGTGAAGTTGTGGATTATTTAAGAGGTCTTGCTGAGAGAGACGAAAAACTTCAAATGAGAGGTGTATGGCAAAAAGGATTTGAGGCGATGTACGAGGTTTTTAAAAATGCAGGTATAGATTTGCCAGAGGTAAGATTGGGGCGCTTTCATTATCAATTTTATTAAGAATAAATTGAATAATAAAAAGAAAAACGGGTTCAGAAATCGGAAGACGAACCCTTTAAGTTGCTTTCCAACAGCCTTGCGGGTTAAAACCTTCTGACGAAGAAGTGTCAATCCCGTCCGTGGCGCATAAATAATAATAACAAAAATTTTTGATTTCAAAAATCAAAAATTTTTCATAAGTAAACTATCAGAAAAAAATTTCGTCCCAAAGACGAATTTTTTTTACAATAAAAATGCTACAAAAAACACAAACAAAATCATTGGATGTAGAACAGATTAGAAAAGACTTCCCTATTTTGAAGAGGAAAGTTCATGGAAAGCCGTTGGTTTATTTAGACAATGCAGCAACATCACAAAAGCCAAGGCAAGTTATTGAAGCCCTTAAAAACTATTATGAAACATATAATGCAAATGTCCATAGGAGCATTCACCAGCTTGGGGAAGAAGCGACTGCTGCCTATGAAAAGGCAAGAGAGAAAATCGCTGTTTTCGTCAATGCCGATTCGTACCAGAATATATTATTCACAAAAAATTCAACTGAGGGATTGAACCTGCTGGCTTATTCCCTAACTTCTAGTTTGAAAAAAGGCGACGAAATTGTTATTTCTCAACTTGAGCATCACAGCAACTTTGTGCCATGGCAGCAGATGGCAAAGCAGAGAGGATTGAAATTAAAGTTTATTAAGATAAATAAGGATGTTGAATTGGATAAAGAGTCAATTAAAAAAAATATTACCAAAAAAACTAAGATTGTTTCAGTCAACCACATTTCAAATGCGGTAGGGACAATAAATCCTATTGAAAAAATCACGAAAATAGCGCACGAGAATGGCGCCTTTATGGTTGTTGACGGCTCGCAGGCAGCTCCGCACATGCCTCTTGACATGAAGGAAATTGATTCAGACTTTTATGTGTTCACCGGGCACAAGATGCTTGGCCCAACTGGAGTTGGAGTTGTATACGGAAAAAAAGAATTGCTTGAAAGCATGCAGCCATTCCTCTATGGCGGGGAAATGATAAATGAAGTCAAATTCGAAGACACTACTTTTAACAAACTACCCTGGAAATTTGAAGCAGGCACGCCAAACATTTCTGAAGGGATTGGGCTTGGAATTGCTGTGGACTATCTAAAAAATATTGGGATGAAGCGGATTTTTGAAAAGGACAAGGAGCTTGTCAGCTATGCAATGAAGAGAATGAAAGATATTGACGGAATCACTATTTACGGGCCTAAAGAAAGAGGCTCAATAATCTCGTTTAATATAAGGGGAGTGCATGCCCACGATGTTTCGCAGATACTCGACAGCGAAGGTGTTGCAATCAGAGCCGGCCATCACTGCTGCATGCCTTTGATGAGTGTTCTCGGCATAACAGCAACCGCAAGGGCAAGCTTTTATTTGTACAATACTGAAGAGGAAGTTGACACTTTCATTAATGCAATTCACAAAGTGAAGAAAGTTTTTGGGGTTTGAAACCTTACTGCAAAAAATGTTAGAGGCGCAAGTTAGGGCAATTTTGCAAGAACAGGGATGGGGTTATAAACATGTAGATACGGTGGAAAGTATGGGTTCACTTTCAGTTTTAAGAGGTTATAGTGGGCTTTTTAGGGGAGATTATCGTCCTGAAGGTATTGAACTTAGAACACCTCACGGAACTCGGATAGTAAATTTTGAACATATAACGGGAATTAGACCAGCAAAAAATTTTAAAGACGGAAGAGAAACGGATCATTATCATCTTTAAAAAATAAAATGGACATAGAGCAAATGTACCAGGAGCAGATTTTGGACCATTACAAGAATCCAAGGAATTTCGG
>JACPTC010000016.1 GCA_016192985.1 Candidatus Woesearchaeota archaeon | reverse complement strand
TGGAGTGACAGGAAGAAAATAAATCTTGTCAGCCATCCCCTCGCTTGTCTGGATGGTTGCAATGTTCGGATTCACCAAAATTGTTTCAATTCCTTCTTCTCTTAAAGCCTTGAGGCATTGAGAGCCCGAATAATCAAATTCGCCTGCTTCTCCTATCTTCAGGCTTCCGCTTCCTAATACGAGGATTTTTTTGGGTTTAATTAGTTTTTGAATTTCAGTTTCCATTTTATTTCATCATCTTCACAAATTCATCAAACAAAAACTCCGTATCTGTTGGCCCGGGGCTATGCTCTGGATGCCATTGCACCGACATAAATGGCTTTGTATTATGTTTGATACCTTCATTTGTGCCGTCATTCGCATTAACGAAAAATTCCTGCCATTCATTGCTTAATGATTTCATATCAACAGCAAATCCATCCAAATGTCGGGATTTCATGCTTCAGCGCCCTTCCGACATTATAGACAGTTTGTTGGCACATTTTCGGGTCACCCGGGCCGTTTGAAATTATAAGCCCGTCAAAAAACTGCTGAAGAAAATCATAATCATGCGGAACCCTTATAACTGTTAAATTTCTTTTTATTAAATTTCGAATTATGTTGTTTTTAATTCCACAGTCAATGACTACAATTTTTTTGCTATTATTTTTTTCATTGTATACCATTGGTTCTTTTATTGTAACTTCTTTTACAATATCTACGATGTTTGGGTCAAAAAGTTCAATATCTTCATCATCAAAAACAATTTTTCCAAGCATTGCACCTTTCTCTCTCAATGTTTTTGTCAGCTTTCTTGTGTCAATGCCGTAGATTGCAGGAATGTTTTCTTCCTTCAGCCATTCTGCAAGGCTTTTTTTTGCATTCCAGTGGGAGTATTCAAAAGAATAATCCGAGATAACTATTGCTTGGGCTTGTATTTTGTCAGATTCAAAGTTACTCAATAGACTATTTTTTGTTTCTTTTGAAGGAACACCATAATTTCCAATCAAAGGGTATGTCAAAACAAGTATTTGCCCCTTATAGCTGGGGTCGGTTAATGATTCAGGGTAGCCGACCATTCCTGTATTGAATACTACTTCTCCAGAAGTTGAATGTTCTGCTCCAAAAGAGATGCCATTAAACTCATCGCCGTTTTCAAGAATCAGTTTGACTTCCTTATCCATTAAAAAAAGGGAATAAATCAAACTTGTTAATAAAGGTTTTGGTTGTTTGTCAGATATTTACTCATTTCCTAAAATTGATTTATATGATTGCACTACATTTAAAGGATTCACAGCAACAGACCATTTTAGTTCATCATAACCTATTCTTCCTGAAACTGGAAGAAAAACCCCAATATTGATTGGCAACCACTGAAAGAATCTTCTAAGCTTAACATATCCCAAAGGGACAGCTGTTTTTGAATAATCATAATCTGGGAGGTGCCTAAAAATCTCATGTGTGCTGTGCGGAACTATGGATGTAAAAATTCCAGGTTGTGATTTGAAACTCTCCATCGCTTCTAACCATCTTAGCTGAAGTTCAGGTGATGGAATTAAAGTAAACTCGCCTAAACTGCCAGAAGGCACAAAGACTTGCACTCTTCTCTTGCCTTGATATCTGTTATAGCAGGAATATTCGACGATTCTGTCTTTTTGTATGCCTAACCTTCTTACTGCCAAAGCAACAAAAAAATTAGTTGTGTCGTGGTCTACATGTCCCCCTTCATAAGCTTGAACAAGAATTTTGTCAGGCTTTAATTCTTCAATGTCATTAATCAAATCATCAACACATTCTGGATGAAGATGAATGGCTGATTGGGGATATGGCAAAAATCTTACATGGTTTGAAACTGCGTCATCAGAGGAAGTTGAGACTCCTAGCATAGATAATGCTTTAATCGACTCTGATTTTCTTACTGAAGATGTGTCGCCTGTTCTGCGATAAACGCTATGTGCAATTCTTGTTACCCAATGCTCTATTGAGCCTGTGGCTGTAAATATTATATCAACATTTTTTCCCTCTCGGGCTAAGATTAATCTACCGCAGTGCAGTTCCACATCGTCATTGTGCGCTCCTACAATCAACAATCTGCTATTTGTATCGAGCAATTCTTCCAGTAATGCCATTTTTTAATATGCCCCTTTTCCATTTATTACAAATTTTAATGTTCTACCAATTATTTGCAGATCACATCGAAGAATATCTTCCGTATTAAATTTTCTGGTGTATTCCAAATCATATTCTATTCTCTGAACTTTAGGTAAATCCCCACGTCCATGAATAGCAGCAAGACTGGTCATACCGCCAGGACAATAAAATATTCCTAAATACCTTTGGTTTCCTATATGCCGCGCATAATCCACAAATCTTTGAGCCTCTTCATATCCAAAAGGTCTTATACCAACCACACTTATATCCCCCCTTAGTACGTTTACAAATTGTGGTAGTTCATCTATTGAAAATCTTCGCAATATTTTCCCTACTCTTGTTATTCTCGGGTCGTCTGGATTTTGCACAACCAATACATCGTCCAAAAAATTACATTGAGAGACATCATGCGCTTCATTGGGTGAATTTCTATTACCATCGTACATTGTTCTTAGTTTGTATGCAGAAAAAACTTTACCACCTTCACCGACTCTTCTTGATTTATAAAAAATTGGGCCTTTTGAATCTAATTTAACAGCAAGAGCAGCTATTATCATAACAGGGGTTGCAGCTAGAAGCCCAATTAAAGCAAGCGCTTGATCCAATCGTCTTTTTCTTTTCTTGTTCGAATCTCTGATTTTTTGGTTTGGTACAAATCCAAATTCATAAAGCCTAACCATGTCTTCTAATGGGGGCATTCGTTCCAAAATTTCAACTTTACTTTTTTCTAGCATTTGTAAATTTAAGATTTATTTGACAAGTGAGCATTACTTCAAGGTCATTGCAATCTGCTTTTATACTTTTCTGCTGATTAAGCTTCCCTATGTATTATTAGTTGTCCAATATAGGACAAGCATGTCGTTTTATGTTCAAAACCAGACGATAGCTTTATAAATACGAATATTGTTTTTTAAAAAATGGAAATCAAGAAAATTGTTTTGGCATTTTCAGGAGGTTTAGACACATCGTTTTGCACCCAATACCTCAAGGAAGAATACAAGTCCAAGGTAATTACAGTTACAGTAGACACTGGCGGCTTTTCAAAAGAAGAGCTGTCAAAAATAAGCGCTGCATCCAAAAAGCTGGGCGCTGAAAAACATTATGAAATTAACTCCAAAAAAGAGTTTTTTGATAATTTTATAACTTACATAATAAAAGGGAATATGCTAAGAGGGGGCAATTATCCGCTTTCAGTTTCTGCTGAAAGGGTGGTTCAGGCGCAGAAGATTGCGGAAATAGCCGTCAAGGAAAAAGCCGATGCTATTGCACATGGCTCAACTGGAGCAGGCAACGACCAGGCAAGGTTTGACATTGCATTCAGAGTCCTGTCACCCAATTTAAAAATAATTGCGCCTGTAAGGGAGCTTTCAATAACAAGAGAGAAAGAGGCAGAATATCTCGAGAAGAAGGGGTTTCCAATAGGGGCAAAGAAGAAAGGATATTCCATAAACCAGGGCATGTGGGGCACAACAATTGGAGGAAAAGAAACACATGATGCATGGCAGGAGCCGCCTGAAGGCATATTCACTAAAACCCAAAGTGTTGAGAAAGCTCCTGCGAGCCCAGAATACACAACTATAGATTTTGCTAAGGGAATTCCTGTAAAATTGAATGGAAAGAAACTTAGCGGTGTTAGCCTCATAAAAGAGCTTGATGGAATAGCATCAAAGCACGGGATTGGAAGGGGGATTCATATTGGCGATACAATACTCGGCATCAAGGGAAGGATTGCCTTTGAAGCTGGCGCACCTCTTATTTTAATCAGGGCCCACAAGGAAATTGAAAAGCTAGTGCTTACCAAATGGCAGGCATTTTGGAAAAACCAACTGAGTGAATTTTACGGCAATTTGCTTCATGAAGGGATGTATTTTGAGCCTGTGATGAGGGACATTGAAAAAATGATTGACAGCAGCCAGGAGCGGGTTACAGGGACAGCAAAAATCAAGCTTCATAAAGGGAGCTTCATGGTGGTTGGATGCAAAAGCAAGTTTTCAATGATGAACCTCGAAGTGGCAACCTATGGGGAAAGCAACTTATTTTATGACGGAAGGGATGCGGAAGGCTTTAGCAAAATATATGGATTGCAAAGCATTTTGGCACACATGAAAAAATGATGAAAAAAATAAAAGTCCATAAGATAGCTTCAATAGCTGTAAATTTAAATTTGAAAAAGGAAATAACAATCAGCGATAAGGTAGTTCCAAAAGCAGGAAGCATATTGGCAGTCAGGGCGCTTGAGGAAAAGAATGTTTACAACCAAATCGAGATAGCTTCGGGAAGAATGGTCAGAATTTCCAAAGATGATTTACTGGTTGTGGCATTGGGAGCGCGCAAAGCATTAAAGGGATTTGTTGGCAGGGTTCCAAGCCGCGTAAAAGCCGGTGATAAGCTGGACATACTCAATCTGGGCGGGGTGGTTGGAATATGCGAATCAGTGCTTGAGGAATATGGAAAGCCAATAAAAGTTGAAGTGCTTGGCTCTGTAATTGTTCAAGGAAATCTCGCAACAACATATATGAATGCAATAAAGCCTGTAAATAAATTTGAGCACAGCGCGCCATTAATTATTGTTTCAGGGACAAGCATGAACACAGGAAAAACTACTGCAGCGTGCGAATTAATACAGCAGCTAAGCAAAAAGAATTATAAAATTGCAGCTGCGAAGCTCACAGGCGTTTCTTTGCTCAGCGACACGCTAAATATGGAAGACAACGGCGCTGAAAAATCCCTTAGCTTCATCCATGCAGGATTGACCTCAACCATCAACAATTCTGAAATCGTTTCAGTGGCAAAAGGATTGCTCTGCGAGCTGAACAAAATAAATCCTGACATCATTGTTGTTGAATTAGGAGATGGGATCATGGGGGAGTATGGGGTGAAGGAGATACTCCACTGCAAGGATATTATGAAATTTGCAAAAGCACATATTGTATGCGCGCTTGATCCGGTAGGCGCTTGGGGCGCTGTGCAGCAATTTAAAAAATTCGGGCTTAAGATTGATTTATTGACTGGGCCGGCGTCAGGGACAAGCATTGGAGTTGAAATTATAAAAAGGGAGACAGGAATTGAAACAATAAATGCAAAGACTGAGCCGGCAAAATTTGCAAGCTTCATTGAGCAGAAAATTATTATAAAAAAATGAAAAAGATAAAAGCATCGATTGTAGGCGGCTCAGGCTACGGTGGAAGCGAGCTTTTGCGTTTTTTATTGTACCATCCTAATGTAGATATAGTTTCAGTTACATCAAGAACCCATGCAGGCCAAAACGTCAGCAGCGTGCACAAGAACCTCTCAAAACTTACAGAGATGAAATTTGAAAATTCCGATGTAAAGGATATTGCCGAAAAATCCGATGTTGTTTTTTTTGCCATGCCTCATGGCGCAGCAATGGAAATGATTCCTGCAATTATAAAAAAAACAAAAATTATTGACTTAAGCGGTGATTTCAGATTGAATAACCTAAAGGACTATGAGGAGCATTATAATTTTGGCCATAAAAGCCCGCATCTCTTAAATAAATTTGTTTACGGCTTGACGGAAATAAACAGAAATTTGATAAAAAATGCGGATAACATTGCTTGCCCAGGATGTTTTCCGACAGGCGCTCTGTTGGCATTAGCTCCGTTGGCAAAAAATGATTTGTTGCCAGAGTATATTGCAATAGATTCAAAAACAGGCTCTTCCGGCTCTGGCTCAATTCCCTCTGCGGCAACACATCATCCTACCCGAGCTAACAATATCAAGGCTTACAAGGTGTTGTCTCATCAGCACGAGCCTGAAATAAAGCAGGAATTGGCAAAAATAGGTAAAAGCAATTTAAGCATATCATTTGTAGCCCATTCTGTGCCTGCAGTGAGGGGCATTTTTACTACAGTACACTTCTTGTCTAAAAAAGAAATCAGCAGCAAAGAGCTTAAGAAAATATTCTCATCCTACTATAAACATAGCTTTTTTGTTAGAATTGTGGATGATTCGCCGGAAAGCAGCTTTATTTCCGGAACAAATTTTGCTGATATTGGAATCTTTGCTAAAGGGAAAAAAGCAGTGGTTGCGTCTGCAATTGATAATCTTGTAAAAGGCGCCTCAGGGCAGGCAATCCAAAATATGAATCTAATGTTCGGACTTGACGAAAAAACAGGATTGCAGTTTCCTGGAATGCATCCTTAGGTGCCTTATGAAAGCGAAAATTCTGATGCAGAAAGAAGATATGTACCAGCTTAACACATATCGGAAAATTCCCTTGGTTATTACAAAGGGGAAGGGCATGTTTGTTTATGATATAATAGGCAATAAGTATTTGGATTTCTATGGCGGCCACGCAGTAGCTTCCACAGGCCATTGCCACCCTAAGATTGTTAAGGCTGTCGAGGCACAGCTGAATAAGCTTATTTTCTATTCAAATGTGGTGTATAACGACTCCAGGGCAGAAGCTGCACAGTCCCTGATAAATATTTCGCCAAAGGGATTCATAAAGGTTTTTTTCTGCAATTCAGGAGCAGAAGCCAATGAAGCTGCTATGAGAATTGCAAAAAAATTTACTGGCAAAAATGAAATAATTGCGATGAAAGGCTCTTTCCACGGCAGAACTACGGGCGCCTTAAGCGCCACAGGCATAGAGAAATACAGGACAGGCGAGCTTCTTCAAAGCTTTAAGTTCGCGGAATTTGGCGATATTAATAGTGTTAAATCCTTGATAACAGAGGATACTGCCGCTATAATTTTGGAGCCGATACAAAGCATGGCGGGAATTCGCTTGGCTAAAAAGGTATATTACAAAAGGCTTCGAGATATTTGCACTGAACAAGGAATAGTTTTGATTTTTGATGAGGTGCAGACTGCCTTTGGAAGAACAGGAGAAATGTTTGCCGCACAAAAATTTGAGGTTATGCCGGACATTATAACGCTTGCAAAAGGAATTGCATCAGGCCTGCCTATAGGCGCTGTTTTATTGAAGGACAAAATTGCAAAAACAATCAGCTATGGCGAGCAGGGTTCAACATTCGGAGGCTCTCCATTAGTTTGTGCGGCATTAAGAAGCACGATAGAAATAATGGTTAAAGAGAACTTGGCAAAAAATGCAGAAATAATGGGAAAATATATCAAAAAAAGATTCAGCAATTTAAAAAATATAAAAGAAATAAGGGGGGAAGGCTTGATGCTGGGGCTGGAATTTGAATCAGACGCATCTAAAATTGTTGAAGCCATTACTGAAAATGGGGCAATAGCCTCACTATCAGAATCAAAGAATGTAATAAGACTGCTGCCTCCACTTATAGCCAAGAAAGAGCATATCGATAAATTTTACAAAATAATGAGAAAGGCGCTTGAAAAATGAAATTAAAAAACAGAAATTTTATCACAATGGACGAATGGAAAAGGGAAGAGCTTGAGTTTTTAATAGGCAATGCCATGAAACTAAAAAAAATCGGCTATAAATCAAAGCCCCTCAAGGACAAAATAATAGCAATGGTTTTTTTCAATCCGTCACTGAGAACAAGAACTTCGCTTCAGGCCGGAATCTATAAGCTGGGGGCGCTTGCAATTGACTTGAGCATCGGGCAGGGGGTATGGGAACTTGAGCACAAAGAGGGAATTATCATGGATGGAAAGGCTGCAGAGCATGTCAAAGATGCCGCCCAAGTTTTATCAAAATATTGCGATGCAATTGCTGTAAGAAAATTTCCCGATATGAAAAACTGGGGAGAGGACAAGAAAGATGCAGTGATAAACGGCTTTGCGAAATATTCAGACGTTCCGGTGATTAATCTGGAAGGTGCAATGGAGCATCCGTGCCAGGCTTTAGCAGATATGATGACCATAAAAGAGCATTTCAAAAATTTAAAAAGAAAAAAACTGCTGCTTGCTTGGACTTATCACCCAAAGTCATTGCCCATGGCTGTTCCGAATTCAATTGCTTTGGCATCCAGCAAGTTTGGGATGGACGTTTCCATAGCATTTCCTCCGGAGTTTAAGCTTGACAGCTCTGTTTTGAAAAAAATAAAAGACAATTGCTTGCTGAACAAATCTAATCTTGAGATTTTCAATAATCAAGAAGATGCTTATAAAAATGCTGATGTCATTTATGCAAAAAGCTGGGGCTCGATTAATTTCTATGGAAATCCAGAACAGGAAATGAAATTAAAGCAAAACTTGAAGACTTGGATTGTTGATTCCAAAAAAATGAAATTAACAAATAATGCAAAATTCATGCATTGCCTGCCAATCAGAAGAAATATTGAGGCAACTGATGGAGTTATTGACGGCAAAGATTCTATTATATACCAGCAGGCGGAAAACAGAATGCACACACAAAACAGCCTGTTAACCGAGTTGATATCCTGATGCAAAACATGCAACCGCTGCTTGAGAAGGGAAAAAAATATCTGCAAAGATTGAAGGACAAGATTATTGTAGTTAAATTAGGCGGCTATGTGATAAAAGACCTTGCGTCAATTGACATGATTTCAGAGGATGTCGCAGTCCTAAAAAAAATGGGCATAAAAATAATTGTAGTGCACGGAGGAGGTCCCCAAGTTGATGAATTGTCAAAAAAACTGGGGCATATTCCAAAAAAAGTTAACGGGAGCAGGATAACCGATGCTGCTGCCTTGGAAATAGCAAAAATGGTTTTTGGAGGGAAGATAAACATAGAGCTGCTGGTTTCATTGAGAAAGTTTGGGGTGAAGGTAGTCGGGCTTTCTGGAGTTGATGGAAATTTGATTAAAGCGCGAAAAAGGAAGGCAAAGGTCATAACCATCAACGGCAAAAAATCTTCGGAAAAAATTGATTTTGGATATGTCGGAGATGTCCTTAATGTAGACACCGCAATACTGGAAGTCCTGATGAAGAGCGGGTACACGCCAGTCATCGCATCATTGGGATCAGATGATGAAGGGAATCTGTTCAACATAAATGCAGACACTGTGGCAGAAGTTATTGCAATCGGCATGAAGGCTGAAAAACTTTTCAACCTCTCAAATGTCAATGGAGTCTTAAAAAATCAATCGGATGAAAGCTCACTTATACCATTAATTGACGTTGATGAAGCGAAACAGATGATTAAAGAGAATTTGATTACTGAAGGCATGGTTCCAAAATTGCGCTCATGTATCAAATCAGTGCTTGGTGGAGTGAAAAGAACGCACATCATCAATGGCACTAAAAAACATTCATTGCTGACAGAGATATCGACTGTCAAAGGCACTGGCACCATGGTGCTTAGCAAGAATGAAAAGAAATTGTACCTTAAGGAAATTCAAAATGAACGCAGAAAAATTGCTTTGCAGCCTGATTGAAACTGAAAGCATAAGCGGCAATGAATTAGACATAGCCAATTTCCTAAAGGATTATCTTCATGAAATGGGATTCATTGCAAAAATTGACGGCAGAAACCTCATTTGCGAATTCGGCAAAGGAAGCAAGACGCTATTGCTTAATTCGCATCTTGATACAGTTCCCGTGTGCCCGGGATGGACTTTGGACCCGTTCAAGGCAAAAAAAATCAAAGGCAGGATTTACGGGCTCGGCTCCAATGATGCAAAAGGCTGCGTTGCCTCAATGACAAATGCATTCGTTTCATTGAAAGAGGAAACAATCAATGGGAAAATCATACTCACCTTGACATGCGACGAGGAGACTGGAGGCCAAGGTTTGGAATATTTGATAAAGAAAATAAGAAAGCCCGACGCGGCAATTGTTGGAGAGCCGACAAAGCTTGACATTTGCATAGCGCAAAAAGGAGATATGATACTTAAAATAAATTCAAAAGGCAAGAGCGCGCATTCCTCGTATCCGGAGATGGGAATAAATGCCATATACAAGGCATGCAATTATATAACATCTTTAAATGGGATAAAATTTAATAAGAAACACAATGTTTTAGGTTTTCCTACTATTGCAGTTACAGTCATAAAAGGAGGATTAAAGACGAATGTTGTACCGGCTGAGTGCGAGTTTATAGTTGATGTTAGAAGCACGCCAAAATATAACCATGAAGAATTATTCCGGATGGTTAAATCCAAATTAAAAGATGCAGATGTTCATAAGCATAGCATCCGGCTCGTTCCAAAAGAAACAAAAAAGGATGAGCTTATCGTAAGAATAGCAAAAAAGGTTTTAAAATCAAGATTAATAGGCTCAAGCACGATGTCTGACTGGGTTTTTTTGGATTGCCCTACAATAAAACTCGGCCCAGGAAACAGCACAATGTCGCATCAGGCTAACGAGCACATACACACATCGCAGCTTAATAAAGCAGTGGAATCTTATAAAAGAATAATAAATGGGTTTTTATCATGAAATGAAACTTTGGGAAAAAGGCACAAAGCTTGACAAGGAAATTGAAAAGTTTACAATTGGGAATGATTACTTAGCGGACCAAGAGCTTGTTGAATATGACTGCATTGCCTCCATTGCCCATGCAAAAATGCTTTTTAAAATAGGCATCCTGAAAAAATCTGAAGTAAAAAAGCTGGAAAAAGAGCTGAATGCGATAATCGCCCTGAATAAAAAAGGAAAATTTGCTTTGAAGCAGGAGGATGAAGATGCGCATACAAAAATAGAAAATCACCTGACATTGAAACTGGGGGCATTGGGAGAGAAAATACACACGGCAAGATCAAGAAATGACCAGGTTCTTGCTGCGTTAAGGCTGTATTCTCGCGACAAGCTTTTGGATTTGAGGAAAAAAACTGCATTGCTTATAGATGCCCTTAAAAAACTTGCAGCCAGAAACAAAAATGTCAAAATGCCGGGCTATACCCACATGAGAAAGGCTATGCCCTCTTCAGTTTCACTTTGGAGCGGAGCATTTGCAGAATCTTTCGGCAATACAATCAAAATGCTGGAATTTGTTTCTGATTTCATCAACCAGAGCCCAATGGGAACTGCTGCAGGATATGGAGCACCCTTGGAAATAGACAGAAAATTTACCGCCAGCCTATTAAAATTCGGCAAAATAATTGAAAATCCCCTCTATGCCCAAAACAGCAGGGGCAAGATCGAATCATTAATTTTGTTTGCCATGTCTTATATAACGATGGACATAAATAAATTGGCGACTGATTTGCTGCTTTTCAGCACTGAGGAGTTTGGCTATGTGAAGCTGCCAGATAAGCTGGTTACAGGAAGCTCCATAATGCCCCATAAGAAAAATCCAGACGCGCTTGAATTGCTGCGCGCAAAGTCGGCAGTTGTTGATTCATATTTGTTTCAAATCATTGGCATAGCCAAAAGCCTGCCATCCGGCTACAACCGCGATTTGCAATTGACAAAGGAGCCGTTGATCAATGGGTTTAAAACAACAGAAGAGTGCATCACAGTTATGATATTAGTGATTTCAAAAATTAGTTTTGACAGAGAAAGATGCGAAAAAGCCATGACAAAAGAATTATATGCAACAGAGGAAGTTTACAAACTTGTCAAAAAAGGCGTTCCTTTCAGGGAAGCTTATAGGATAATAGGTAAGAAATTTGTGGATTGAAATTGTGTAAAATAATTCTACAATAAAATGCCAAACATAACAAAATTAACGGAAAACTACATATTGGAGCATCCCTCAATAAAGGACTGTTTGAAAAATGGGTTAATCAACTACTCCTCATTATCAAGGCAAATTGCCTCTGACTTAAATCTAAATCCAAAAAATAATTTTGATGCCATATTGATTGCATGCAGAAGATTTACGGGAAAATTAAAGAAAGAGGAAATTCATGAAAATAAAATC
>JACPTC010000041.1 GCA_016192985.1 Candidatus Woesearchaeota archaeon | reverse complement strand
AGCATGGCTGTAACAAATGTAATATTTGAAATACAAGCTAAAAATAATCTTGAAAGCAACATAACCAATGTTAACTGGTCATTAACTGCAGGGGATGGAGAAATCATAAATTCAACAAGCCAATTTAGCTCTATAAAGCCTAATGAAACAGTCTTTATATTTGTCAATTACGAGTATGGAAAAACTGGGACTTTTATACCAATAGCTTCTGTAACTAACATAACCTACTCAGACTCCAAAAGCATAACCCTTGAATTAAAGCATATAGAAGCTTATAACCTAAGCGTTTTAAACGAATCTGGCACAAAAAGAATATTTGAATTTGTAATCAGAAATTCTTTGAATTCAAATTTGACAGGTGTTAATTGGACTATTGACACTAAAAATAGCAATGTCATAAATGCCACTTCAAACAGCATATTGCAGCCAAGTGAGCAGATTTTTATATATGCTGATTACAACTTCACAGCTGCTGGCAGCTTTAATGTCAATGCCAGTGCCAGAAACGGGACACTAGTGGATTCAATTAATTTAACTGTAACAATTTAAAATGGGTAACATGAAGCTTGATATCGAAAAAACAGCTCTTGCGGTATTTTTTGGTTTGCTCTTATTATTTATAGGGCCCGCAAGCCTATTTGACCATAAGCTTAAGCACGATTTTCCATTTGGCTATGCCTCATCCGACTCCTTTCAGCATCAAGTAAGGGCAGAATCCATAAAGGATGCTGGAAATTTTAGGCATGAAGCCAATTACATATCTCTTGGCATTAAAAATGCAATAGGAAGATACCCTCCTGTTATCTACCATCTTGCTGTGATTTTTTCATATGCAACCGGCACAGAGACTTATGATGCAATATATTTTCTTGTCTTCTTTTTCTCCATTATAGGTATTTTTGTTATGTATTTTATAATAAGGGAATTTAACAAGAATGTTGCTTTGCTTTCATTGCCTTTAGCATTGATATTGTTTTCCCCTCCGCTTTACATTGACCATAATAATTCGCTGGCAAGAATAGATTTCTGGCTTAACACAGGGTTTGCGTACGGGCATTGGCCTTCGCTGCTGGCCCAATCATTTCTGATTGCATTCGCATGGTGTATTCTGAGGATTGATTTTAAAAGAGCATACATTCTGATTGCATTGTTCCTTAGCGCTGCTGCACTCAGCCACACTTCTGAAGCAATATTTGGTGTTATTTTTTTGTTAATATTTTTAGGTGTTAGGTTTGTCAACAGGCAATTGACAAGGCAAGCATTAAGAAATCTACTGATTGGCCTTTTTGCTGCTTTTGTTTTATCTTTATATTATATGGCTATATTTATGAACACATGGGCAATTGCACAGCCATGGTCTTTTAATGCCGAGCCTGTGTGGAAAGGGAATCCTGGGCTTTACTTAAGAGGATTTGGCGCTTTGCTTTTGCCGATATTAGCAGGCATTGTTTTTTCATTTTTAAAGTTCAAAGAGCTGCATGGGTCGCTCATATTCGCTTTTTCAATGCTTTTAGCAGGTTTCCTTAACTACATTGGTTTTGGCTTAAGGTCTTTTCAGATAAGATTTTTCTGGCCGGTTTACTTGTCTGTGTTTTTTGGCTTTGGGGTGTATGTGCTGCTGAAATCCGCCGTCAAAAAATGGAATGTGATATACACTATGGCTTTATGCATTGTCTTTGCTGTGTTGTTTGCCGGCGTTATAAAGCTGCCTTTAATCCCGCATTATGGAAAATTGACTTCGCAGGGTATTATGGACGCTTATCATTGGAGCGCATTGAAATGGCTGGGTGAAAAAAGCGAGCAAAATGCGAAAGTTTATTTTATGTACGGCGATATATACAGCCAAGACGCTTTGCTCAGAAACTCAAAAAGGGTTCATTATCAGGTTGTGCCGGACGATTTTGTCAAAGCGCTTCAATCAAGAAGGATAAAAAGAAGCTACACAACTGAGATGCCTGGCGATTCTGGCGGTCTGATTGCGGTAAGAAAAGGATTGCTAAGCTTTGAGTACCCTGCCGATTCCATTCCGCAGGAAAATTTTTATGGGCCGCAGGATATTTGCAGCTTTGAGTATGTTGTTTTTGACAAGGCATCAAGGCAGCCTGTGCTTGCGCAATTCAATTTACTAATTGCTTCGGAGCTTTTAAAAAATGCTCGCGTAAAAAATGTATTTGAAAATGAGGTTGTTGTTGTTTTGAAAAACAGCAAAGCTGGAGATGATTGCATTGAAGAGAGAAATTTTTGAGCTGGTTAAAAGGGAAGGCTTGTACATCTTGTTTTTGCTTGCGTTAGCCATGGTTGCATTCAAACTGGCGTTTTTTAAGGAAAGCCTGCTTGTTGTCGCAAGAGTTGTATCCTCATTATTTTGGCTTTTTGTTGTGCCGGGCTACTTTGTAATGCTTTATTGGAGAGAGAAACTCGATTTTGTTGAGAGAATATTTGTTGGAATTGCAATTACCGCAGCAGCAACCGGAGTTTTCAGCTATTATATCGGCTTGATTGGCCTAAATATAAAATACCATACATTTGCCTTTCCATTAATCCTTATTCTGGCTGGCGCCATAGCTAATTTGAAGAGCTAGATCTTTTGCAGAGCCTGCTTATGAGGTAAGCTGACAAGCTTAAGATTATGAAAACAGCAAGAATTGAAATTCTTAATGGAAGCAGAAAGCCTAGCCAATAAACTAATGATGGGTACAAAGAAATGCCTGCAAAAAAAGAGAATATAATTTTTTCCTGCTGGCTTAAGTCAAAATTGCTGAAGATTAGGTAGAAAGGCACAAAAAAAAGAATTATGATGCCAAGAGCTGCTCTTAATCCTGAAAATCCCAATATGAAAAAAGAGCCTGCAATAATCAAAGCCAATACAACTCCCAGCATAATACTGCTTTCAGATTTTAATTCCAGCAACTTTATACACCTTTATATTGTTTTTGTTGTAAATCGGCGTCTGGTTTTGGAGATTGCTCTCAAAGTTTTGAACCATGCCAAGATAATTCTGGCTCCTTAATGCCAAGGCATCTGTGTAATCTATAAATATATAGTCTGTCATATTAAGCTCAGAGCCGGATATTATGAAATGCCTCTGCGACAAAGCCATAAGCCATTTTATTTTTGCTGCATAGTTTTGATAGCCGAATGTGCCAAAATCATAGATGTCGGCGTTTTCAGGCAAATTGATTCTTATCCATTCTGCCGATTCGTATTGGGCATTGTTTATCCTTGCTATTGAGTACTGCTGGCTTTTCAAAACATCGTAAGCGGATTTGCCGTTTATTGAAACTGCAAGCGCCAAGAATACCATGATTAAAGCGTATTTAAGGTATTTTTTCAAGGCATTTTGCTTGGCTAAAGAGCTCAAGGAAAGAACGCCTATCGCTATGATTGGATAAAAAATATGCGCCTCATAAGCGAACATCCTTATATCGCGCGCTCCATACCCAAAAACCGTCAGCCTTGTGAGGAAGTAAAATGAGGCAAACCAGCCCAGCAGCAATAAGTCCTCATCATTTCTTCTGTAAGCAAGAACAAACAAGCCAATAAGCAAGAACGGCAAAGTCCACCATGACAACAATATGTTTTGCAATGAGCCGTGAGTCTGGTTGTATGTGAAATAAAAATCCGGCAATCCCGGGTCATTTTTTATCCCATGATACCATTTGAATAATTTGTCAAGCTGAAAGCCTTTAGATTCGCCTGAAGAGGATTGCTGCTTAGAAGCCAGCTCCTGCACAAATTCACCGACATTTAAAGGCGCAAATGCAGAAGAAACAAGCACAAACAAAACAATTGGAATTAATGCATGCTTTATGTTAAACGGCAATTTCCTTTTTTTTATTGCCAAAAAAATGCAATATGCAATCAGTGCCCCTGCTGAAGCCACCATGCCCTGCGGATGAAAAAAAAACTGCGCTGCAAGGAACAATGCCAGCATGTAAAGGTAAATCTGCCTGTTTTGATTTTCATTGTAATGCTTATTGTATTGGTAGAAGCAGTACAAGATAAGTGGGGTGAAGGCAAAGGACAATGACTGAGGCCATTGCCCCCATAAATATATCATAAAGTCTCTTGCTGAAAAAACAAGCAGAAAGCTCGACAAAAAAGCTGCCCAGAATCCGAAAAGGCTCCTTATCAGAAAATAAGACGAGATTATTATTAATGTGCAGAACACCGCCACTAAAATAAAAACAGGCAATATTCTTTCTCCGCCAATAACCTGCATTATTCCAAGGTTTGTCCAATACTGCGGAGGATACCAAAGCAGAGCAGGAAACAAGTTGTTTTGTCCATAGTACCTGAAAGTCACAGGGTAAGGTATTTCCAGGATTGACCTGTCATAAGAAACCATATAGTCCCCAATAGTGAAATGTGAGCTTGAGTCTACGTCGCCAAAAGGCAGCATGTTCTTTTGGATTGGCAAAGTCCAGATGTACAGCGCTGCCAAGTACAGAACAGCAATCAGCAAGATTTCAATTTTTTTTAATGAGATTTTCATAATTGCCATTTTTTCGAAGTGATTTATATTGTTATCGTAAGATTTATGGAATCTCTTAAAGTGTTGTTTGCTGCTGTAGCATTGACATTATAAGTTCCAGTAGTTGTGTAATTATAGTCAATATATACAAATATTTGTTCACTTGGCTGAATCAAGGCTGTTTCGGTGCTGTTGATTACATAACCATTTTTAGTATCTATATCCCACGAAACATTAGTCAAATTAAAGCTTAAGAAGTTCTTTATTATGTACTCAAAAATTCTCTTGTTGCTAGATTCATTGGCAACAGTTAAGTTCAATGACTCAAGATGCCTTATGTCAAGGGCTATTGTTTTTGAGTCTGAATAAGTTATGTTTGTGGCAGTAGCTGTCGGATTGAATGTTCCGCCTGTCCCGTAATCGTAATTTACATACACGAATACTGTTTCATTCGGTCTGATAGAAGCAAATTGCTGGAGTGAGTTAATGATTACACCATCCCCGGTTGCCAATGACCAGTTTATATTCGTTATGTTAGTTTCCAAATTATTTCTTGCCTGTATTTCAAATATGACATTTCCTACATTGACATTCACGTCATCAAAACTTGTTATTGCTATGTCCCCCACCCCAATACTTGAGCTTAAAGAAGCGCCTATTAAGGTTGAGGAACTTATTCCACTTGCGTTTGCCCTTATGTTATAGCTTCCTGTGGTGCTAAAATTGTGCTGTACATATACAAAAGCCTTTTCGCCTGCAGCCAAGGAGCTTAAATTCGATGTGCTGTTTATTATGCTGCTGTCATTCGTGTCAAAATGCCATTCAACATCTGTGACTGCTGTATCTCCATCATTTAAAATGACAAATTCAAATATTTTTAGAGTTGCATTGCTGTACATTGAGTTTATTGATTCTATCTCCAAGGAAGCTACTGCTACTGTAAAGTTTATGTATCCTTCATCGGTTAAATTACCATCGCTAACCTGAACAAAAATTGTATAATTTCCTGAGCTATTTTCATTCGTCTTCCATTGCCCTGAAGAATTAAATGGAGAGATATAATAATAAGTTAAAGTATTGTTATCGGGGTCTATTGCTTCCACCTTTAATGTGATTAAATCTCCTGTCGTATAAACCGTATAGTTAGATAAATTAACGATTTGAGGCTTTCTATTGGTACCGCCCAAAGTTTCTAATGTAGATGGTTCGGCGGCTAATAAGAAAATATCTTCTGGCTCCTGTGTTATATCCTTTATCTCTCTTTGTATAGAACAATTTATGCTAGACAAATCCATGTTGTTAATAATATTTAAATTAATTATCCCTAAGCCGTAACCATAATCTTCGTCAAATCCTGTTTTGCCCAAATCGATAGCACTTTTTCTTAAAACTTCTCTTATATAGCAATTTGTTAAATTAGGTTGGTAGGATTTTATTAATGCACTTATACCAGCTATATGTGGGGTAGCCATTGAAGTTCCAGAATATACACTATAAGAATTACCTAATGAAGTTGAATTTATGTCGACTCCTGGAACTACTAACTCTAGTTTGTTGCCATAATTAGAGAATGATGCTCTGTTATTATTTTTATCAATTGCACCAACAGCTATAACTTGTGGATAATGTGCAGGGTATAAAATCTTATTTTCTCCATCATTACCTGTAGATGCTATTAATAAAATCCCATTCTGATATGCTTTGTATAAACTATCTTCTAGAATCTTGCTATAGCTATTTAAACCCCAACTCATTATGATAATATCCATTTTGTTATCAATAGCCCATTCTATTGCTTCAACTGCATCGTATAAATTCCCTTCATTATTTTCAAATATTTTTACTGCATAAATCTCAGCACTTGGAGAAATACCAACAATCCCATTATTATTTAACAAAGCAGATACAATTCCAGATACAGCAGTCCCATGCCCATTATTATCACTATAATTTTCTGAAATAAAAGAAACACCCCCTGCAATACTCAAATCGTCGTGCTGACTTATACCAGAATCAACGATTGCTATTTTTATTCCACTACCATTAGTATTATTCCAAACATTTGGGGCATTAGTTTTATATACATTATCTGGAATAAAGTCTGAATTTAAGTTTATTTTGTCATTATATTCTATGTAATCTACATCATTTCTGGCTAATAAAGTCCTAATATCACCAACTTGTCCTTTTGCTAGCATTATTGTTTTATTTTTAATCTCCTTTCTTTTTTCAATATTTGGCAAGTTCTTGACATTATCTTTAAATTTAATTATAAACTCTTCTTCTGCTTCGTCATTCAATTTAGTTAAAACATCAAATGTTTTTCTATTTATTTTGCTTTGTTGTATCTTTGAAATTTTCTCTAACCTTTCTTTATAGGTTTCTTTATATGTTTGATTAGTAAACATTAAACCTCCCCCGCCATATTTGCTTTTTGCATGCGGCCCTAAATGGCTGGCATGTTTAACTACTATTTCAGCTACTTTATCACCGTCAATATCGCCAATAGCTGGATTTGCTATCAGATAACTGCTAAAACTATAGTTCCATTCATTGCCTTTGCTTTGGTTTAATACATACAATTTGCCATCATAAGCACCAATAAGAATTTCAAGAATACCATCATTGTCTATGTCTGCTATAGCAGGACTGCTTTGTATCTTTGCTCCTGCCACAAACTTTGAATTCCAATCCATGTTTTTAGTCACACCATCGAATACATAAACACTGCCATTATTGAAGCTTGTATTTCTTATATTTGTAAAATCTGGTGTTAAAGCAGTAGCTACAACAATTTCAAGATTAGAATCGTCATCTAAGTTGGCAACAGCTGGAGTAGCAATTACATGGTAATCAACAGAACCATTCCAAAGAATATTGCAATTATTATCCAATACATTAATCGCACTGTAGCAAGTTCCAGAAGAACAAATTTCACCACTAACAGTGTTTTTAGATGTTCCTATAATAATTTCATAATCATTATCATTATCCAAATCAGCAATTACAGCACTAGCGTAAACATTAGCCATATGTTTTCTACATAACTCAACTCCGTTAGTTCCGTTATATACATATACACCATCACCTGCCGTCATAATAACTTCAGGAAATCCGTCTCCATTTAAATCAGCAATAGCAGGAACAGACTGGAATCCTTGAACTGCTGTAGTTGAGCTATTCCAAAACAAGCTTCCATTAGCTTTCAAAGAAACAGTCCTGCCATTAAATGTTCCATCTTCTCCTATTTCACCAAATATTATTTCCTTTCCACCATCATTATTGATATCAGCAATTGTATTTCCATGAGGACTATCAGCTTTAACATGATTGTTCATTCTGTATTTCCAGTTTAATGAACCGTTCTTAGAACTTATACTATAAAGAAATAAGTCCTTGCTTCCAAAAACTACTTCCTTTATTCCATCGCCATCAGCATCATCTACACTTGGATGTTCAGAAGCATTTGGATCATTAAAAGTCCAAAGTACATTATTTGTGTCACCGTCTAAAGCATAGACCCTTCCATCTGTAAAATCAGCATTGGAAGTTGTAACTATGATTTCTTGCCCATCACTTACATTATTATCAATCTCTGCGATAGCAACTTCATCCCAGAAGTCAGTTGATGGAGCAGAACTAAAATTCCAGATTTGTTTATTATTTGAAGTTATATCTCCTTTCAATAAAGTATAACCTGTGTTTCTTATATCGTGATGGTTGTGTTTCCAATCTACCTGTACAGCATCCCAGAATAAACGGTATAATCCAGCGACGGATTTCATGGAATGTGGGATTGTGGCGTTGGCTTCTTGTGCAACATTACTAGGTAATTGTGATTGTGTTGTAAAATTAGAACACGACGTTAAACTCTCATTCCTCCATAAATTTAAACTGCTAGTTCCACTACATTGCCAATCCCCTTTAGAACCATCAAGTTTTGTGTAAGTAAAATTTTGTTCTCTATCATCTGAAGCAAAATATTGCGTTTTCTGGGCAGTATACCAAAATAACCTAAAAAGTTCAATATTCCATCTGTCTGGTGCTCTTGTAGGCTCTACAGAGGACCAGTTAAAACCTTCTATTAAGTTTCCATAATTATAATGATTGAGATTATTACCATTATAAGTATCTACATTAATTCCTGTGTGATTTTCT
Source organism: Candidatus Woesearchaeota archaeon (assembly GCA_016192985.1). Taxonomy (GTDB): domain Archaea; phylum Nanobdellota; class Nanobdellia; order Woesearchaeales; family GW2011-AR4. The sequence goes on along the minus strand of JACPTC010000041.1, from coordinate 1,451 downwards.
AACGTTGAAGTACCATCTCCTATACTTCCAAAATGGCCTGAATGAGGATCTAGAAGCACGTGAGAAGGTTGTGTAGCATCTTCCAAAAGATGAGCAACCCGACCTAACCAGTAGTAAGATATATTTGTATTACCACTCAAGTAATTAGGGATAATATTCATAGTCCAATATTCTACACTCTTCCTATAAGAACTACCAAAAGGACCGAGACCGTCATCATAATCATCATTTCCAATTGTTAATGTATCTGGACGATCAGGTTGCCAAAAATGGTTTCCAAATGTTGCCTCACAAGTGCTCCTTGCATTATCTTCCTCACCAGATCCTGTTACTATGTCGTCTCCAATATCGTAATCTGCCCCATTTAAGATGCAACTAGTTAAACCCTCAAAACTTATTTCTCCATTAGGGTCTGCTGCGATATTATTTGTTAGATGTTTTTTAATCTCATAGGGTATTAAACTCCAAACTTTTTCTGCTTCTTTAGTAATTTTTTGATGTACATAAGTATTTGGATCGTCTATTCCAGTTACATTTGGACCTTGTTTATAAGAGAATACTGTACTAGAGAATAAAATTATGAACAATACGCATGCTCCTGATATTTTTTTTCTATTCATGTTAACCAAGCTTAAGTGCCTTGTCTAAATAATCCCACAATTTGAGGTTTAATATTAACCAAATAAAAGTAAATATTATTATCAATATCATACCCTTCATATTCTTTAAATTAATTATTGATAAAAAATATTCATAATTTTTTCTGTAAAACAATTTTAAAGAAAATCCTATCAACAATATCTGAATACCTGAAGTTATGTAGAAAAATAAATAAAGAATAGGAAAAACATTTATTCCATTTGTCAGCATTTTGGTATTTAAAAACGCTCCTTTTATTACCAATGACCACTTTAAAATAAAGAAAATAAAAGTATAAATCAAAGATGCAAAAATTATTATTTTATTTAATTTTTTTGAAATTTCTTTTTTATTACTCATAACTAACCACCTCAAAATTTTTAATAACTTCCTTTACACCATCGCCATCAGCATCATCTACACTTGGATGTTCAGAAGCATTTGGATCATTAAAAGTCCAAAGTACATTATTTGTGTCACCGTCTAAAGCATAGACCCTTCCATCTGTAAAATCAGCATTGGAAGTAGAAATAATTATCTCTTGCCCATCACTTACATTTCCGTCTATTTCTGTAATAAAGTCAGGTGTATAATTAGATATAAACAAAGGAATAATATCAAATTTACCTTCTTTGTTTCTTAACAATTTAAGCACCTCTTTGTATCACCTCCTCACTTCGTTGCATTAATGAGCAACTCTGTCAGGTTAGTTATTCGAGCAGAGGTAGTATTTGCAAATTCTAAAGTGTACAATACAGGTGTTAGATTAAACATATTGACATGACTGTCAGAAACTCCTATTCTGTTGAAAG
>JACPTC010000031.1 GCA_016192985.1 Candidatus Woesearchaeota archaeon | reverse complement strand
TAGAACTCTGCTGCTTCTACTGCTTCTTTGTCGAACCAAAGATGTGGTACGATTTTTTGTTTTGCCATAATGATAGATGAGCGTGAATATTTATAAAGTTTTCTTCGTTCAGCCCCCAACTTTTCTCGTTGGAAAAAATTTGGATGAAGCGAAGCAGAATCTTTTATCCTATGTTAGAGGAAGTTCAAGGAATTTCCGTATCGTTTTAGTTGGTTGGATAAACAAAGTTTTTTCCCGTAAATATGAGGTGACAATCTTGTGATTAAGGGTGGGTGGTTGGGGTTCAAAGTTCGCTTTAATTGAAATAAACTATAATTTAACAATAACATTTAAATAAAATCCTTAGATTCTTCTGACCCATGAAACGGACCCATACTTGCGGCGAATTGATAGGCAAAGATATTAACAAAAAAGTGACTTTATGCGGATGGTGCTCTACAAGAAGAGACCACGGCGGAGTTATTTTTATTGATTTAAGGGACAGATATGGAATAACTCAAGTAGTTTTTGATCCTTCTTTTAATCTTGAGCCGCACAAAATAGCTGAAAAACTTGGAAGAGAGGATGTAATCCAGATTAGCGGTATTGTGAAGCCGAGAAAAAAAGGTATGGAAAATACAAAGCTAAAAACAGGCGCAATTGAGATTTTTGTTGAGAAGCTCGAAATTTTGAACGAATCCTCTACACCTCCAATTGAGATAGATGACAGGGTTCTCGCAAGCGAAGATACAAGATTGAGGTACAGGTATCTTGACTTGAGAAAGCCTGCAATGCAGCAAAGCATGCTGATAAGGCATAAGGCTGCAAAAGCTGTTAGGGATTATTTTGACAGCATGGAATTCCTTGAGATTGAAACCCCAATACTTACAAAAAGCACCCCGGAAGGCGCAAGGGACTATCTTGTGCCATCAAGGATACACCCCGGCAAATTTTATGCGCTGCCGCAGAGCCCGCAGATTTTCAAGCAGCTGCTCATGGTTTCTGGATTTGACCGCTACTTTCAGATTGCAAGATGCTTCAGGGACGAAGACTTACGGGCAGACAGGCAGCCGGAATTTACGCAAATAGATATTGAAATGAGCTTTATTGATGAGGATGACCTGATGGAAGTTGTGGAAGGAATGGTTAAGCATGTCTGGCGCTTTGTTTTGAACAAGGATTTGAAAACGCCATTTCCAAGGCTGGCTTATGAAGAGGCAGTCAGCAGATACGGCATTGATCAGCCTGACACAAGATTTGAATTACGCCTTGTCGATGTTACGGGAGTGGTCAAGCACTCTAACTTTGAAGTGTTTGCAAAAGCAATCAAGCAAGGCGGCATTGTTAAGTGCATAAATGCAAAAAATTGCGCAAGTTTCAGCAGGACAGCTATTGAAGAGCTGACAAGTTTTGTTGCAATTTACGGCTCAAAGGGATTGGCGTGGATGAAAATGACAGATAAAGGGCTTGAAAGCTCCATTGTCAAGTTTTTTGACGAAAATGTGCAGAAAGATTTGATTAAGGCAACAAACGCCAAGAAAAACGACTTGCTGCTTTTTGTAGCTGATTCTGATCACAATGTTGTAAACGAGGCTCTTGGCAATTTGCGCGTTGAGCTGGCAAAAAGGATGAAGCTTATTGATAACAATCATTTCAGCTTTGTTTGGATTGTTGATTTCCCGTTTTTCAAGAAGGACCAAGAGGACAACTGGACATTTACGCACAACCCTTTTTCTGCACCAAAGCCAAAGCACATGGAATGGCTCATGAAGAAGGAAAGCATCGGCAAAATACTCACCACTCAATACGACCTAGTGCTTAACGGCACTGAAATAGGCGGAGGCAGCATAAGGAATCACAAGCCACAAGCATTGAAAAGCGTATTCGAAATTATGGGCTACAATAAAGAAGAAATTGAACAAAAATTTGGCCATATTCTTGAGTCTTTTTCATATGGAGCCCCTCCTCACGGAGGCATAGCTTTCGGCTTTGACAGGCTTGTTGCAATGATAACGGGCAATGATTCGATAAGAGAAGTGATTGCTTTCCCTAAAAACAAGGCAGCGGAATCATTAATGGAGGATGCGCCTAGCGAAGTTAGTGAAAATCAATTGCAGGAATTGCATATCAAGCTCGATTTTGTAAAGGAGTCTGTCAATGCTGTTTTTGGCAAAATAAGAGACATATTAAACAAAGAAAAAATTGAATATGAAGTGCTAGAGCACAAGCCCGTCTTTACAAGCAAAGAGGCTGCTCAAGTCAGGGGCACAAGGCTGGAGCAGGGGACAAAGGCGCTTATTTGCAAGACCGAAGAGGGGTTTATACAAGCTGTTGTTTCTGGAGCAAAGGAATTGGACATTGAAAAGCTGCAGAAGCTTACCTTATTCAAAAAAATAGAATTGGCTAATGCTAAAGAGGTAAGGCAAGCCACTGGATGCAATATCGGCTCTGTGCCGCCATTCGGCAACCTGCTTGGACTGAAAGTTTATTTTGACAAGAGTGTTGTTGAAAATGATATTGTTGCATTCAACGCAGGCCAGCATACAAAAAGCATCAAGATGAAGGCAAAGGACTTGGTAAGGGTTGTTAATCCGGTTGTTGGGGAGTTTGGTAAATGAAATAAAAAATAAATGATAAAATGCCATCAAAATTGACAATCAACTTCATAACCAGTAACAAAAACAAAGTAAAAGAATTCAAGCAGATTCTGGAGCCTGAAATAAAGGTCAATCACATCAAAGTTTCTTATCCAGAATTAAGAAGCGACAATCCTGAGGAAATAGCAAAGCAATCAGCAGAGATGCTCGCAAACAAATTAAAAAAAACTGTTGTTGTTGAAGATTCTGGACTATTTATCAAGGCACTGAATGATTTTCCCGGAACTTGCTCTGCTTACATCCACAAAAGGATTGGATTAAAAGGCATAATCAAATTAATGAAGGGAGTACAAAACAGGCAATGCGCTTACAAAAGCGCTGTTGCTTATTGCGAACCAAATAAAAAACCACAAAGTTTTCTTGGAGAGGAAAAAGGGGCTGTTGCAGAAAAAATTAAAGGAAATTTTGGATTTGGGCATGATCCAATATTCATCCCAGAAAGAAGCACTAAAACTTATGGAGAAATAAAAAATTGCGAAGATATTAAAAAATTCAGGAGGAGGGCTGTGGAGCAGTTAAAAAAATATTTGTTAGAGAAACAAAATTAAATTAAAGACATATCTATTTATGAGCTGAATTTTTTAATAAAAACCTTAATAGAACCCCAACTGACCTGGCTTCTTTTATTTTGTTGTTTAGGCATAACTTCATAACTTCTTCAAATGTCTTCCATTCTGGCTTGATATCCTCCCCATATCCCAGTTTTTGCCCGCCAGCACATTCTTTAAACTTATTAACGGTAAAATAGTATAAATCCCAATCAACAGTTGCGCCTGCCTTTGAAGTTTGAAAATGCTTGATGCTTTTTGCAATAAAACCTGTTTCTTCCATGCACTCTTTTTTAGCGGCTCTGATTGCATATTTGATAATGCCTGTTTTCTTATTTCTTGCCAGAATATAATCTTTCAAGGTGTCAAAGACTTTGCCACCGGGCAGGCGGTAATCATAACCTTTCAATTCATAGCGGTATTCCTTTGTCAATAAAATTTTCCTGCTTTTTGTTATTATGAGCCTGACTCCCGGGCTTCTTCTTGCTATTTCAAATTCTATAATCTTATCTCCTGTTTTAATATGCCTTTTTAGCAATTCAAATGTTTTGCCAATATACTCAATTTTTTCCTTTTCATTATGTGCCATATCATTCACAACATGCCGTGCAGGAATATTATTTATAAAATTATGCAATCACAATCCTAATAATTTATCAAAAAACAAAACTTTAAATAGAAATAAAAATCAGCTTTTCACATGCTGCAAAAAATAAAAGAATTGATGCAAACAAAGAAGGAGATTGATTTAATAAACAAGAATATAGAAGAAAACAGCAGGATAATTTCTGATTTAAAAGCCGAATTGGAATCGTTAAGAAAAGAGCTGAGCGTTATGAACAGCAGCCAAAAAGATTTTTTAAAGCATTTTGAGAGTGATCTGCAGATTATTAAGAATCTGAAGGAGGATTTTGGCAAAGAGCTTGTAGATTTTAAGATGCTGAAGGCGCAATTGCAGAAAAGGATACTGGAAAAGTTTGAGGAAGAGCTGCAGAGGGATCTGCAAATCAACAGGGAAGCCCTGGAAAAAGATATGGGGGATTTTACTGAATTAAGAAAGAAAGCTGCAGAAATGCTATCAAGATTAAGTCTTACATCAGAGGAAATAAACAAGTTCATTGAAATAAGCAGGAACATCAAAAAGGAGGATTTTGAGCTGACAAAATTTGCAAGGTATTTAATGGATATGGACAAGGAAAAGCTAGAACTGATGAGAAAAATTGACACATTAGAAAGGCTTGTTTCAAAGATAAGGAGGAGGGAACTGATTAGATAGCTTAATTTATTCTTTTCTGTTTTAAGTAGAGGTTTATATAAATAAAGTTTTCTGAAATCAACAACAAAATATATATAAATAGCTAAAAAACAGCTTATTCTATGGAAGTTGACAGAAAGCTTTTGGAGCACGTTGCCGAGGTTGCAAGAGTTAAGCTTAGCGAAGAGGAAATAAAAAAATTCCTGCCGCAGCTTAAGGACGCATTAGAGTTTTTCTCAAAATTGAAAGAAGTAAACACAGACGATGTAAAGCCTAGCTTCCATCCTGTTGAAATCAGGAATTCAGTTCGGGAAGATGCTGAGGAAGAGTGCCTCTCCCAAGATGAAGCTTTGTCTTTGACAGAGCACAAGAAAAACGGCTATTTCAAGGGGCCAAGGGCTGTTTAGTATGGGTAATAAATTGTTTTTGCTTGCCATCTTATTAATCGTTATTGTGTCATGCTCGAATAAAGGAGGAGAGTTAAGTGATAAATCAAAAATTTATGAGGAAAAAACTATCAAATATGCAATAATCGAAACGGACAAAGGGATAATCAAGGCTGAATTGTATATAGATAAGGCGCCAATAACTTCTAAAAACTTTATTGATTTGGCAAACGCTGGTTTTTATAATGGGTTAACCTTCCACAGGGTGGAGCCTGACTTTGTAATCCAAGGTGGCGATCCTAAAGGTGATGGAACAGGAGGCTCAGCAAGAAAAATTCCTCTTGAGATAAATCCCGACTTGAAGCATGTAAAATGGGCTTTGGCAATGGCAAGAACAAATGACCCCAACAGCGCATCATCCCAGTTTTATATTACGTTGGCGGAAACCCATTTTCTTGATGGTAATTATGCAGTTTTTGGGAAGGTTATCAAAGGAATGAATGTGGTCAGCAAAATTTCAGTAGGAGACAAAATGGACAAAGTTTACATTAGTGATAAGTGATTATAAATGCTCGCTAAAGAATTCATTGAAAAAATAAAGAACAATGAAATTGACATAGTCGAGCATACGGAAAAAATTATTCAAGAATGCAAGGAAATAAACAAAGAATACAATTATTTTAATACTATCTCTGAAGAATTAGCATTAAATCAAGCAAGAGAAATAAACAAAAAAATTCTTTCAAAAGAAAAGAATTTTTTTGCCAATAAAAAACTGCTTGGAGTTGCAATTTCCGTAAAAGATTCCATATGCGTCAAGGATGTTGAAACAACAGCAGGCTCCAAAATATTGCAGGGTTATAAGCCTTTGTTTGACGCCTTTGCAATTAAAAGAGTAAAAGAGGAAGGCGGCATTATAATTGGCAAAACAGCTCAAGACGAATTTGGATTCGGCACCTTTTCGATAAACAGTGCATACGGCATACCAAAAAACCCCTTTGACAAGGAGAGAAGTTGCGGCGGGTCTTCTGGAGGTGCGGCTGGCTTAAGCCAAAAGTTAAAAAATCATATTGCTTTAGGAGAATCGACTGGTGGCTCTATTACAACGCCCGCCTCATTCTGCGGAGTTTTTGGATTATGCCCGACTTATGGCAGGGTTTCAAGATATGGATTAATAGATTTTGCAAATTCTCTGGACAAAATCGGGCCTATGGGCAAGAGCATGGAAGATGCTGCGCTTTTGATGAACGTGATTGCAGGGCATGACAAAAATGACAGCACGTCATTAAATGTTAAGGCTGAAGATTACGAAAAATACCTTAAAAAGCCAATCAAGGGGATAAAAATAGGGATTATAAAGGAAGCTTTCGGTGCAGGAGTCGAAAGGGAAGTTGAAAAAAATGTCTACAACGGAATAAATGAGCTTGAGGAAGAGGGCGCAAAAGCTGAAGAGATTTCTCTGGAATTGCCGATAAAATACGGCATCTCAACTTATTACATGATTGCGGCAAGCGAGGCAAGCACAAACCTTGCAAAATTCTGCGGCATGCGCTATGGTGCAGCTGAAAAACTGGAAGGTTCTTTTAATGAGTATTTCACAAAAGTCAGGAGCAATAATTTTGGAGAGGAAGCCAAGAGAAGAATTATTCTTGGAACATTTGCAAGAATGGCAGGCTACAAGGACGCTTTTTATTTAAAGGCTGCAAAAGTAAGAACACTGATGATTAACGAGTACAAAAAAGCGTTCAAGAAATTTGATGCTTTGGTTTCTCCGACAGCGTCCATATTGCCGCCAAAGTTTTCAGAAATTGAAAAACTAAGCCCATTGCAGCATTACATGATTGATGTGATGACCGTGTCTCCAAATGTAGCAGGGCTGCCGCATTTGAATGTTCCAGTCGGCATTGAAAAAAATCTGCCTGTCGGCATGCTGCTGATAGCGGACCATCTGCAGGAAGGGAAACTGATACAATTGGGAAGCGCAGTGGAGCATGGGAAATGAAAAAACAATGTGATGATGGGAATGAAGCAAAAGAGCACCTCCATAAACTACTAAAGAAAGTCGCATTTTCAACAAATTATGGTGAAGAGGAAAAAGATTATACTAAAACGATAAATCTTAATATTGGTGGAGGGATGATTTCTTATGATCCATATTACCAAAAACTTTGGTTTTATGGTCATGATGATTCTGAATTTGAGATAGATGATTCAAAAACAATAAAAAGGTTGGTCAAAGATATTGAAAAGCGCTATAAGGAATTTGAAATGAAAATAAACATAACAAGACAAAAAATCGTAAAAGAAATATTTGATAAACCCATTAATCAGATTATTGATGAATAAAAATGAAACAATTCACAACCGGCATTGTTATCGGCCTTGAAGTGCACGTTGAACTAAATACAAAAACAAAATTATTTTGCAGTTGCCCAACTCATGGAAGCGAAGAGCCAAACACGAGAACATGCCAGATATGCCTTGGAATGCCAGGCTCAAAGCCTGTCTTGAACAAGAAAGCAGTTGAGTTTGCATTAAAGTTATGCTTAGCCTTGAATTGTGGTATATCACCAGAATTAATCTTTTCAAGAAAATCTTATTTTTATCCCGACATGGCAAAAAACTATCAAATCTCCCAATACGAGATTCCTCTTGGAAAAAAAGGAAGCCTAAAGCTCAAAGACGGCAAGGAAATCGGCATTACAAGGGTGCATATGGAGGAAGATCCTGCTTCATTAATCCATCCTGCGGGACTGAAAGAAAGCGCTTATGTTTTGGTTGACTACAACAGGAGCGGAAATCCATTAGTAGAAATAGTAACAGAGCCTGATTTGGCATCTCCAGATGAAGCAAGGGATTTCATGAAGCAATTAATCACTGTATTGAATTATCTTGAAATCTTTGACATTAATGAAGGAATTATAAAAGCTGATGCCAATATTTCAATAAAGGAAAGCGGCTACAAAAGAGTTGAGATAAAAAACATTACAGGCTTTAAGGAGATAGAAAGAGCACTTGTGTATGAGGTAAAAAGGCAGAAAGAAGAAGCCCACAAAATTGAGCAGGAAACAAGGGCATGGGATTCTGAAAAAGGAGTTACATTTTTATTAAGAAAAAAAGAAACTGAAGATGACTACGGCTACATAATTGATACAGATTTGACTCTTGTAGAAATCAGTAAAAAATGGACTGCGGAGATAAAAAAAGAAATGCCTGAGCTTGCCCAAGACAAAGTTAAAAAATTTGTTGAAAAGCACAAGCTAAAAAAAGAGGATGCTGAGATTCTTGCTGCAGAAAAAGAATTGGCAGAAATGTTTGAGAAAATCTCAGAGGAAATTGATCCCGTACTTGCTGCAAAATGGCTTAGGAGGGAATTGGTCAGGGTTTTGAACTACAACAAAAAGGAGCTGCGTGAAGTTGAAATCGATGAAAGGCACATAATTGATTTGCTCAGATTAGTGGAAAATAAAAAAATAACAGACAATGTCGCATCAGAAATTCTGGAAAAACTGATTGAAAAGCCGTTTGATGTAAATAATTTTGTAAAAAAAGAAAGATTGGAAGCTGTTTCTGACATTTCGGAGCTTGAAAAATACTGCAAGGAAGCAATTGCAGAAAATCCGAAAGCTGTTGGGGACTACAGGAAAGGGGAAGCAAAAGCATTGAATTTTATCGTTGGTGCTGTGATGAAAAAAACAAAAGGAAAAGCAACTCCAAAAGAAGTCAATGAGATTATTTTGAAATTTATTCAATGAAAAAGTTTTTATATATACTTTCTAAAGATAAAATTATGCCAAAAAAGAGGTTATTCCTATTATTAGTATTTTCCCTAGTTTTAATCGGCAGCTGCAATGACCCTGAAGCAAAAGAGATAAATCTGGGAAACTGCAAAGGCAGAGAATGCGTTGATTTTTGTGAACAAAATCTTGAAAAATGCCGCGCTTTCTGCGAACAAGGCATAGAAAAATGCCCTGAAGAGGTTGTGGCAATGTTTGAAGCTAAAATTGAAGATGCGGCAAATGATGATAAAGGACAGCCTCTTAAAAAACCCCGGTCAATAGATGAGATTACAAATGAAGCGCTTAAAGCAATCTGTCAGCAGGAGGAATGGCCTCCAGATTGTAATATTATTCCTATTGCTCAAGGAAAAGAAATGTGTAAAAGATGCAATATCATACTTTCACCATCTGAGCAAGAGCATACTAAGGGATACGAACAAGAGGCTATTCCGCAATCAAAATTCCCGTCATGCGGCGATAAAAAGGAACTCTTTACGGTTTCACACATTCCAATCTCAAGATTGCAAAACATTGTCCCTCTTGGTAATCTAAACCCCTCCGGACATACATTTCCTACAAATCACCTGTATTTTCATTTAAAAGGGTTTGGTGGTGACGAGTCGTCCTCTAGTGCCCCTGTAGTTGCACCCGGAGACATTTGGATTACAAGAATTGGCTCCTCAGAACATACAATGAAAGGGCGTCAAATAAAAGATTATAAATTGGATTTTACAGTCTGCGCTGAAGTAAGAGGATATTTCATCCATCTTACATCGTTGTCCGAGAAGCTGCTGCAAAGTTTTGCACAGCCAGATAATTGCCAAGAATATGATACAGGCGGGATTCATTACAAGAATTGCGAGAAAGATTTCTACTATTCCCCGATGCTTGTTGCTGGTGGGGAGAGCATAGGCACAGCAGGAGGCTCTTCTGATTTTGGACTGGCTGATTTGCGGACTCAAGAGCTTGTATATGCTAATCCGAAGCGTTGGTATGAAGATCCTTTGCATAGGGTGTGCCCTTTGGATTATTTCACTGTAAATATAGTGTCACAGTTGAAATCTCTGCTTGGCTCTAGTGATGTCAAAAGGACCAAAGAACCCATATGCGGTGAAGTGGCACAAGACAAGCCTGGAACCGCGCAGGGAGTTTGGTTCGTTAAAGGGACAACTAACACTTATCCTGAAGATCCACATTTGGCATTGGTTCATGACAATATAGAGCCCTTTAAAGCAGTTTTTTCTGTTGGAACATTCTTAGCGGCAAATGGGCCGGGCAGCGGAAATTATTATTTTGACATTAAAGATTCAGGCTTCGTAAACAGGGATTTTAAAGATGTTTTGACAGATGGTGAAGTTTATTGTTATGATTCTCTTACTCAAAGGTTTGGCAGCAAAATTTCAAAGAGAATAATCTTGCAATTAACAGATCCCACAACTTTGCGAATTCAAGGTGAAGAGGCAAGCAGTTGCGGTACAGGTCCTTGGGATTTTGATGAAGCTGTGGAGTTTGAAAGATAGATTGAATATAGCTGCAATAGAAAGAACTTGGGTCATATAACGGGCTTAGTTTTGGCTTATTTAATGCCATAGAATCCTATTGTTCGGTATAACAGCTTTTTTGCGGTTCGCTTTGCTCAGCCTAAGTTTCACCAAAACTTCGCAAAAAATGTGTTAGGCAAGAAGTTTTTGAGCTGCCTTAATTTATAAGATGCGCTTCGCTTCCGAACGTGTTTTAGTAGCTGCCTTCGTCTAATCAAGGATGATTAAACGGTTCGCGTCGCTCTCCAAAATTTTTTTCTTAAACGAAAAGTTGGGGGCTTGAAGAATCTTATGATTTTTTATTCTTTTTTCCGCAATATCAAAATATTCATCATCTATTTCTATACCTATAAATTTTCTCTCTAGTTTTTTACAGACTACTCCTGTCGTTCCAGAACCCATAAATGGGTCTAAAATAAGGTCTCCTTTTTTACTACCCAGTAAAATTACTCTCTCTAGTAATTCCTCGGGTTTCTCAGTAGGATGCTTTGTAACGTGTCTTTTTGCAGTGATTACCCATAGATTCCTCATTTGTTTTCCTTCATTTAATTCTTTTGCTTTTTCATAATCAAAATAATATTTCTTAGTTTTACTAGCTAACCAAATTATTTCAGTAGAAGGTGCTAATCTATTAGGCTGTAGTTGAGGCGGTGCATTTGGTTTAAACCATATAATATCATTTATTATCCAGTATCCCATTTTTTTCAATAGAAACCCTATAGATGGATGGTTATGTAATGTTCCTGAAATCCAAATAGTGCCATCATCTTTTAGAACTCTCATACACTCTTTTATCCAATCGTAATTAAATTTATCAATGTCTGCAACCATGTCCCAAACTCCTTTATTACAATTTACTTTTCTGCCGTTTATACAGGTAATATAGTTTTTACCAGAAAGATTATAAGGCGGGTCTGCAAAAAATATACATTATTTTAATGATTTATACCACAACATTTTTCACATTGATAATACTTTTTACCATGTGAAGTGGAATGATAACGAAAACTCTTATTATTGCAATATAAACAGCCATCAGCAGGATTAAAAGAGTAACATCTTGGTCTATTCACTAAAGAAGGATATCCTTGCCATTTTGTAATATCTTCTTTAAATATTATGTTATTTTTTATCATCTTCCCCTATAGTTATATCCTATCTCGCTTAAAGAATAATTTCCTTTATTATCAGTTGACCGAATGAATAAAGACATGGAGTCTGGATGTTTGCTTTTAATTTCATGTTTGTTGAGTTCGCCACGAATTGAATTTCTAAAGGTATCCATTTTAAAGATTAGCTTTTTCTCAGCTACGATTTTTTCAGCTTCTTCGTATATGATTTTTAAAGGTACGGGTTTTAAACCTTCTTTTTCTTTATTTATGATAATATCAATTATTATTTTTTTCAAAGAAGGAACTGTTCCAGGTAGTTGTGCCTCTTCTCTTCTTAATTCTTCGATTGATTTTACTATTTTTGAAGAAATTATTCTATCTCCCGCTTTGTCTATTTCATTTTTTATATTACTATATTTTTCTAAATAATCTTTTGATGGTATAAAGACAGATTCAGTAAACTTAATTGCACTATAAACCGACTCCAATTGAGAAAAATAAATAGGTTTTATTTCTCTAAAAACAACATTTACTTCATAGTTTGAGGATAAACCACCAGCAGTTAAATTAGAGGAACCTATTATTGAGGTATATTTTGTATTTTTTTGCACGTCATTACTAAATAAATAAATTTTAGGATGAAATATTAAATCGTTAAAGTTATCTTGCTTGTCCCCAAAACAGTAATAACTAAAGCCAGAATACTCGGATTTTATTTTTTCTAGAGCTAATAATGCTTTGTAATCTGTAGTTTTAAAGTCTAATCCAGCTATTATCTCCACTTTTGCATTATTCTTTGTTAAGGCGTAATCTAAAGCTTTTGATATTTGATCAACGCCAGATTTTCGTAAGAATGCCACAGCGATACTTACTTTTGTACTCTCAAGAAGTTCGCTCTTGATTACTTCACCTATTGGATAGTTCACATTTGATAATATTTGTATTTTTGTATTCATTGGTGAACCAAAAAGTTCTACAGTTTAATAAGTTTTCCAAAAATTTAATGTTATTGATATTATGAGGAACTTTCCTGCTGGAAAAGTTAATTTAATAGTTACAGATCCACCCTACAACGCTTCTAACGGTGGGATAAATTTACCAAACAATAAAACTGGCGGTGCATATTATAAGGTTAATGAAGACTGGGATAAATTAGGCAATTATTCCAGCTATTTAGATTTTACAAGGAAGTGGAGTAAGGAAACAGATAGATTATTGGTCCCAACTGGCTCTATAATGGTGTGTGGTTCGTTACATAACATTGGCGAGGTTATTATAGCATTAAAGGAGCTTAATTATAAATTTATCAATTTAATAACATGGAAAAAAACAAATCCTATGCCAAGTATCACTAAAAGGACTTTAACCCATTCTACAGAATTCATCGTATGGTTTGCAAAAGGCAGTGGTTGGACTTTTAACTACAAAAACATGAAAAAATATGCTCATGGCAAACAGTTAAAAGATGTTTGGGAGTTTCCAGTATGTCAAGGAAAAGAAAGAATAAAAGGCAAAAATAGAAGAGCAGCACACCCTACTCAAAAACCATTAGAAATTTTCAAAAGATTAATAGAGATGGCTTCAAACGAAAGTGATGTTGTGCTTGACCCGTTTATTGGAAGTGGCACTACAGCCATCGCCTCAGAATTATTGAATAGAAAATGGGTTGGTATTGATAATAAAAAAGAATATATTGAAATAGCTAACAAAAGGATTGAACATCTTAGAAAGAATAAGAAATTAACCTCTTTAGTATAATGCACAAAAAAAGTTGATGGGGGAGAAATATGAGAGTTATTAATAGAAGATTTGTTGAATTTTTAGAAGGAATCGACAAACATTTTGTTATTCCTGCTTATCAAAGAAACTATGACTGGGGCAAAGAGCATTGTAAAAGGCTTTTTGATGATGTTGTTCAAATTTACAAGAAAAATTTTAAGAACCATTTTCTCGGAACAATAGTCTCGATTTATGATGAAGAAAGCGAAAAAAGAGAGTACCTTATCATTGATGGACAGCAAAGAATAACAACTATGTCTATGCTTCTTTTAGCTATTTATGACTTATTAGATAAAAATGAGATTACCAGTCAGATAAATAAACAAGAAATCAAAGACGAATATTTAGTTAATAAATATTCACAAGGAGAAAAAAGAATAAGATTAAAACCAGTTAAAGATGATAATTTAGCATTTACCAAACTCTTTGAAAGTGAAAATGAGCATATTCCAGATTCTAATATAACTAACAATTACAATTATTTTAAAAAATTGATTAAGGAAATAGATATTCCTATTGATGAGTTTTATAAATCAATAAAAAGGTTAAATGTCGTTGAAATAGAGTTAATTAGAAGCGAAGATGACCCTCAGTTAATATTTGAAAGCCTTAACTCAACAGGGCTTTCCCTAAAGGAATCTGATAAGGTCAGAAATTTTATTTTAATGGGACAGCCTACTGCAAAGAAACAAGAGGAGTTATATAATTTATATTGGTATAAAATTGAAAAAAATACAAAAGATTATGAAGATAATTTCATAAGAGATTATCTAACCTATAAAGAAAGAAATATTCCAAATAAGGATAAAATATATGAATTTTTTAAAAATTTTGTTAAAAAAAATTATTCTGATAAAATTGAGGATTTATTAAAAGAACTATTGACTTTTTCAGAATACTATCATCTAATAGTTTTTTCTAAACATAAAGACCCTGAGATAAACATTCTTTTGGATAGAATAAACAACTTAGAGATTTCAGTTTCGTACCCGTTTTTACTAGAAGTCTTTGATGATTATGCTAATAACATTATAACAAAAGAAGGAATAATTGAAATATTGAGTATCATAGAATCTTTTGCTTTTAGAAGACTTATAACAGATTTACCTACCAATGCTTTAAATAAAATTTTTATGACTTTAGGTAAAGAAATAAAGAAAGTTCAAGATTACGAAACATATTATTTAGATATACTCAAGTATATTTTATCCCATAAAAAAGGTTCACAAAAATTCCCCATAGATGAAGAATTTTCTGAAAGATTGATTAGTAGAGATATATATCATTTAAGAAGTAAGAATGTCCTGCATCTATTAGAAAGATTAGAAAATTTTGAAAATGCAGAAAAAGTAAAAGTAGAAGAATTAATCAGAGATAAAGTTCTAAATATTGAACATATTATGCCACAGACCTTAACAAAAAATTGGATGGGTTCTTTAGGTGAAAACTTTCTACAGATTCACGAGAAATGGTTACATACAATAGGGAATATTACTCTAACGGCTTATAACTCCAAGATGAGTAATAAACCTTTCTTAGAAAAGCGAGATATGGAAAAAGGATTTAAAGAAAGCAAACTATTTCTAAATAAATATTTAAGGGATATTGATAAATGGAATGAAGAAACAATAATAAATCGTGCTAATCAGTTAAAAAATACTGCATTAAAAATCTGGAAATACCCCTTAACAGAATTTGTTCTTCCAAGAAGTACGGAAAATGTATATAGTTTGTCAGATGACCAGAGTTTTACTGGAGAGAAAATTCAATCGTACGTATTCCAAGAACAAGAAACTCTCGTAAGAAGCTGGAAAGATTTTTATCAGAGTATATGTTTAGTTTTATATGATTTAGATTCAAATAAGTTTAAATCTTTTTTAGAAGATGATGAATTTCAGAGGAAAAAACGTAAGATGATATCAAGTAAAGAGAATGAATTGAAGAGTCCCATTAAAATTTCTGATACTATTTATATAGAATCCAATTTGAATACTAATACACTTTTAAACATGGTTAGATTAATACTGAAAAAATACGGAATCGATGAAGAAGAGGTTAGTTTATATCTTAGAGAAGATGACGAATAAGCAAAAATATAGCCCCCAACTTTTCAGTCCTTCGGACATCTTGTCTACCTTCAGTAGATTCTATATGATTAAGAAAAAATTACGGCAGCTACTACACGTTCGGCAGCTCAAAAACTCTTCGCTCACGAATTTCATTCGTTCGCTTGGTGGAATTTCCGAGTGACATGCGAGGTTCGCAAAACTCGCTCACCATTTCACTGCTTCAATTCCACTCGCCTAACATCCCTTAGAATTTCTCT
>JACPTC010000028.1 GCA_016192985.1 Candidatus Woesearchaeota archaeon | reverse complement strand
GACTCCGCTGGGTCTTGTGTCAGCTCCAATAACAATTGTGAGTTTATTTTTTTTTGTTTTATTTCTTAAAAACTGGCAATAGGCATAAGCATACCTTACTGCCATGCTGTCCGTCAGATCCTTGCCATAAATTCCCCTTATGCCTGAAACTGAGATTGATAACGCCATCTGGAATTTGTTAGCAAATTCAGTATATATATTTATCTTTATTTCAAAAATCAAAATCTTTTTATAATATAGACAATTGCGTTGATTTATTATTAAAGTGAATTATAAAATGGAAGAAGACATTAATTTAGGCGGCAACATTCAGTTAAGCGGATTCAGGGAGATTGACGGCTCCTCAATGATTGTTCTGAAAAAAATTGTAGGCAATTATGCAAAGCGCATTTCAGAGCTGACAACTAGGATGGAAGTTCTGCACCTTACCCTAAAGCCAGTGCATGAAAGGGAAAAAAGCGAAAAATATGAGGTGCACGCAAAAGTTGTGGATGACGGGAAAGTGTATGCTTCAGAAATCACAGAAAGAAATTTGTTCGTAGCTATTGATGCCGTTTTGAAAAAGATTGTAAATGAGCTGGATTGAGTGTTTTTTATTGTGTCATGTTTTGTTTGCATTTGGATTTTACTTGTTTAATTTTAAGTTTTGCAGAATGAAGCTTAGCGGCGCAAAAGATTTATAAGCGGCAACAAATCAAGCTATGCAATGGGTGCATCTGGATACAAAGTTTTTCTAATTGTTATGTTGCTGGCTATAGCCGCTGGCTGCTCAAAAGAGCAGGAGCAATCAACAAAAGTTCAGGGAACAGAGCCGCTCAGCTTCAAGAATGAAAAGTATGGATTTTCTTTTTCTTATCCTTCTGATTGGGAGGAAATAAAAAGGGACTTGCCTGAGAAGTGGGCATTGCTGGACAAGAATAAGAACACCATCTTATTTGTTGTTAACAAAGCAAAGTCAAACGACTTGCTGTCAGCAGGCATGTCGCAGGCCCTAAGCGACTTGTATCCAAACAGGACAATGCAGGATGTCGGCCTTGACAATCTGAGGGAAATTGCAAGAACAGTTAAATTAGAGACTTTTAACGGTAAAAAGTGGTACACCTACGGCATAAACTTTTCCGGCAAGAGCGCCGAATCTCTGATCTCAGGGACTTTATGCCAAGAATACGAGATTATTTTTGTTTTGGTGAGCGGCTCTGCCCCTTTTAGCAATAACAAGGAAGAATATGTGAAGCTATTGAACACATTCAGGTGCTAATTTGTAATTAACATTAAAAAGAGGCCATATGGGTGTAATATTTGCATTGAATGGATTGAGCTATTTGCTTGTTGCCTTGATGGCATTTTACATATATTACACTTTCTGCAAAAAAGGAGAATTAGCGTGCAAGGTTGGAGACATAATGGGCGCCAACGGCATTTTCTATCTGCTAATGTCTTTCCTTAATTTTCTCTGGACTTTTGGGGTATTAGAGCCAAGCAACAAAGATTTTGCCTTGATGAATTTTGTCTTGGTTATTGTAAGCAGTCTGCTGATTTTGTATGCTGTCTACAAGATAACAGATAACAGAAACTTAGTGTACCTATTGGTGCTATTTATTAGCACTGTTTTTGCAATTAACTACAGCATACAGGCTTTTTTTGTCGTTACATTGGCTGCGTCCTACCTTTTGATGATTATTGTGTCCTTAGAGCTTATTCTTTTCTCAAATTTTTATTTGAAAAATGCCGGCTATTCTGGCGTGGCTTATGTAATTTTATCAGTTGCAATGTCAGCTTTAGCCTTTTATGGCGTTGAGGCAATAAATCTATTTTGGTTTTTGCCAAATATTGCTATGTTTTTTGCGCTTCTATTCATTTGTCTTGACGTAAAAAATCTTGGGATTATAAGGAGAATTGAGCGCAAGCGCTATAAGAAAGTTAAAGCGTGGGATTATCTGGGGCTGTTTAGCAAATTCTTTGTTTTTATGGCTTCTATTAGCGCATTTATTTTTGTCAGCAGCATTGCAATTCATGAGCTTGGCCATGCTTTTGTGGCGCAGTATTATGGCTGCGGACAGTTTAAGGCAGTAATCTACGACATAATTGCACCGCACACTGAAATCAAGTGCGATGTTTACTATAATGATTTTGTGCTGACTGCTGCCGGCATTGCCGCAACAACAACCATTGGGCTGCTTTTTATCCTGACAGGCGGAGCTTTTATAAGAGGAATTTCGTACTTAATATTCGGTTTTGGACTCCTTATATCCTATGGTGACTTGGTTGAGCTGCAAGTATCAAAAAATATTATATATGTCACTATGTTGCTCTCCGTAATCATAATAACAATCGCAATTGTTAAAATATCGGCTTACAATCTAAAGCAGCAGAATATTCTCAAGGAGAGAGTCGAGAGCAGCGACAAAACGCCAGTTAGCAGCGTAGAAACAAAGAAACAATCAAAATAATAAACCAAAGATAAAAATGATTAGCAAGCTTAAAGCATACAAAGAAAAAATTTCAAAAGACCCAAAGTTATTTTTAATAATTTTGTTGGTATTGGGCATTGCCGCTATTTTTGCAGCTGAGTCCATTCTTAAAAATGGAACTTCATTCAGGATAGAGGATAAATGCGGCAAATTCATAAACCTCATGTCACATACAATAGATGATGAAGATGCCTGCAAGACAAGATGCAGATCGCAATGCGAGTCGCGGGATTATAGATACACGAGGTCTGAATTTATCCAAAGCAATACAGGCTGCAATGAATGTATGTGTTATTGCAGGTGAATATGGATGAAGACGAAATAGACAGCTGGTATGAGGAGGAGAAGCAGAAATACATTGACGAGTATCTGCAACAGATTGAGCAGACAAAAAACCATGAAGAGGCTGAGAAGAGCTATAACGAAAAATTGAACAGGGTTATTGCAAAGTACAACAAACTGATGGAGGAAAAGATAAGAAATAAGGAAAAAAAGGGATTAAGCACCATTGTATTCAAAATAAAAAAGGCAGTTTTTTCTTTTAAAGGAAAATGAAAGATATATTCAGTAAATTTGTTTTTTTGGCAGTATCCATTTTTTTGATTGCTGGGTGCAGTGCAATCAGCCAAAAGCAGGCAGAATCAAAGGCGATGCAGTTTGTTGGCAATAATGTCAAGTTTTTCGCTAGACAAGAAAACTCAACACTGACTCTGCCACAATACAAAATTGACAGCCTAACCAGCTATCAGGAAGGCAAGAATTGGGTAGTCATCATGCACGTTACTGCTATTGTGGGCAACGATACAAAGAAGAATGACTTGGCAGTTAAGCTCAATGCCCAAGGCGGCATAATAGAGTTCAATGGGAAAAAAGTCAGCAGCCAGCAATCATATCGTAAATTGCGGTAATTAATTGTCTATAATGCCCTTTCCAGCAGCCTCCTTATTTTAGGCACAGCTTCTTCTGCAGCTGCTTCTCCTGCCTTAATGCATTGCTCACTCTTGTCAAATTCTGTCCATTTTATGCCTTCAAATTCTGGCTTGATGATCACGTCAATGTAAGGGTATTTGAGCTTTTCTTTTGCAAAATGGTGGCTTAATATGTCTAATG
This sequence comes from Candidatus Woesearchaeota archaeon, assembly GCA_016192985.1. GTDB lineage: Archaea > Nanobdellota > Nanobdellia > Woesearchaeales > GW2011-AR4. The sequence goes on along the minus strand of JACPTC010000028.1, from coordinate 14,241 downwards.
ACCGTATTGTGTACTTGGCTATTTTTATTTCCTTGTTTGTCATTATATTGAGGACTCTCTTCGCACTTAGCAAAGTGCCTAGAAAAAATGGCAATTTTATTTTTTTCTCTCTCAGAAATTCCTTCATGTAGGATATTTCAGTTGAGATAAACTCTCTTTCAAAAAATTTTGTAAATGCTGATTCTTCCCTGCTTACTTCCAAATCTGTTTTGGAGATTTCCACTGCAAGGTCAACTGCGATAACAATATCAGCGCCCATGCCTTTCACCACATCAACAGGGATAGGGTCTACTAAGCCGCCATCCGCCAATATTGAGGTATCATCTACTATGGGCTCAAATATGCCAGGCACAGCAATCGAAGCCTTTATTGCCTTTATCAGGTCGCCTTGATTGAAAACAATTTTTTCTCCTGTATTCAGGTCTGTTACAATTATTGAAAGCGGCATTTGCAGCTCCTCAAAATTATGTTTCTTGAGGATTTTTTTAATGTAATCCTCTATTTTCCTGCCCGCAATCAAACCGTTTTTTGGAACTGTAAAATCAATCAGCTCCTTCCATTTTGCCGTGTTTGCGTGTTGCTCCATCTCTGCGATGCTCATTCCCGAAGCGTATAAAGCGCCTATCAAAGCCCCCATAGATGTCCCTGCGATTAAATCAACAGGTATAGAATGCCTTTCCAGCGCCTTCAATATCCCTATATGGGAAATGCCCCTGACCGCGCCGCCGCTCAATGCTATGCCTATTTTTGGTCTCATGCTTTACAAAACAATTAAGTTTGTGCTTAATTTATTTACTTTTCGCTTTAAATATAGAAATATATAGAAATTGAGTTAAATATAGAAATTGAGTTAAAATTTATTTATCTTATCTTTTTCTGCCATTTATAGCCCCTTAATCTTGCACTTTTTCCAAACCCGCAAGAAGCGCATTTCCCTTTGTTTAGGTTCATAGTCCTCTTGCCGCAGCGCCGGCAATAAATCATGTTCTTCTTTCCGGACTTCTCGCCCATTGAAGGTGTGCCTTTCATCTAAACCACTTCAGAAATCTTAATCTGTTGATATGATAGTTATTGTGTCTCCCCTGATGAATACCACTCCAAGCTTTCTGGCAACTTCCCCATTGACTCTTTCCTCTGCATCCTCAAGAACAACATTAATGTGGATGTCAAATGATTTGAGATTTCCGATGTATTGCTTGTTGTTCTTTAATTCCACAAGTATTCTCTTGTCCCTTGCCTTGTTTAAAGCGTCTAATGGTCTTGCCTGCTCCATTTTGTCACATTAAAAATAACTTTCAGTATTACCAGTTTATTTATAAATGTTTTGTATAACTACTTTTTCACCGCTCCTTCAGGCACTTTGTATTCATGCCAATGGACATTCTTGTTGTCAATCGCCGATTTAAGCGTTTTTTGAATTTTTGATAGTTTGCTCTGCCCGCTCTTGACTTCAACAAAAACAACCTCATCAATTTTCCTGCCATCCATTCCCTCAAAAACTACAAAATCAATTGGCTTGCCTATGAATCTTGCTTCTGTAGGTTTGAAAGGGAAATTTGGAAGATAAGGTGCTATCTGCTCACTAAACTGGCCGCTTAAAACAGCCCTTGACTGCTTTATTGCGTCTTCCCTTATTTCTGGAATTTTTTCACGAAGCTGATTTTTAGCAATATACATTCCTATCAGGTATCCTAGGTATAATGCAGCAAACAGCATTGCAACAACACCCATTATTTCAAAAAATTCCATAAAAAATCCCATATATCCTTTGGATTAGGTCAAATAAATATTTATCGAATTTGTGAACCGTTAACAGAAACTTATTTAAATCTACTGGTAATACCACTCCACATGGCAGTAAAACAGGGAAGACCAAACAGAAAGGAATCAGGCGGAAGGTACAAGGATTATAGAAAGAAAAAGATGTACGAGCTAGGCAGAGAGCCTTCTTTCACAAAGCTTGGCAAGAAAAGAATGCAGGTAATCAAAACAAGAGGCGCTGGCAGGAAATTGAGGCTTTTAAGCGCCGATACTGCAAACCTTTACGATCCAAAAACAAAGTCATTCAAGCAGGTCAGGATAAAAACAATAACTGACAATCCGGCTAACAGGCATTTCATCAGAAGAAATATCATGACAAAGGGCTCTGTCTTTGACACAGAGTTCGGCAAGGCAAGAATTACCTCAAGGCCTGGGCAGCATGGAGTTGTTAATGCGGTGCTGATTTCTTAAAGTTATCACTTTTAAGTTATAAAAATAGAAAGATTTATAAAGGAGTTAATTTAAATTTCTCTGACATGACAAGAAAAGCAACTGATTTAGGGCATTTGACTAGAAGGCTTGAACAAATCTTTGCAACTAGAGTTCACGTCAAAGTTGGCGTAAGAAGTGACGGAGTTTATACAATTTTTCAAGAAGGACGGCAAGGACAGCAGTCAAAAGAAGTAAGAGGACGGTTAGTATATGGAACACGTCCAGTTGAAGTTCTTAACGCTATCAGAGCGATACTACCCTCTGGATACACACCATTAGAAGTTGAAACTGCTGATGACGGGAGAATATACCAATCTTTTGTTCCTCCAACGCCTGATTAGAAAAAATAAAATACTTAACTCTATTATCTTAATCAATGCTTGAAATAATATACAACAAGCTCTATTCCCATTTCGGCCCTCAGCATTGGTGGCCCGTGACGGAAAAAGGAAAACTTAATCCAGAGTACTCTGGCGGCCCAAAAAACGAGAGGCAGCAATTGGAAGTGTGCTTTGGCACTATTCTTGCTCAAAACACAAGCTGGAAAAATGCTGAAAAGGCAATTGTTGAACTCAATAAAAATAATCTAATCAATATCAAAAAAATATTAAAAATAAAAAATAAAAAACTTGCGCAAATAATCAAATCTTCAGGCTATTACAACCAAAAGGCAAAAAAGCTGAAGAATTTTTGTGATTTTTTATCCAAAAATTACGACGGAAAAATAAGCCTTCTATTAAACAATAATGCCGAAGAACTTAAGAAAAAGTTAATATCCATAAATGGCATTGGGCAGGAGACTGCAGACTCTATAATACTTTATGCAGCAAAAAAGCCTGTTTTTGTTGTAGACGCTTATACCAAAAGGATATTAAATAGGATAGGCTATAAAGAGACAGAATACAATAAACTCCAAACATTATTCGCTAAAAATCTTCCAAATAGCGAAAGATTATTTAATGAGTATCATGCATTGCTCGTAGAGCTGGGAAAGGGCATATGCAAAAAACAGCCATTATGCGGGAAATGCCCTGTCAGCAGATGCTGCGGGTATTATGAAGCTGTATCTTTAAAGAGGGATTAATCAAATGATATCTTCAATATTGTTCATAATCGCTGGTGCTGTAATTGTCTATATCTTTCTGATGTTTGTCTTGCACAAGCTATTTGAAAAGTTCTTCATGATGCTGTTTTTTTTAATATCAACCTTATTTGTAATTGCTGTGCTTTACTTTGTATTAAAGGGAGTTTAATCAAAATCTTTATATACAAATTGCCATAAAATCCATGTGAAGAGGTGAATAGATGGGATTCTTCGACAAACTGGCATTTTGGAAAAAGAAGGACGAGCTTGATGATCTTGGCAAAGACTTTGGCTTAGGCAAGGATTTGGGGCTTGACATCGGAGCAGGCCCTTCCCCTGATTTAGGCATGGGCTTAGAGCCGTCCCAGACACAGCAGCCTATGCAAAAATACCCTTCATTTCAAACACAGCAAACACAGTCAGGATTCCAGATGCAGCCCTCTTTCCTGCCAGCGCAGCCTACGCAACAGCCTTCCTTTTCAGGCGACAGCGGCTACATAAACTCAAAGAATCTTGAGGTAATATCAAGCAAGCTTGATGCCCTAAGAGCCGCTCTGGAGAGCATTAACCAAAGGCTGGCAAATATTGAAGCCATAGCCAGAGGCGAGCAAGAAGATACAAGGAGAAGAAGATATTATTAAAAAGATTTTTATATGCTTTATTCTACAGTTGGATTGATGAAGAAGAAAATTCAATTGGTTCTTTTAGTTGCGCTGCCTGTTTTGATTTTAGACCAATTTACTAAATTCTTAATAAAACAAAATTTTCAATTAAACCAATCAACCCCAATAATCAAAAATATTTTTCATTTAACCTATGTGACAAACACAGGCTCTGCATTTGGATTATTCAAAGGGCTTAATGTTTTTTTTATTTTATTTTCAATAGTTGTCATTATTGCAATATTCCATTATCTGAAAAAAATAAAAAATGATGAAAAGCTATTGCAGTTTTCCGCTGGATTGCTATTAGGGGGCACAATCGGCAATTTGATTGACAGATTGGCATATGAGTATGTAATTGACTTTATAGATTTCAGGATATGGCCTGTGTTCAATGTAGCAGACAGCGCTGTAACAATAAGCATTCTCTTCATGATTTTTTTATTATGGGAGAGATAATTAGAATTCTTCAAATTCATCAAGCTGCTTCAAATGCCCGTTTTTCTTCAGGTAAACAACCTGTGTTGGCGTGTATTTGTATATTATATCGCCTTTTTGGTCTCCGCTGTACTCCCATGGCTCAATTATTACAATGTCGCTTTCTCTGACCCAGAGCTTTCTCGTCAATCTGCCGGGTATTCTGCAAATCCTCGTCTTGCCATCTAGGCATCGAACGCGCATTCTAGAGCCGCCTAGCCTTTGCTCAATAATGCCGAAAGTTTCTCTTCCTCTTGGAATATGTATTCTAAAAATTTCCTGCTGAAATTTTTCTTGCCTTTCTAGCTCCTCTTTCTTTTTGCCCATTAGGCCGTTTGAATGGAGCTTGCTTTATATATCTTTCTAAATATAGAAATAAATACAGAAACACAAATTTTTAAATAGATTGCGCATCTTCTGCCAAGAATGGGGCGCTTAAACCTGAATCTTCCAAAAGAAAAAATTTTTGTAGGGCCTGCTATGCTCTGGAAAAGGATTGCTGCCTTTCTTATGGACATGCTGATAATAAACCTTATTGTGCTATTCCCTTTTAGAATCCTGTTCGAGGATTTAGTCCCGAAAAATTACTCATTTTCAGAGGCTTACAAGTTCCTGAGCAGCGTAAATTACACAAGTTATCTGAGCTTGCTGTCGCTTGTGGTTTCTATACTGATTGTTTTGTATTTTGTTATGATGGAAAAGAAGATGGGGCAGACAATCGGAAAAATGGTTTTTAGGATTTATGTTGTAAGCGACAACAACAATCTGAAAACATGGCAGTTGCTTGTAAGGAATCTTGCATTCATCCCAATATTCCCATTTGTGCTGCTATGGATTTTAGACCCGTCATTCATGTTTTTTACAAAAACAAACCAGAGATTGACAGAGATATTGAGCAAAACTAAGGTGATGGAAAAATATAGTTTTGAGCAGGAATCCTCAATTATATAAAAACAATATGCAGAACAAGCGCTGGTGGTATAAATGGAGCCTGAGCAGAAGATATTTTTATTAAGGGTGGATGTCTTGCCCAATAATATACAAACATCTATGAAAACCCAAAACATCACGCCGCAAGAAGCAATTGGATTTTTAGAGATGGCAAAAGACCAGATACTAGACAACCTGAAGCATGGAAGAAAAGATATATTTCAGGCATTCAAGAAAGAAGGTGAGCAGTGACATGAAAAACCAAAGTTTTGCAGGTTTGCAGCCGCAAAAAATTCCAGAGCCGGGCTTCAGGTGGGGCTATGCCATATTTGTATTGCTGTTTCTCAGCCTGCTTGGATTTATAGCAGTTGGCGTAATTTCATTGTTTGTTGGGGTAGATGTTGAAAGTTTAAGCGGCAATGTTGCGGAGATCCCTATAGAAGGGATAATTATAGGAACTGAAGACTCTGAATCTTTTTTTGAAAGCGCAACAACATCTCTTGACACAGTTGAGCTCATTGAAAAAGCTGACAAGAATCCTCACATAAAAGCAATTATTCTGAAAATCAGCAGCCCTGGCGGCTCTGCGGTAGCTTCAGAAGAAATAGCGGATGCTGTCAAAAAAGCAAACAAGACAACTGTTGCGTGGATCAGGGAAGCGGGCGCATCAGGCGCTTACTGGATTGCTTCTGCTGCTGATTATATAGTTGCAAACCGTGCATCTGTAACAGGCTCAATCGGCGTTATCGCCTCTTACCTTGAGTTTCCGGAATTATTGGAAAGGTATAATGTAACGTACCGCAGATTGGTTTCAGGCAGATATAAAGACATTGGAAGCCCTTTCAAAGAGATGACAGAGGAAGAAAAGGCAATATTCCAGCAGAATTTGGATGTCATCAGAGACTATTTTGTAAGCGAAGTTGCTAAAAACAGGGACATGAGCAAAAAGGATGTTGAAAGAGCTGCAAACGGCTTGTTTTATCTGGGGGCACAGGCAAAAGACCTTGGCTTGGTTGATGAGCTTGGCGGAAAAGAGGAAGCCATAGCCTATATCGAGAAAAAAGAAGGGATAACTGCCGATGTTGTTGAATACAAAAAAGAGAAAACTTTGCTGGAGATTCTAAGCAAAGTGCTCAGCAGGCAGTCGTTTTTTTTAGGCAAGGGTATTGGAAGCGCTTTTCTTGACAAAAAAGTTATTTCAGAAATAAGCATAACAACTTAAGAATATCCAATATGTACAAACACTTGCCGGATTTAATCAGAAAGATAGCTGGAGTAATTTTAATTATATTTGGAATAATATCAGGATTCATTCCAATACTTCAGGGATGGATATTTATTCTGGCAGGATTGCTTCTTTTAGGGGTGAAAAAAAAGACAATTAAAAAAAAGGTCTTAAAATTGAAAAGATGGTTTAATAAGTCAAAATTTTAGAGAAAAACCTTAAATATTGAATTCTGATTCCATTCAAAAATGAAAGTTGGGGGTTTAATTTTGTTGATTTTTTTTATTGCGTTAGTTTTTTCTATTGCTGCCAAATCACAAGCCAATTCTGAAATTGAGGATTTCTTTGAAGGCAATGAAGAGGCAGATGTTATTGTAGTTCTGAAAGAGGATTACAGTGCGCTGCAGGAATATGGGATAAGCGATTACAGGAATGAAGACAATTTTGAAATGAAAAAGATGATGGTAAGGGCGCAGCAGGAAAGGGTTTTGGGCGAATTAAAACCTAAGAAAAAGGATGCTCAGGAAGCTCAGCAATCTAAAGAGGAATACGGCATTAAAATAAAAAACAGGTATGCAACAGTCAATGGTTTTGCTGGAAAAATAAAAAAATCAAGCTATCAGAAACTGAAAGACAGCCCGAGAGTTCTGAAGATAATCAAAAACGGCGTCAAGCGGTTTTCTCTAGATGCAAGTGTTCCTCTAGTGAACGCTACAAATGTCTGGAGATTGGTTTACAGCGGGGTAAATGTGACAGGAAAAGGCCAATCAGTCTGCGTGATTGACAGCGGCATAGATTATACGCATCCAAGCTTGGGGAACTGCACAACAAGCTCTTTCATTGTAGGAAACTGCAGCAAAGTAATTGCCGGCTACGACTTAAAAAATAATGATTCTGACCCTATAGATGACCAGGGCCATGGCACGCATGTTGCAGGGATTATAGCTTCAACAAATGCAACTTACAGGGGTGTGGCTCCAGAAGCAGCGCTTGTTGCGCTAAAAGTATGCGACAACAGCCTTTTTGGCAATTGCCGCGACGATGATATAATATCAGCGATTGACTGGTGCGTAAACAATGCTTCAATATTCAATATTTCTGTAATCAGCATGAGCTTGGGAAGCGTTCAATTATTTGCAGATTATTGCGATGAGCAATCCAGCGAGCTTCCTTATAAAATTGCAATTGACAATGCAGTTGCGCGAAACATATCTGTAGTTGTTGCAACTGGCAACGATGAAAGCACTAGCGGCATAGCTTCGCCTGCATGCATAAGAAATGCAACTGCAATAGGCTCTTCCACAAAATCAGACGCTATATCAAGCTTCAGCAACAGAAACAGCATAACAGACTTGATGGCTCCAGGCAGCTCTATAAGGTCAACAGTGCCAATGGGAAATTGCATCAATTGCGATTCAAGCGGATTTGCCACATTTTCAGGCACTTCAATGGCAACTCCCCATGCGTCAGGAGTGTTCGCCTTGTTGCAGCAATACAAAAGACTGGAGCAGAATATGACATTGACTTCTGCCCAAATACAAGACGCTTTAAACAGCACAGGAAGGCGAATAGACGACACTTCCGGAAGCGGATTTTTATTTTCAAGAATTAATGTATATGCTGCATTATTGTCTCTTGATTTAGTACCGCCAAAAATTATTTTTGTTGAGCCAACTCCCGCAAACAACACAAAAACGTCAAAAAATTCATTATTTATTAATTTAACATCAAATGAGCTGACGGAAAACATTTTGCTGGACTTTAACGGCACAAATGAGTCAATGGAAGGTTCTGCATTAAACTGGTTTAAAAATAAAACTGTTCCGAGCAACCAGAATGCAGATTATAGTTATAAAGTATGGGGCATTGATTTTTCCGGAAATATTGGATTGAGTGAATTCAGGTTGTTTATATCTAACAACACTCCCCCGAATATTTCGTTTTTCGCTCCATCAGAGCTCAGCTTTGGGATTATTGAGGGAAATTCAAATTTTACTTTTAACGTAAGCGTTGCTGATTTAGAAAATGACAGCTTAGTTATCTCATGGTATAAAAACAGCACTCTTGCGGCAATAAACTCAAATTTTACTTTCCAAAACAATTTCTCAGCAGCGGGATTTTACAATATCACTTTGCAGGTTTATGATGGAAACTTTACTGTTATTATGATTTGGAATCTGACTGTTAACAGCACAAATCAGGCAGTCAATATAACCTCATTTTTTCCAAGCGATACTAACTTGAACATTCCAGAGTCTGTTAATCAAAGCTTTAACGCAACAGCTGTTGACTTTGACAATGACAACTTTACAGTTACATGGTTTCAAAACAGCTCTTTAAAATCAACAATAAGTAATTTCACATTCACAACTAATTCGACAGCGGCAGGATTTTACAATATAACTTTTGCCGCATCTGATGGAAGTGCCGTAGCGTCTATATCATGGAATTTGACTGTTTTCAATCTGCCTCCGAATATCACATCTATTAATTTAACAAATACCGATTCAGAAAATAGAACCAATGGGGATATCGTAGGCTCTTGGAGTTTTATAGATTATGATGCAGACGACATAGTAAATAACGAAACAAGATGGTACAATAAAGGCACTGAAATTGAATTATTAAGGAACTTAACCACAATCAGCTCTGGCAACACAACAAAAGGGGATAACTGGACGTTTTCTGTTAGAGCATTTGATGGCTTTAATTGGAGCGGATTTGTTAATAGCAGTGCTATGGCAATCCAGAATTCTCGTACAGGTCTTGCACTAACAGCCGTTACAAATAATGTAAAGGAAACGGAATCGGCTATTATAAATTTTACAGCAACTGATAATGATAACGATGCTATTAACATAACAATAAATAATCAAAATTTCTCAAAAGGCGTAACAACTAATACAACAAATCCAGAAGGAATACTAACTTTGCATAGCAGCTTTGTTTGGCAAACTACATTAATGGATAGCGGCTCATATTCCATAACCGTTAGCGCGACTGATGGACAACATGGAGATGATGAGCAAACTGAGATTATGGTGTTTAATGCCAGGGACCTTGACAATGACGGCAGTGCTGACTTCAATGACAATGACGACGACAATGACGGCATTTCTGATGAGAATGATTATTTAGTGGGTAATCTGTCAGCAATAAATTCTACTATGCCAATAAATTTAACGATTAATGGCACTTCCAATCTGTCACAATTGTTCAATGGCACTTACAAAATAGAGATAACCAATGGCAGTTATGTTTTGATTGAGTTTAATTTTACTTTTGACTCTTTAAGTATACTTGATTTGGGGAATTTAACAATTAACAGGAGTGCAAATGGAAGCGGCGCAATTTCTATAAAAGGTGATATTAATTTATTCAACTCAACAAAAACTGTATTCCTTGAAAAATTTAATTCAACTGTGAAATCGGTTTGTGCCAAGGACGCTGATGCAAGCTTTGATTCAATAAGCTCGGGCTGTGATTCTGTGAATGAAACTCTGGTGATTTGTGATAACTCAACAAGCAGTCAATATTCGTGCTTTGACACGGGCTCAAGGTACAAAGTGAGCGGATTGAGGCACTCTGCCGTTAGGGAGCAGTGCATAGATGCAGACGGGGATGGATACGGTGCTGGTTGCATTGCTGGACAAGACTGCAATGATAATGACGCTTCCAAGGCAATTTCCTGCTCAAGCGGGAGCAGCTCATCTGGAGGAAGCAGTGGAGGGGGAGGAGGCTCTAGCGGCGGAGGAGGCGGAGGAGGCGGAGGTTTGTTCTTTGTGTGCAACATGGACTGGAAATGCGGCGATTGGTCAGCTTGTGCCAATGGATTGCAGGCAAGGCAATGCGAGTTTGTAAAAGTCCCGCAGCATGCCAGCGATATAGCATGCCCAAGCCAGTCAAACTCCCCCATCGCAAGCCAGAAATGCGAAGTGCCAAAGCAGTTGTTATTGCCAGAAACTTGCAACGATGGAGTAAAGAATCAGGATGAGCAAGGCATTGACTGCGGAGGCGCTTGCAAACCATGTGAACAGAGAGATAAATCTACATCAGGAAACTTAAACTCAACAAGAGATATATCATCAACAGTGGAAAGCCAGAAAGTGCAAGGCATTACCGGTTTTGCTTCAAAAGAAATACTCGGAATCAAAAGCAGCAATATTGCAACTGGAGTTATTGTTCTTATTGTCGTCTCGATATTCGCTGGAATAAAGATGTACAATTACAGAATGATAAAAAAGTTTAAATAATAGTTCTTAACCGTTTATTGACAAAGAGGTCGCAAATGTCAGAAAGCAGGATGAATGTTTTTGAGATTGTCCTTTTGGTTGTTGGAATAGGCGCTGCTATTCTTGGATTTCAGCTTATAAACCAGGCATACAAGGTAGAGAGCGGCCAGATTAGCTGGCTGATGATAATAGCGATTTTTAACTGGCTGGCCCTTTTGGTTTTGTTTATTCTCCTTAGCCTGATGGTAGACATATCAAAAAAAGAGCTTAACGAAATCAAAACACTCATTTATTTGATTGCAGACATGAGGAAGAAAAAATAAGCTATTTGGCGGCTATGGTTACAAGCTCCATTTTTTCTATGTCACTTAAGTCCACCAAAGGTTTTTGGAACTTTGCATAATCATCAAGAATTCGGTTGCATGCAGTATTGACCCAGCATTGTATGAAAGGGAAATTTTCAAGCTGGCTAAAATCAAGCGTATCAAATGCAAAAACATAGCAATTTTTGCCTTTTAGCTGTTTCTTCAGCTCAACTGCCTTTCTGAAGCTATTCTGGCCTGGCTTTAATGAAACTAAGATGCCTATTTCTTCAGCTTCCAGAAATTTCAAATAAGCGCCTTTCCTTTTTTTGTTGTAATTTTCTACCTCTTTTGCATCTATTTTTGACGTTACAGCACTTATTGGGTCGTAGCAGAACACTTCCTTTTCTATGCTCAAAGCAATGCCAAGAGGATGGAATATTCCTGTGCCGATATAAAGAAATGCATCAACATTGTCTTTTATTTTTTCAGCTCCTCCGACATCGCAGCCAAGCAGCTGCCCCTCATATTTCTGCCTTTCTTTATCGATGAAAACATCTTTGCCGTGCTTTTCAAGATATTGCCTTATCTCATCTACATAATCAAGAAACTGGACAGTTGTTGCTAATCCAATTGTTTTCGGCAATATGTTTAAGTCTAAATTGGACAAATTAATTTTTCCTTTGTATCTTGCTTCAACCATCATGATTTTCATAACAACGAGAATAATTGCTTTGTTTTTAAAGGTTTTTAAGAGTTGATTATTAATTAGATTAAAAGTAACTGCTTCAGGGATTTAATGACAGAACATATCAGTGTAAGTAAATCTGTTATGGTGGCCAATACCAAACATCTCGTTTATATGAAGGCGATCTTGTTGTACCATATCCTCCAATAACCCATAGTTTGTTGTTATACACAACAGAGCTGTGAGCATATCGCTCACTCCATGCAGCATTTTCAATCTCACGACTCCATGTTGTGCCATCGTATGAGATAATGTCATTTTCTGCATATGGATATCTTGGGATCCGACCGCCAGTAATGTACATCTTATTATTGTAAACTGAGATAGCATGCCGGTCTCTTACAGATATAACTTGTTCGCCTGCCACGTCTCTTGTCCAAGTTATGCCGTTGCTTGAATGCCAAACATCATTTGTGTATCTGCCACTTGAATTATATCCTCCAATAACCCATATTTTATTGTTGAATACAACTGAGCTGTGACTATGCCTATTGGACCATGGGGCATTAGCAATTTCCTGTCGCCATGTCGTACCATCAAATGACCATACATCGTTTCTTGTTGATAGTGAACCCGTGCTACTGCCACCAATAACCAAAATTTTGTTGTTAAACACAACAGAACTATGGCCATACCTTGCCGACCAAGGAGGATTTGCTTCTCTTCTCCAGCTTGTTCCGTCAAAAGACCACACTTCATTATTTAGAGGAGGGAATGTCGACTTGTAACCACCCATTACCCATATCCTGTTATTGTACACCACTGAACTATGGCCATATCTTCCTGCCCAAGGAGGATTTGCTTCTCTTCTCCAGCTTGTTCCGTCAAAAGACCAGATATCATTTGTGTATCTGCCACTTGAATTATATCCTCCAATAACCCATATTTTATTGTTGAATACAATTGAGCTGTGGCTGTATCTGCCTGCCCACGGCACTGTCGAGTTAGACTGCGCCCATTGCGAACCTTCACTCTGGCCATTTGGGCTTTGGCATGAATCATCTTGAGGATAATCAATTCTTCCATCTCCATCATCATCCAATCCATTATCACATACATTTGAACCTCTCTCATTAAAATCGTACAAGCCAGTACATCCAGAATCAAATGGATAGTCTATAAAAGTATCCCCATCATCGTCAATCCCATTGTCGCATTTGTCAGAGGCGTAGCCCCTTTCGCTGCTGTCAGTTCTAGCAAAACATCCTCTATCTCGAGGATAATCTGTAAAAGTATCTTGGTCATCATCTACATTATTATCACAAACCGTTCCAAGTCTCTCATCATTATCTAGTGGGCTGGAGCATCCATCATCACTTGGATAATCGCGCCATACATCACCATCATCATCAATGCCGTTGTCGCATGCAACATCGCTTCTCTCACTTATGTCATATGGGCTTGCACATCCCGGATCTTGCTGGTAATCCCTTAAATGATCGCTGTCATCGTCAATATTGTTATCGCAAGCTGTGCCCAGCCTTTCATCATAATCCAAAGGACTTGAGCATCCCGGGTCATTTGGATAATCTGTCAAATTATCTCCGTCATCGTCCGCTCCATTATCACATTTGTCATAGCCTCTTTCATTCGGGTCCGATTTGCTGTTGCATCCTGTGTCTTGAGGGTAATCAATTCTTCCATCTCCATCATCATCAATTCCATTGTCGCACTGAGTGCCCATTCTTTCGTCATTATCGGCTCTGCTTGAGCAGCCATCATCATTGAGATCTATGTAGTAATCGTTGTCATCGTCAATTCCATTTTGGCACTGCCAGCCCTCAACAATAAACTCAGAGGTATTTTCAAGCCTTCTTCCATCTGTTGTAACAACAACTTGGTTGTTAATGTCAAGCAGTGCTGCATAAATTCTTAATGTGCCTGTAACATTTGCAATATAAGCTCCAGTGCTATTCCAGATTGTATCTAGAGCTAAATATTGTCCCGAGCTTATTGTTCTTGGGATTGTGTCCCTTACAATAATTTCGACATCTTGCCAGTCTGTTACATTCTGCTTCTGCACCTTCATTAGCAAATACCCTGATAGATTAGAATTACCGTTGTTTTGGATCTTTGACTTAATGAAATTGCTTGTATAGAGGCCTGTGTGCTGCACATCATGTTGAAACATTGGCCATTCAAGAAGGAATCTATTGAAGCGTGTATTAAACCTGTATATCAGAACCTCTCCATCAAGTGTATGAACTATCAGCTCTAGCTTGCCGTCGTTTTCAAGATCAGCAAGTACAAGCCCGGAAGCCTCATGCACATACTTGGGCCACCCTTGAATCAAGTTTCCGTCGCTATACACCCCATAAACCCAACTGT
>JACPTC010000027.1 GCA_016192985.1 Candidatus Woesearchaeota archaeon | reverse complement strand
TAAATACTAATTCTTCAAAAATCATATGTAGATCTGAAATGAAGATAGGAATGTCAAAAATATTTTCTAAAAGGTTAAACATTGACCAAAATATTCCTAAATAAATTCCAAATATTATTTTTCTCTGTAGGGTGTATATAATGAAATCGTTTAGGACGAAAAACTGCCCTATTTTGTCTATAACTTCAAATTTATTGAGTTGAACCGCCGATTATTGAGGTCTTAATATCCTTTCTACATTTGCACTCTAAGTAGTTTATTTTAGGTATGACTTCTATTAAGAACCTTTTAACATTATCGGCATTTAGCTTCTCATATGGTTTTAGCGTAATTACGTCTTTTTTCTTAGGTTCTTTGAGAAATAATGTATTTGAGCATAGCGAAAGTAAAGTTGAGGGTTAAACTTAGTGTTCTACTAACAATTCTCTCTTTTTAGCAGCATCATCTAATGCTTCTGTGATTAGGGTTTTCTCAAGTTCAATAATTTTCTGTGTAACAGGATTTTTAGAATTTAATGCGTAAAGTCTTGTTTTTCCAAAACTTCTTGTCACCTTAACTATTCCGTGCCTTTCAAGTTCACTCCAATAGTTAAATAATGATGCTCTTGAAATTTCTGCTCCTTTTGCTATGTCTTTCTTGCTGAAATCCATTCCTTTATTGTCTAGAAAAAAATCAATCACTTTAAATAATGGCATTTCTCCAGTTAGATTCAATAATAATGATTTTTCTGACATTTTTGCTACCTTGCATATTTATAAGGAAAAGTATATAAATGTTGCTATTCAAAGTCTATTTTGGTGGACTTTTTATGTGGACAGCTGAGCAGATTAAAGGGAAGATATTGCATAAACTGACACGTAAAGGGAAATTTGAGCATAGCCATACTGCTCTAGAAAATCTGCCGAAAAGTTTTCCGCCTGAAATGAAAGGAAGAGCAAAAACAATGTCAGAAGATTTAATTAGAGAAGGGCTATTGCATCTCAAAAAAACTAGTTATGGGGAGCAGGTTTCAATTAATTTAGATAAGAAGGATAAGGTTATGGAATATATTGATGAGTTTTTGAGGATGGAGTAAAATGTTAAAAATTGCAATAATTTTGATGTTTATCTTGCTACTTGTTATTGGATGTAGTGTTTATGAAAACAAAACTAGCAAAGGAGTTTCTGCTTCTAGTAAACAAATTCTTTTCTCGGTTTTAGTGGAAAATGTTATTATAAATTTGCATTAAAAAATTTAGATTTGGATTCTTGTGAGAAAATAGACGACGGATTTAATCAATTAAAATCTGATTGCGAAGAAAGAGTACAAAATGCCTTTAAACCCAAAACTTTAAATACCCCCTTGTTGTGTTGATTTTATGGGGGTTTTATGCTACGAATTGGCGTTCTTGCATCCACAAAAGCCACAGACATGCAGGCTGTAATCAATGCTATAAACTCCAAAAAACTAAACGCAAATATTTCTGTGGTGATAAGCGACAAGCAAGATGCATATGCGCTTGAAAGGGCAAGAAAGCATGGAATAAAGGCGGTTTTTATTGACAGCAAAGGCAAGCAAAGGGAAAAATTTGACAGTGAGGTTGCAAAAGAGCTTGACAAAAGCAAAGTGCATTTGGTTCTTCTTATCGGATACATGAGGATTTTAAGCCCGTGGTTTGTCAGCAAATACAAAAACAGGATTATGAACATTCATCCAAGTTTATTGCCTAAGTACGCAGGCGGAATGGACATGAATGTGCATGCAAAAATTTTGAAAAACAGGGAAAAAATTACAGGGGCAACACTCCATTTTGTTGATGAAGGTGTTGATTCAGGACCCGTAATATTACAAAAAGAAGTTGAAGTCAATGAAAATGATACAGTTGGCTCATTGAAAGAAAAAGTACAGAAAGCAGAGCAGAAAATAATTTTAAAAGCCATAGATTTGTTTGATAAAGGAAAAATAAAAGTTGATGAAGGAAAGGTAATGATTAAGCAATAAAACACTGGGAGTAATTTAAAATGAACAATCCAGATTCGGCAAACCAAATTATTTGGTGGAAAGACAAGAAGCTTTTAGCCGGGTTTACACTTGTTTTTTTGAGCTTTGTCTTGGGATTTTATGGAAAGCTGGTTTTTATCTCAAGGTTCTACAAGCCCATAGGGTTGATAACAGGATTATCGCTCTGGGCTTTCAGCTGGCTTCTTCTGTTTTTGGGCGTTTTTATTGTAGGCTGGGAAACCGTGAAGATGATCCAGCATAGGATTCAAAGCCATGTAAAAAAGACTGTCAAAGAAACATACAATTACACAAAAAATTTGCCGAAAAAGAGCTATGATTACACAAGAGAATTGCACAAAAAGGGGATTCAAAAAATCAAAAAATCATTAAGCAAAAATGATTAAGACGGCATTAATCTCAGTATCAAACAAAGAAGGAATTGTTGATTTTGCAAAGCAACTCACTAAGCTTGGAATTAGGATAATTTCAACAGGGAATACTGCTAAATTGTTGGAAAAAGCCAACATCAAAGTAACTCTTGTTTCTGAAATCACCAAATTTCCAGAAATGCTTGGCGGCAGAGTCAAGTCTTTGCACCCTGTGATATTTGGCGGCATATTGGCTGACAGAAAAAATAAAAAGCATATGCAGGAATTAGAGAAACTAAAAATAGAGCCAATTGATTTAGTGGTGGTAAATTTCTATCCGTTCGAGGAAGCTTGTATAAAATCAGCAAAAATGAGGGAGATTATTGAAAACATAGATATTGGTGGCCCTTCTTTGGCAAGAGCAGCTGCGAAAAATTTTGAGAATATTTTGGTTATTGTTGACACAAAAGACTATTCCCAAGTGCTTGAAAAAATCAAAAGCAAGAAGGTTGATGAAAGATTTAGAAGCAGATTGGCTACAAAAGCGTTTTTGGAGGTTGCAAGGTATAATGTGATTATAGGCAGATATTTTACAAACTCATTTTTGGGCGATGTCTTTCCTGAGATATATAACTTCACCTTTAAGAAGCTTCAAGCTTTGAGATATGGGGAAAATCCTCACCAAAAAGCAGCTTTCTATAAATCATTTTTGGTGCCAGAAACATGCGTAAGCACAGCAAAACAGCTGCAAGGCAAAGAATTAAGCTACAACAACATACTCGACGCAAACGACGCTTTTGAGCTCGTAAAAGATTTCCAGGAGCCTACTGCTGCGGTAATCAAGCATACAAACCCTAGCGGCGTTGCTTCTGCTCTGAATATAGAAGAGGCTTACAAAAAAGCGCATGAGACAGATCCTGTATCGGCATTCGGAAGCGTAGTGGCCTTTAACATGCCTTGCAATGCGGCAGTTGCAAAGCTAATGAAGCCCTTGTTTATTGAAGTTTTAATTTGCCCAAAGTTTGAAAAAAAAGCATTGGAAATTTTACAAGAGAAAAAAAATCTAAGGTTGCTGGAAACAGGACCAATTGTAAAGGATTACAGAAGCCTTGATTTGAGAAGGGTTGTAGGTGGACTGCTTGTACAGACAAGGCAATATCCAGAAATAAGGGAAAAGGATTTGAAAATCGTCACAAAAAGAAAGCCTACAAAAGAAGAATTAAAAGCATTGATTTTTGCATGGAAAGTCAATAAGCACGTCAAATCAAACTCAATTGTCTTGGCAAAAGAAAATGCGACAGTCGGCATTGGAGCCGGGCAGATGTCAAGGGTAGATGCTGTTAAGCTTGCTGTCATGAAATCAGAAGGAAAAAGCCAAGGCTCTGTAATGAGTTCTGACGCATTTTTCCCGTTCAGAGACGGCATTGACGAGGCTGCAAAAGCCGGAGTAACTGCTATTATCCAGCCAGGCGGTTCGATAAGAGACGAAGAGGCTATTCAAGCAGCAAATGAGCATAACCTTGCGATGGTGTTTAGCGGAATAAGATTGTTTAGGCATTAGATAATTTTTATAAATTGTTTGGTAATTATAAAAAAATGTTAGCAAATATTGTTCAAGAATTGATAAAACACGTTGAAGCTACACATACACAACATGAAGGTAAAAATGTTGATTATGCATTAGTTGGAAAATTCATAGTGCATAGACCTAGTTTCTTGCTATTTGAAGGGGATATTTTAGGTTTTACATCAGACAATAGACCTGGACATTCTTGGGATTTTTCTGGAGGAGAAAGTGTTTTTACTTCTACGATTAATTTAGCTTCAAGACTCCTAACTAAAGATTTGACTCAAAGAAAACTACCTGAAGGATACTACATAACAGATTTTCCAGAACCTCATATTTACAGGCCTATTAAAATAGAAATATCACAAAGAAAAAAAGAGTTTACCAATGAATTAGAAGCGATAGAGGAACTATTTGGTGAACCGAGGGAAGCACTATACCACTTACCCCATCCTATTCTTATGAAATTTTTGGAATTGGGTGGAAATTGAAAATAAACATAGAAATATTTAAATATCTAAACATATATAAGTTTATTATGGTAGTAAAAACAATTACGGTAACGGCAAGTGCATATGGAGCATTAAAGTCGCTTAAATTGCCTAGGGAGAGCTTCAGCGATGCAATAATTAGGATTGCGAAGCGCAAGCCGCTAAGTGAATTTTTTGGTGTTCTTGGAAGGAGCACAGGAGAAAGAATGGAAAAGGCTATTGCTGATGCAAGAAAAAAACGCAACAAAGCGCATAGGGCAAGAGTTGATTACATTGTAAAATCTTTTAGTGAGAGGTAATTATGGCTTGCTTGGACACGACTTTTTTGGTTGACTTGCTTCGAGGAAAAAAAGAAATTAGCGATCTCAAAGAGGAGCTTAGCAAAAGCGAGCCCATCCTTGCGGTTGCAGCACCTTCTATCATGGAGCTTTGGGCAGGTGCCTGCTTGGCAAAGGCATCAGCTGCTGAAAAAGAAAAAATAAGTGAGCTGTTGGAGTCTTTGGAAATACTTAATCTTGACGAAAAAAGCGCAAAAGAGGCTGGTGAAATAGAAGCTGGATTAATAGGTGAGGGGCAGATAATTGAAACTGAGGATGTAATGATAGCGGCAATAGCCAAGGTTCATGGTGAAAAAATTGTCACGCGAGACAGCCATTACACAAAAATTCACGGGCTAAACGTTCTAAAATATTAAAAATTTTAAAAATGCCTTTTGAAACTTATTTTGCCTTGTATTTTAGCGCATTATCCGAGCTTTTCAAGGAGCTATGGCTTTATTTTTTGCTTGGATTGCTTATTTCTACATTGATACAGGAATTTATATCAACAAAAAAACTGTTGCAATATTTTGGCGGAAATGACATTACATCTTTATTGAGGGCTACGATTTCTGGATTGTTTGTTTCTGTGTGCTCTTGTGGAGCAATACCAATAGCAGCAACATTAAGGGAAAGAGGGGCTTCAACAGCTTCTGCATTGACTTTCTTGCTTGCAGCTCCTTGGGGAGGACTATTGCATGTCTTCCTTATCTCTGGGTTTATCGGAATTAAGAATACCATAGTTTTGCTTATTATTTCTTTATTGACAGCTTTTATTGTTGGATTAATACTTGCAAAATTTGAAAATAAAAAAATAATTGAGACTGGAATTCCAAAAAAACATAGGAAAGGAGAGAAAAGGCTTTGTGTTGAATGCGTTGATGTAGAGCAAATGAGATTAAAGCATGAAAATGAGCAATTAAGCAAAAGAATTATTTATTGCATTCCTAAAAACATATGGCAGATTTTCAAGGATGTCGGGAAGTATATATTAATAGGCTTGCTTATTGCTGCTGCCTTGAAGGCTTTTGTTCCATCTGATTTAGTTACTAAATATCTAGGCAATGAAAATAGATTTTTGCCTGTTTTAATTGCAGTGCCAATAAGCGCAGTACTGGAGTTAGCGTCAGAAGGCCTTGCTTTGTTAGGAGGCCAGCTTTACCTGCTTGGCGCTTCTCTTGGGGTTGTTTTTGTAATCATGATGGTAGGAGTTGCAACAGACATAACAGAGCTTTCAATGATTTACGGCAAGTTTGGAAAGAGATGCGCAATAGCTTATATATTGACGGCAACTCCAATTGCCGTATTGTTTGCATGGATGATTAATTTGCTGTTTTAATAAAATGGAAAGTTGGATTTATTTTTCCATAATCGCGCAGGGTATTTGGGCTATTACTTCCTTAATTGATAAGTTTGTAATTTCAAAAGGTTACATCAAAAATCCAGTTGTTTACATTGTTTTGAATGGAGCAATGAATGTTTTATTGGTTTTTTTATTGCCATTTATTGGTATTGAACCATTAGAGTTTCCGGATTTTTTAATAGCATTATTTGCTGGTATTATGCTGAGCGCTGCCGTAACTGTATACTATAAGGCTGTGCACTATGAGGAAATATCAAGAATAAAAATTATATTCCAAATGGAGCCGATTCTAGTTTTATTGCTGTCGTTTATGTTTCTTGGGGAAATTCTGACAAAAAATCATGCATTGGGCTTTTCATTTTTATTTATTGCTGGCGTAATTGTTTCTTATAAAAATGGAAAACAGACTTTCAAAATAAGCAAGGCATTCTACTATTGTCTGATTGCGATGATTTTTGCCGCTCTATATATTATAGCTGCAAAACACACTTTGAGCGTAACAAGCTTCTGGAGCGCATTTATGTGGCTAAGAGTGACAAGCTCAACCGCATTATTTGTCTTATTTTCAAAATCAATTAGAAGCCAATTTATGGAAACTTTTAAAAACATGAAAAATAACATTAAAGGACTATTGGTATTTAAAATGATAGTGGACTTTTCCGCATTTGTTTTTGCATATTATGCCTTATTTAAGGGCCCAGCATCGCTTGTTGTTGCATTAGAGTTAGCAGCAGCCCCATTGTTTACATTTGCATTAGCATTATTCATAACAATTTATTTTCCAAAAATTATTAAAGAAAAGATTGATAAAAAGTCTATTTTAACAAAGCTTTTGGCTTTAGTTTTTATAGTAATTGGCAGTGTCTTTGTTAGTATATGATTTATTCTTTGAGACATAGCAATATTTAAAAAGTGCCTATAATTTCTGAATATTATGAAGAGCTTGATTGGTGGATTAAGAGGGTTGGTGTCTGGAGAGTCACTCTCTACATATGAAAGATTTAATAGATTAGGTATAGGCGAATATCAAGGAGAGCGAGAGAAGACTAAACAATTTTTAGGCTTGAGTGGGGATAGAATTTCTGCGTTAGAGCAAATTGCTGAAAGAGGAGACTTAATTGCAGTAATAGATGGATGGGGAGGTTTTATCTCACTTGTTACGGATGGGATTAATAAAAAGCATTATAGAGAAGGAATGTTCTTTAAGAGAAAATTGTATGATAAAGCCTTAACTGTAATAGGAGAGACTGCAATAGGAGATGATGGGGTTGAGATAGTGCAAGTAAGGTTTAATACGCCTGAATGGTTTTATTGGGCACGTTTAGATGAAAAAAGTAAATATCCATATAAATTTCCAGAAGATATACAAGAAGGTTCTGAGGTTTGGTTCAGAGGCCAAGATATACCAGCAGAGGCTTTCACGACAGTTCCGAGAATAGTTCCAAGAATGGCTACAATGGGATGGTATCTTTCTAATGGAGATGTTAAAGATGGCTTAATACACAGACTGACTTCTCCTGTAGTAATAGACAGAATAAGAAGCGCTATACAAAATGTCAGGGATAGTCCTACTTTTTATTATCCTTATTTTTAGAAGATTTAATTTTATCTAATTTTAAGATTACCTAAATAAATCAAAACTTTTATATATAGCTTAACAATTGTTAATTATCAAAATGGCAGAGGAAACCCAAACTGTGCAGGAAAGCTCAAAGAAATACAAAATTGAGCATGACAGGCCCAATTGCATAGGCTGCGCTGCATGCGCCGCAGTTGCTCCTGATTTCTGGACAATGCACGAGGACGGCAAATCCGACATTGTGGGCTGCAAGAAAAGAGACGATGAATGGGAAGAGCTGGACATAGAAGAGAAAGATTACGCTGCGAACAAGGAAGCTGCGGACTCTTGCCCTGTTAATGTTATCCACATAACCAACAAAGAAACAGGAGAGAAAATAATTTAAACTTCTCATTCTCAGTTAAATTTAAAAACCTGTTTGATTCCCTAATGATATATGAATTCAGCTCATCACGAAGATTACCGTACGTTAGCAAATCGCTTAGGTTCTGCTCTTAAAATTGAAGTAAGACCTTCCCAACTAGAGATTTTCGCCAGGCAACCCGGACATCATTTGGTTGTGTCGGGCTTGCTCGAAGGTGATTCAACAATTGAAGTCTGGGCTAAAGAGATAACATATTATTCTGTAACTGTTACTCTCAGTTACTACGGAGGTAGTGTTACTCACGAAACATCAGTATCAGGCAGAAATATATTAGAAGCTCAAATGGATGAAAGAGTACTAAGTGCATTTGCAAAAATTACCGATTTTGCTGAACAAAATAGACCTCGAACAGGTATACCGCATTCCAAAATAATTGATATACGACCAACAAGTCTTGAGTAACAAAATTTTATAAACTTCGAAATTAATTCTTCTTGGATGGGTAAATGCCCAAAATGCGGCTCCTCGAAGATTAAAATTTACAATTATTTAGGTATAAAAGCAATAAAATGCAATAACTGCGGCTTTGACGAAAGCTCTGTTTATGAAGTCTATCCGGAGCAAAAGACAAGCCAGAAGGCTAAGGGAAAGTATGCAGTTTATAAAGAAGGCGGCAGCCAGAGGACAAGGAAGAGGAAATAGTTTTTATTCGGATTTTATAGTTTTAGTTGAAAAATTCAATGAAAAAGGTGTCTTTGTTGAATATCAAATTATTAATAAACAAATTTACAATTTACCAATATATGATTTTCTTTCTTGCTGTATTAAGTCTAGTAAGCTCAGTTTTTTATGGATTTGGCTTTAAAGCATTGCTGCAGGTTTTAATTTCCATTACCACAACAGTTACATTAGACTTGTTTATTGAGTATTTTAAATCAAAAACATGGCTATTTCCGCAGAGCGCTTTAATTTCCGGACTATTTATTGGCGGCTTATTGACACAAAATCTGCAATGGTACATTTATGTAATCGCAGGCATTGTTGCAGTATTATCCAAACATTTAATAAAAATACAACAAAAGCATATTTTTAACCCTGCTAACCTTGGCGTTTTGCTTGTTTCAATTATTTTTGGCGTTTCTCACACATGGTGGATTTCGTCCCCTCTCATTTTGGTTTTGATTTTTGGCATTCTAGCTGTATGGAAGCTGAGAAGGCTTGATTTAACGATTAGTTTCCTGATTAGTTATTATTTTATTAGCTCTATAATTGAATTGGCGCAAGGAACAGGATATCGGGAGATTTATTTCACAATAATAAATGGAGGCGTGATTTACTTTTTCTCGATGTACATGTTAATCGAGCCGAAAACGCACCCAAATACCAGAAAGCAAAGAATTATCTACGGTGTTTTAGTTTCTCTATTTTTCATTGGCTTTCACTTTTGGATTCCAAGGCATGACTTGCCGTTGGCATTGGCTGTCGGAAATGTTTCTGCGCCGATATTGAACAGATTGAAGTTTGAGTTTAGGAAGACAGAGGGGAAAAGAGATACAATATTGTAATATCGTAAATTGCGGTAATTAATTGAAATAAATAGCCGCAATTTACGAGATAGACAATTGCGTGCAAATATAATAAATCAACGCAATTGTCTATAACAAAAAAGTTAGTTGTTTTAAATTCGTTAATCAATTTTTTGCAGGATTACAAAAACAAACTTATAATTTTCATTTTTATATTCTTCCCTTTTGATTTCTTTCCATTCACTTTTATCATATTCAGGAAAATAAGCATCACCGTCAAAGTCCTTGTATATAAATGTGAGGTACATTTTATTTGCTTTTGGCAAGAATTCCTTGAATATCTGCTCGCCGCCTATTACCATAACTTCTTCAGCTTTTGTGGCAGCTTTTAACGCGCTATCAGCAGAGTGAACTACAATGCATCCTTTTGCTCTGTAATCTTTGTCTCTTGTTATGACAATATTCTTTCTGTTAGGCAAAGGCTTTCCAATGCTTTCAAAAGTTTTCCTTCCCATTATTACGGGCTTTCCAGTTGTCAGCTCCTTGAATCGCTTCATGTCCGCAGGCAATTTCCACGGCAAAGAATTGTCTTTTCCAATAACATTGTTCTTTCCCATTGCTGCAATAAGGGATATTATCATTTTTTTATTTTTATTTAAATTTTTGGTAATGTTAATTTTTATAATTAATTGATAAATAAATCTAAACCGCCATCTCTGCTTTTATCGCCGGATGGTATTGGTAATTCTTCAGCTGTATATCCTTCATTGCAAAAGCGTCAATGTTTTTTATTTCTGGGTTTAACCATAATTTTGGCAAGGGCAAAGGTTTTCTTGATAATTGCTCCTTGACTTGCTCAAAATGATTGTGGTATATGTGTGCATCAGCAAGCGTGTGCACAAATTCACCTGCCTTCAAGCCCGTGACTTGCGCTACCATGTGAAGCATCAAGGAGTAAGACGCTATATTAAATGGCACGCCCAAAAACATGTCGCATGAGCGCTGGTACATCATTAATGATAATTTTCCACTTGCAACAAAAAACTGGAAAAATGCGTGGCATGGAGGCAACACCATCTGCTCCATTTCGCCGGGATTCCATGCTGAAACTATGATTCTTCTGCTTGTTGGATTTTCTTTAATTAGATTTATTGCATTTGCCAATTGGTCTATTTTTCTTACATCTGGAGCTTTCCATTTGCGCCATTGCACTCCATAAATCCGTCCTAAATCGCCTTTAAATTTTGATTTTGGCTTCCAGTAAGCCGCTTCTGAATTTGCTGTCCATATTGTTTTTTTGCTTTGCTCTCTTGAATTATGAAGAATTTCTGCAAGCCTTCTCTCGTCATCGGAGCCCTCTATAAACCACAGGAGCTCGCTGACAACGCTGTTCCATTGAAGTTTCTTTGTTGTCACAGCAGGAAAGCCTTCTTGCATATCAAAGCGCAACTGCAACCCAAAAACAGCTCTTGTGCCAACTCCTGTCCTGTCTTTTCTGTCCACGCCATTTTCAAGAACATATTTCAAAGCATTAAGGTACTTTTTCATTTTAGTTAAGCAATGCGCTATTCAATAGTTCCCCTAATTTTAAATAAGTTTTGGTTTTTTCAATATCTTAAATAATGTTGTTCTTTAAAGTAGTAAAAATTTTTAATCACTACCAAAAAGTATTTATATAACTGCTGTAAAGGAATAGCAGAATGAAAAAAAAGACTATGCAGACTATTTTTGTGCTTCTGTTCATAGCAGGAGTAATTGCAGGCTATCTTTTGCCGGGAGACCTTAAAGCTTTGGCTAACAAATCAATGTCAAAGCAGGCAATGGCAAATGTGTTTGACGTTCCCAAGAAACTCGGGCAGCTTGACATGGAGAATGAATATTTTAAGTACACAGTACTTGCGTCTGTTGAGACTGGAAGTATTGAGCTTTTGAGGATTGACGATAAGATTCCAATGCACATGCACCCAAAAGAAAATCATTTTGTCTATATATTCAAAGGAAGGGCAAAAGGCACAATTGGAAGCACAACAGCTGAAGTAAGCCCAGGCCAGCTTGTTGCAATCCCTGCAGGAGTTCCCCACAGCTTTGAAAGAGTCGGCGATTCACCTGTTGAGGTAATCTTGTTTTCGTCTCCGCCTTTTGTCCCAGCAGACATAGTGTGGTTAGATAATAGATAAAACCGATTAGAT
This sequence comes from Candidatus Woesearchaeota archaeon, assembly GCA_016192985.1. Taxonomy (GTDB): domain Archaea; phylum Nanobdellota; class Nanobdellia; order Woesearchaeales; family GW2011-AR4. Next base: position 20,283 of record JACPTC010000027.1, on the reverse strand, counting down.
AAAACCGATTTTCTGTTTTTGCACAAAATTAATAAACAATAGATATAGATAAATTTCCATGAAAAAGCAGCTCAGGGAAATGGCTAGGGATTTATTGGCATTGGGCAGTATACCATTTTATTCTCTGGTTATTGCAAGGGCAGTGGTTGGAAAGCACAACCTGTTTGTTTACCAGACAGTTATAGCGGCTATCGCCATCTTCATTTTTTATCTTATCATTAAGGATTCTAACCTGCATGTCGCAAGGTCATTTGCTGCTCTTGTGTTTGTCTGCCTTTTTTATAAGGAAATGGTATTTACAGTTTTTGCCTCTTTTGTATGGGTTCTCCTGTTAATCTCTGCGTATTATCTAAAAAGAAGTATCGGCTCTATAATTAGGGGGATTGTAATTGGAGTAATGAGCTCTGCAGCAGGATATTTTATAGCCTTTATGTTTTAAAATAAAAAACTTTAAATAAAACACACTTAGAACAAAAACCTGATGAAGCATGGAACAAGAGCAGAAAAAAGATGAGCGCCTTATTATGTTTTCAGGCACAGAGTGTGTGCACTGCAAGGAGATGGACCCAATACTTGAGCAGCTTGAAACAGAGGGCATCCACATAGAGCATGTTGAAGTGTGGCACAATGCTGAGAATGCCGAATGGCTAGAGAGCATTGACAAGAATCCCGATGGAAGCGTGTTCTGCGGCGGCATACCCTTATTTTACAATGAGAAGACGGGCAAAAAGCTTTGCGGAAACCAGAAGATTGAAAAGCTAAGGTTATGGGCATCAGGGGAATTGAAATAAAACAATCTAATTAACAATAATGGAACAGCAATTGAAAAAACCACAATGGTTGAAGATAAGATTAACGGTAGCAGATGAATTCTCAAATATAAATTTGACATTAAAAAAACATAACCTCCATACTGTTTGCGAATCAGCGCATTGTCCAAACATTTCTGAGTGCTGGAATGGCGGAACAGCTACTTTTATGCTAATGGGGGATATTTGCACTAGGGGCTGCAAGTTCTGCGCTGTGAAGACAGGCAACCCAATGCAAAAACTTGATGAAGATGAGCCAAAAAAGCTTGCAAAGGCATTGGCTGAAATAAAGCTTTTTGACTATGTTGTTTTGACATCTGTAAATAGAGATGATTTGGAAGATGGAGGGGCTTCCCATTTTGCGGAATGCGTTAAGGAAATAAAAAAAACCTACCCAGAAATTGTTGTTGAAGTACTTATTCCAGACTTTAAAGGCGATTTTGAAGCATTAAAAAAAATTATTGACGCAAAGCCTGAAGTCATTGCTCACAATATTGAAACAGTTGAAAGATTGCAAAGAATGGTAAGAGATGTAAGAGCTAATTACACGCAGTCCCTAAGTGTTTTGGAAAATGTTAAAAAATTAAATCCAAAAATATATACAAAATCCTCAATAATGCTCGGCTTAGGGGAAACAGATGATGAAATCTTCCAGTCAATGAGGGATTTAAGAGAGATTGATGTTAATATTCTGACAATCGGGCAATATTTAAGGCCAACGGAATGGCACTTGGCTGTAAACAAATATGTTGCTCCTGAAAAATTTGAATACTTCAAGCAAAAGGCATTGGAATTTGGATTTTTATTCTGCGCCTCTGGACCTTTTGTGAGGAGTTCTTACAAGGCTGGAGAATTGTTTGTGAAGAATGTAGTAAAAAAAGAACATGATTGATAGGTTAATTTTTTGGTATATCATCGAGAAAACTTCACTCTTAATTTCTCATGTTGAAAATAAAACTTGACTCAAAATAATATTTTCAAAAGGTTTATATAGAAATTTATTTATTAATAAAATTGATTGGTAAAACCATTCAAGGTGAATAATAAATGAGGCAAAATTTAGCACCAAAAATCATTATACAAACAATTGAGGGGCATAAGAATGAACTCAAAAGATATGGTGTAAAAAAGATAGGATTATTTGGCTCTTTTTTAAAGAGAAAAACGCATAAAAAAAGTGATATAGACTTTGTTGTTGTGTTTGATGAACCAACCTTTGATAAGTATATAGACTTAAAATTTATGCTTGAAAAATTATTTCATAGAAAAATAGATTTGGTTATTGAAGAAAATCTGAAACCTTCTTTGAAGTATGTAAAAGAGGAAGCGCTTTATGCAAAATCAATATAATATATATCTTGAAGATATTTTAGAAGCTTCCAAAAAAATTGAAATTTATGTTAGAGGCTTAACTTATGAAGAATTTACCAAAAATTCTTTAGTGGTTGATGGTGTTATCAGGAATCTTGCAATTATAGGAGAAGCAGTAAAAAGTATACCCCCTGAAATAAAAAAGAAACACACCGACATAGAATGGAAAAAGGTAGCTGGCTTAAGAGATATAATTGTGCATAAATATTCTGAAGTTAATACAAAGATTATATGGGATATTGTAGAAAATAAACTTCCAGAATTAAAAAAGTCTGTTAAGAAAATATTAGAAGAGATAAAGGTTTGATTTGTCAGGAGTTCTTACAAGGCTGGAGAATTGTTTGTGAAGAATGTAATTAAGAAGTGTAGATTAAGCTGTCAAAAATCCTTTAGGTAAACGCCCAAAAGCTGCTGGTGCTTTAGGCTCAACATAATCTTCAAATACTGTCTTATGGGCGTATCTTTTTCCCAGTTCTTTTAGAACCAATACTATAAATTTAAATATAACTGAGTTATATCTAGTTATATATGGTAAAAATGGAAGTTAAAACAAGAAAATGGGGCTCTTCAATAGGAATTGTAATCCCAAAGGAAGTAGTGGATGAGATAGGCATCAAGCCAGATGAAACTATAAGAATAGACGTAAGAAAACCTGTGAAAGCCAAAGATGTTTTTGGAATGTTTCCTAGGCTTTCTAAAAAATCCGCGCAGGAATTAAAATATGAAATGAGAAAAGGATGGTAAACTATTTCTGGGACAGTTACGCTATTATAGAATCAATAGATGGCAACAAAAACTATTTAAAATATATAGACGAGCCTATACTAATTACAATTTTTAACTTGGCAGAAATTTATTGGTTTGCTCTGTATGAGTACGATGAAGAAAAAGCTAATGATATCTATTTAAGATTCAAAAATAGCGTTGCTGATATTGATGATGAAACCCTAAAGCATGCTATTAAATTTAGAAAAAGCCATAAAAACAAAAACCTTTCTTATGCAGATTGCATCGGTTACGTTTATTCGTTAAAACACGATTTAAAATTTCTAACAGGCGACAAAGAATTCAAAGGCATGGACAATGTAGAATTCGTTCAATAAATCTTTCAACAAAATTTATAAATCCGCATAAAATCTGGTTTTCCAGAGGTTTATCATGCCAAAAAAGGTGCTAAAGGAGTTTAAAGTAGAGTATTTGCAGATACTGGATGAGTCTGGCAATTGCGACGAAGCTTTGATGCCCAAACTTTCTAATGATGATATCAGGAAGCTGTATGAAATGCTTGTTCTTGTCCGGGTTTTTGACCAGAAAGCCTTTAACATGCAAAGGCAGGGCAGGCTGGGTACATATATACAGTTCAAAGGACAAGAGGCATGCCAGATTGGCAGCGCTTTTGCTTTGCAAGATGAAGATTTTGTGTTTCCCATGTACAGGAACAGCGCCTTGCTTATAGCCAGAAAACACCCTATAGTTCAGGTTTTACAGTACTGGAATGGTGATGAGCGCGGCTTAAGAAGCCCTGACAATGTCAATAACTTCCCAATAGCAATACCAGTCGGTACTCAAGCGACTCATGCAGTCGGCGCAGCATGGGCTGCAAAGCTTCAGGGAAAAAAGCAGGTTGCAGCAACTTACTTTGGGGATGGCGCAACTTCAAAAGGCGACTTTCATGAGGCAATGAACTTTGCAGGCGTGTTTAATACGCCAGTTGTTTTTATCTGTGAAAACAATCAGTTTGCGATTTCAGTTCCAAGGAAAAGGCAAACAAAATCAGACACCATTGCGCAGAAAGCAATAGCTTACGGATTTGAGGGCTTGCAAGTTGATGGGATGGATGTTTTTGCTGTCTATAAAGCAACATTGCTGGCTGTTGAAAAGGCAAGAGCCGGAAATGGGCCCACGTTGATAGAATGCTTCACTTATAGAATGTGCGACCACAGCACATCAGATGATGCGTCAAGATACAGGCCAAAAGAAGAATTTGAAGAATGGATGAAAAAAGACTCAATAGAAAGGCTTGAGAAGTACATGCGTAAAAAAGAGCTGCTTGACGATGCTTACAAGCAAAAAGTCGTGGAGCAATCACAGCAGATAATTGAGAAAGCAGTCACGGAGTTTGAGAAAATGCCACAGCCAGACCCAAAAGACATTTTTAAATATGTGTATGCTGAAATGACAAATCGGCAAAAGGAAGAAATGCAGGAGCTGTTTGGAAATTAAAATAAAATGGTAGTCGCAACAATTGTCCAGGCAGTGAATATGGGCTTAAGGCAGGAGCTTGCCAGAGATAAGAATGTTGTTGTGCTTGGCGAGGATGTAGGCCTTAATGGCGGAGTTTTCAGGGCAACTGATGGACTGCAGAAAGAGTTTGGGCCTGACAGGGTCATTGATACGCCTTTGGCAGAGCTTGGTATAGTGGGCTGTTCGATTGGAATGGCTGTTAATGGATTAAAGCCCATTGCTGAAATCCAATTCAGCGGCTTTGTGTATGCTGCATTCGACCAGCTGCTCAGTCATGCTGCAAGAATAAGGATGAGAAGCAGAGGCAGGTATACTTGCCCTATGGTTTTGAGGACACCATATGGAGGCGGCATTCGGGCTTTAGAGCTGCACTGTGAATCAGGGGAAGCATTATTCTCCCACATATCTGGTTTGAAAATGGTGGTTCCATCAAACCCTTATGATACAAAAGGGTTGCTGGCAGCTGCAATAAGAGAGCCTGACCCTGTAATTTTTTATGAGCCGATGCGCATTTACAGGGCCATAAAGCAGGACATTCCTGAAGAAGAGTACTTTGTTCCTTTAGGCAAGGCAAATATAGCTCAAGCAGGAGATGACTTGACGCTGATATCATGGGGCTCAATGCTGAAGACATGCCAAGACGCTGTGGAAAAACTTGGAAACAAGTACAGCGTTGAGCTTGTGGATTTAAGGACAATCAACCCTTATGATGAAGAAACTGTTATAAGCTCTGTAAAAAAAACAGGCAGATGCGTTATTGTGCATGAGGCAATGAAGACATGCGGCTTTGGAGCGGAGCTAATTGCATCGATAAATGAAAAGGCATTGCTCAGCTTGGAAGCGCCTGTTGTAAGAGTCACAGCGCCAGATGTGCCATTTCCACTGGCAAAACTGGAGAATTATTTTTTGCCTGATGTTGACAAAGTGTTAAAGGGAATTGAAAAAGTAATGGGGTTTTAAAACAACCCTTCCGCGAGTTGAGTTGAACGCGAGCTTGCGAGCGTTCTCGCAAGCAGCTCGGCGGGAAACTTTTTTACGAAAAAAGTTTCATCAAAAAATGTAGGATTTCGCTTCGCTCATCCCACAAATTTGCGAAGTCGAGCGATAAGTTGTTCGCAACGGTCTCACTCACGTGTCAATGCCAATAAATTTTCGCCTCAAAAATATTCATTAAATTAAAAATAATGAATTAATAAGCGAGGCGTTGTTTAATGGCATAAAAACAACGCCGAGCACAATATTTTGCCGAAGGCGGATTGAAAGATTAAAAGAGATAAACAAATCAAAAACAGAAGATTTTAAAAAAGAATTAAAAAATTCAAAAATCAAACAATAAAATGCCCTACGAATTCAAATTTCCGGATGTTGGAGAGGGAATCCATGAAGGAGAGATAGTTAAATGGCTTGTCAAGGAAGGCGATAAAGTAAAAGCTGACCAGCCACTTGGCGAAATTGAGACTGACAAGGCAATTGTTGAGATGCCCTCCCCTAAATCTGGCGCGATTCTAAAGCTCCATGTTGCTGCAGGCAGCATTATACATGTTGGTGAAGTAATGGTTACAATACTTGAAGAGCATGAAACAGAGGAAGATGCAAAAAAGCATTGGAATGCGAGTGAGCTGGGAGATGAGCGAGCGAGAGGCGAGCTCTCGCATGTCACACGAACTCGCTCACAACTCACTAAATCAAAGCAGCAAGAGGCAAAAGAGCCTCAAGCCAAGAGTGATGTTCCTTACACAGGCTCTGTTGTTGGATTTCTGGAAGAGGCAAAAGAAGTCAAGCCAATTCATACCTCAATTCAAGAGGCAAAGCCGGCTCTTCAGGAAACTGGAATTATGGCAACGCCCGCTGTCAGGAATCTGGCAAAGCAGCTTAATATTGATTTGACAAAAATCAAAGGCACTGGCGCGGATGGCAGAATAACAGTTGATGATGTGCAAAAAGCTGGCAGCTCAGCAAAAAAAGAAGAAAAAGAAGAGCCTGCTGCTCCCGGCATAAAGGTTGTAAGGAAGTATGACTTTTTTGGATATATTGACAGGGTGCCTTTGCATGGAATAAAAAAGGCAGTTGCCAGCAAGATGGCAGAATCAATCTTTACAGCTGCCCAAGTGACTAACATGCACGAAGCTGATGTTACCGAGCTTGCTTTTTTAAGGGAAAACCATAAACCGCAATATGAAAAAGAGGGGATAAAGCTTACATTTATGCCATATATTGTGAAGGCTGTTGCCATCTGCCTTAAAGACCACCCTTACCTTAATGCTTCTCTAGAAGGCGATGAAATTGTTCTGAAAAAATACTACAACATTGGAATTGCTGTTGACACAGAAGAAGGGCTATTAGTGCCTGTAGTAAAAGGAGCGCACGAAAAAGATATTAAAATAATAGCAAAAGAGATTGAAAAGCTTGCCAATGATGCAAAAACAAGGAAAGTAAATTTAATGGATTTGAAAGGAGGCTCATTTACAGTAAGCAACCTTGGCTCAGTTGGAGTAGAGTTCTTCACTCCAATCATCAACTATCCGGAAAGCGCAATTTTAGGAGTGGGCAGGTTAAGGGAAAAGCCTGCTGTCAAGAATGGCAAAATTGAGGTAAGAAAGATGCTGCCCCTATCATTAACTTACGATCATAGGATTGTTGACGGCGCTCAAGCAGCAAGATTTGTGATGGATCTAACCAGCAGGCTTGAGTTGTGCGAGTTTGAGTAGCAAGCCGCAATTTTATAAAATTATTATAAAACAAAATTCACCCGCCCCTCTCAACATAGCAAGCGCCTTTGTTCTTCATAAAAGAGCCGGCTGGCAGGAATATTGTGTTATAATTAGAGCTTGCCAAGTCCTGCGCGCGCATCAGTTCATATCTAGAAAGCTCCTCTGTTTGAAAATCCTTGCCAAACGCAAAGCTGTCTTTCAATGCGGTATAAACAGCTTTTTTGCTTGCCTTCTTGTACTGCAAAATTGACGCAACTTTTTCCTGTACATCTCCTTTTGATATGTTCAAAACTTCCGGCATAATCTCAAAATCAAGGTCATAAACTAAAGTGCCGTGCTGCAAGTAAATGCCTTTATCCATGGCCTTTGCTGCGTTGCCTGAAATTTTCTTGGAGTCAACAACAACATCATTCTTGTTTTCCAAAGCGGCATTTATTCCGATTTCATGCAACGCATTTATGATGCAATAGCAAATCTCCCTGTAAGCATTTTCTATGCTGTACTTGAACATCCTTATTGGGGCAATGACGCTGTATGTAAAGTCAGCCTTGTCATGAAAAACTGCCCTGCCGCCTGTCATTCTTCTCACAATTCCAATATTGTGCCGTTTACATGCGTCCAAGTTGATTTCTTTTGGATTCTGGTAAGCGCCAAGTGAAACAGAGCTTGGCAGCCACTTGTAGAATCTCATTGTAGGCAGCTCTCTTCCGTTGGCAACGCTCTCATAAATAGCATGGTCAATTGCCATGTTCGTTTCAGCGTTATAAGTTTCCTGCTCAATAAGGCGCCATTTCATAATAGGCTGGTGGTGTATTTTTATTTAAAATTTATGTTTTTTTGTGCTTGACAGCAATATTTATATAAAATAAAGCAAAATTCCCAAAGAATGAAAAAAATTAGGATTCTTTTGTTAATCATTGTGCTATCCATGTGTATCCTAATTTTTATTTTTTCAGTGCCAATAATAAAAAACAAAAATGTCAAACAGAATCAGATAACTGAAAACATCAGATTGCCCGAAGGATTCAAAATATGGGTTTATGCTTCCGAATTGGGCACAAGCCTTAATTTTCCCGGCCCGAACAGAGGGCCCAGATTTATGGAATTTTACAAAGATGTTTTGTTTGTCAGCGTGCCAAGTGCCGGCAAGATTGTGGCTTTGCCCGACAACAATAAAGACGGCAAAGCTGATAAAATTATTTCAGTTATTGATGGATTGAATAAGCCTCATGGAATCGCTTTTATTGATGATTATATGTATGTTGCCGCTGAGGATGTTGCTTTTAAAGTGAAAATTGATGAGAGGCTAAGGGCAGATCTCTCCACCAGGCGGGACATTGTAGGATTGCCTATAGGCGGGCATTGGACAAGAACAATAAGGGCAAAAGACAATAATGTGTACATAAGCACAGGCTCGAGCTGCAATGTTTGCATTGAGAAAGACGAAGGAAGAGCATCAATTGTCAAATGCAATGATTCTGAAAGATGCAAGATTTATGCCTCTGGACTGAGAAACGCTGTTGGATTTGTATTTCATCCAAAAACAAAGGAGATATATGCAACTGAAAATTCAAGAGATTATCTTGGAGATGATTTGCCGCCTGATGAGATTAACATTGTAAAAGAAGGCAGGCATTATGGATGGCCCTACTGCTACGGCAACAATGTTCCAGACCCGGATTTTGGAAGCATAGGCTGCAATTACAGAGAGCCAAGCTTTATGGATTTGCAGGCACATTCCGCCCCGCTTGGACTGGCTTTCAACTTCGGCAATAATTTCCCGCAACAATATTTTGGGAAGCTTTTTGTTGCCTATCACGGCTCATGGAACAGGAAAGTTCCAACAGGATATAAGATCGTGGCTATTGATGTTGATAAAAAAGAAGTCGAGGATTTTGCAACAGGATGGCTCACCAATGGAAATAAAGTGCTGGGCAGGCCTGTTGATGTTATTTTTGACAAAGAAGGGGCAATGCACATAAGCGATGATAATGCTGGGGTGATTTATAGGATTTGGTATGAGAAATAATTCAATTTATCTGGCAATATAAATTTCTTCTCGCCTATAAAACCAAGGATTTCCGCTATCAGGGGACTGATAACCTGAGGAAAGGTATAAACCTCTCGGTCCCTCTTTAAACTCGGGTTTTTTATCTTCCGCATTTGCTAAAAAAGCAAATTTTGGTTTATGGTTAACTCTAAGATTAGGAGAGCCTTCAACGAATCTGAGATTGCTATCATTAAAAATAAAATGAAAGTCTCTATCAGGAGAATAAGTCGTTTCACCTTCAGGCAAGTCATTTTGGACACCCAGATATAATTTTGATCCTTGGTTGGGTCTCCAATTGTTTTTAGGTAACCAAAGACCATCCCCATCATGTCTACCATACGCATCTATAACCCATTTCCCAATGGCAAGCCTCTCAAAAATGTGAAATTCCCGGTATTTTTCAAAAAATGCGGCAGTTCTAGCTACAAAATTTTGAAAATCTTCTTTCCTTAAATCAAAGGTATTAGAAGCATCAGGCAAAGCAACAAGCTCATCTATGCTTTCGATTTCATGAGTTTTAGGGAATATTGCCATCTTTATAAGATATGAAGTAATTCTTTATAAATGTATTCATCAACTTAAGAAAATAAATTTACCAATTGGTGACAATAAAACAAAAAAAGAAAAAATAAATCTAAAAAAACTGTAAACTAAGGATTGTAATCCTAGTACCTTCTCTTCTTGCTGTAACAGTCTCTGCAATAGACTGGGCGTCCTTCTTTTGGCTGGAAAGGCACTTCTGCATCCGCGCCGCAATCGGAACACTTTATCTTATGCATGGTTCTGTTCTCAAAACTTCCGTAACGCATTCTTTACTCACCCTTGCTAATTAGTTACAAACGAAATAGCCTAGAAATAGGAATTCCGATGTACTAGTATATAGTAAGAAGAGGTTATATATAAAGGTATGTATCATGGAATAGCTATTTTGTAGTAGTAAATATAGACCATAAGTCGCATGGATTTTATTAATTCCTCTCAGGCACGCTCACCAAAGTCTTTGACCTTATATCAATCAGATAATCCAACGATTCCACTAATCCATCGTACATGCTGTCGCAATAGCCGTGATTGCATGTTGTGTCGTTCACCAAAACAAACTGCTTTGGCTCTTGTGCCTTTGCATATGACCTCAGTGCAGAATTCAGGGGGATATTATTGTCGTATGCATTGTGCATCATTACAAGCTTTCTCGGAGTTATTAAGCTAAAATAATGGTCTGGGTCGATAGATTTCAAAAAAGTATTCTTGATTTCATCCGGCCCGCCTTTGAAGTCAAAGCCTGCTGTGCTGATTGCAAGCACGCCTTTGATGTTCCTGTCAATAGCTGCTGCAATTATTGCAATCCTGCCTCCAAGGCTCTCTCCCGCTATGATTATCCTGTCAGAGTCGACAAAGGGGGCGCTGTACAATAGGTCATATCCCCTCAATGCATCATAAACAAGAAGATGCTGAACCGGCTCTTTTGCGTGCACAAAGTTGCCGTAATCTTCATCTAGAGACGGTAATTTACCATCAGTTTCACCCACCCCGCGCTGGTCAATGACCAAAACAGCTGCACCTAGTTCAGCAATTTTTCTTGCCAGCGCAAGCTCGCTTTCTTTTGAGACACCTGCCCCTGGAAGCAGAACAACACCCGGCATTAAATCAGATGCCTGTTTCGGCAAAACCAAAAACCCGTAAATGTTTCCGTTCCTGCTTTTATAAATAATCCTGCTTAATGTAAGGTTGTCTGTTTGCGCATAATTTTCCCTGTTAAAAGATATGTTGCCGCGGTTTAAAGGGTAAAAGAGGTAGCCTTCCTTATCAACAAGCCAGATTATTTCGTCTTTCTCGTCAGATTTCACTTGGGGCTTTTTTGGATACTGGATAAAATAAATTGCTCCTGCAATAATGAGCACAGTGATAAAAATCCCAAAATAAACATATGTTCTTTTCATTTCAATATTGAATTTATTAAGGTGTTTAGATTACAGTTGCTTGGCTCATTTTTATAAATCTTTGCCAATTGGATTATGCTATTTTTGCCTCCATAATTTTTTTTATTTCTTAGAATTTCATTGACAGAGCCGCTCATCAAGAACTGGCAGAACTGGGTTACGTTTTTTGGCTTTTGCGAATAATGTGTCCTCTCAAAATCAATCATATAGGGTTTGCCTTTCCTTACCAGTATATGCTTTACTGGGTGGTGCATTTCCTCTTTGTCTATTTTCAGCTTATCAAGAATAAATAATTGATTGAAAATTTTTCTTATTATTTTTCTGATGCCTTTCGCGTCAGATTTTTTTAGATAGTCCAATATAAAATCTCCGGCAATGAATTCGTATATAAAATAGCCATTATCAAAAAGCAGCAATTTAGGCCCTATTTTGAGTCTATTCAGTTTCTTCAGCCATTTTGCCTCGTTCTCTATTCTTCCGTATGCTGTGCTTTCAGAATTTTTGGTTTTTATCACAATTTTTATTTTTTTGTAGGTTCCGGTAAATAATAAGCCGCGATGGCCTTTGGCAAAATATTTTATGCCTGAAATGCCTTTATTTTCTAATTTTTTCAAAAATTCATTTTTCGTCAATAAAAAGAAATAGATATCCTCAAAGAAAATGTGCATTTTGTCCAGCTCTTCAAAATCAAGCATGTTGTTTTTGATGAAACCATCAACTTTGTCTTTCATTGTCAGCGAAGAAAAAGCCATTAATATAATTCCGTCTGAATTCAGGAAATTGTTTGCTTCATTTAAAAATTTTTCAATGACCTCGTATCCTTTTTTGCCGCCCTCTATAGTCAAATCTTTTAGCTTTAACTCCTGCGGCAAATATGGCGGGTTGAATATTATTGTGTTAAATTTTTCTTTAATTCTCCCAAATAAGTCAGATTGCATGAATTTTATTTTCTTATTTTTGATATTTTTTCTGCAGTATTCAATAACTCCTCTTTGTACATCCACTGCCAAGACGGATTTCACATTACTTTTTTGCGCGGCTGCAATAGCCTGTATTCCGGAGCCTGTTCCCATGTCAAGCACTTTGCCAAAAGCGTATTTTTTTACCCAAGCCTCAAGCATTGTGCTGTCTTCCCGCGGCTCGTAAACTGATTTGCAGTTTGGCATTTTGATTTTTATTCATTATTCATATGATTTAATTTTTCAATTAAAGTTTTTGGCTCATATTCATAGACAATTTTATCTTCCTCATCAACTTTTTTGCAGATTTTTACGATTTCTTTCACGATATCAGTTATTCCGCCGCTTCTCTCCAGAATTCCAATCGCTTTTTTTTGATGGAATGCAATTGTGAATTCATTCAATGTCCCAATCTGCCCGGAAATAATGATAATTGCATCTGACTCAATTACAAGAGGAAGATTTCTTCCCGGGATGCCCAAATCGGTATAATTGATTTCCGTAAAATTGTCAGTTGGAAATTTGTATTTGCTCAGGTGCTCTGATTTATTTTTAGCCGGAGAAATAGCTACAACTCTTCCATTATTTTCAAATGCGCCTTTCGCTGCCCCATAGGGATAGCCCCAGCACCCCCCAAATCTTAGAACATGCCTGTTTGAAGCAATTTCTTTTCCGATTTGATAAGCTTTCTTTAATATAACTTTATCAAAAGGAGGTAAAGAAGCACCGCAGATAGATATTTTCATTTTTAATACCCAGCAAACTTTTCTATCTTAACATTGCTTGCTGGCACATTCATTGTTTTCAATAAATTTGATAGCCCATCCACCATTCCAGGAGGCCCGCAAATGTAAAAAGTCGCATTGTTAATGTCATTGCAGCATTCTTTTATCATCTTTTCATCTATTCTTCCTACCCTGCCATTCCAGCTCGTGCCTTCTGGCTGTGTTATTGTATGGACAGCTTTAAAATTAGGATTTTGCTTTTCAAACAACGACCATTCATCCCTGTAAACAATGTCTGCTGGCGTTTTATTGGAATAAACCAAAATTAATTTCATTGGCAGTTTTTTGTCAGCAGCATACTTTATCATGCCCCTGAAAGGAGTTATCCCAATTCCCCCTCCTAGCAAAATGACTTCTTTGGCATCTTCCTTCAATGTAAAAACTCCCATCGGGCCTTTTATTTTCACTTTATCCCAAATTTTTAAGCTGTTGAACCTTTGCTTAAACAAAGTCTGCGAAATCTTTGTTGAAAACAGTAAAAATCCTTCTGTTGGAGATGAAGCAATTGACAAAGGTCTTGCGCTGCCGTTTTCCGGGTCATCAACATCAAGCTCAACCATCATATAATGGCCTGGCTTGTATTCAATTCTTTGCACAAGAGCAAGCTTTATGCTCTTTACATCAAAAGTTTCTTGTTTTACTTCAATGACAGGAAGTTCAAGATTTAGCACCATTGTTTTTTGTATTTAAGTATTTTGAAATTTCTATTATAATGGCGCCTATTGATGAAAACAAGGCAATGAATAGGAACTGTCCTATGGAAAGCGATGCCATGTCAAGATATTTGCCAACAGACGGGACAAAGATTGAAGCTGCCATAACTGCAAAAGAGCTTATGAACGCCAATATCAATAGTCTGTTCTTGAAAATCCCTACCTTCACCGCAGGATAAATTGTTGACCTTGACGCAAGCGATTGGTAGAGCTCAAACATTCCAATAGTCAGGAAGGCTGCAGTCTGCGCTTTCAGCAAATTGGCAGGGTTGTTTGCATAAAAATACAGGAACATTGAAAGAGATGCTGCAACTTGCGCTATAGGGTAGTATAAAAGGAAAGGATTTAATCCATTAAACATGGACTCCTTTTGTCTTCTTGGCCTTCTTGACATTGCATTAGGCTCATAAGGGTCTGTTGTAAGGGCAAGAGCTGGCAATCCGTCAGTTACAAGATTTATCAGAAGAATCTGCGTAGCTGTCAATACAAGCGGCAGCCCAAATATTATGCCCAAAAACACTACCAGCACCTCGCCTATGTTCCCTGACAGCAGGAATCCAATGTATTTCCTTATGTTGTCATAAATACCCCTTCCCTCTTCAACTGCATTCACAATAGATGCAAAGTTATCATCGAGCAAAATCATTGCGCTTGCCTCCTTGCTTACATCAGTGCCGCTTATGCCCATTGCAATTCCTATATCTGCTTTCTTCAATGCAGGCGCGTCATTAACGCCATCCCCTGTCATTGCAACAACATGCCCTTTCTTCTTTAACGCATCAACTATCTTTATCTTATGCTCTGGGTTGACTCTTGCAAATACTGCGACTTCTTCAACCACATCTTCAAGATTTTGCATTTCATCAAGCTGGGCGCCTGTAATGACTTTTCCTGACATCCCAATCTCTTTTGCAACAGCCCTTGCAGTTATTTCATGGTCGCCTGTTATCATTATAACCTTGATGCCGGCTCTATTGCATTTTTCTATAGCCGACTTTACTTCTTCTCTTGCAGGGTCAATCATCCCCTGCAATCCGACAAAAATGAGATTTTTTTCTGGGTGAGTGTCAACTAATGTCTTGTACGCAAACCCAAGCACTCTTAATGCTTCATCTGCAAATTCTTTGTTTATTTCGAGAATTTCTTCTTTGTCTTTTTGTGTTAATTTTTTTACTTTCCCATTGGAATAAATGTAATTGCAAAGCTTTAAAACAACTTCAGGGGCTCCTTTGACATAGGCAATCTTTTCGCCATGATGCTTATGTATTGTGGTCATCATTTTTCTTTCGCTTGTAAATTCGATTTCATCTATCCTCTTGTACTCTGCTTCAAACTCTTCTTTTGCCAAGCCTGCCTTTGCAGCGCTGACAATCAAAGAGCCTTCTGTTGGATCTCCAATCACGCTTCCTTCTTTCAGCTCTGCATTGTTATTCAATGTGCCTATTCTTAATAGAAGCTCAATCTCGTCAACTTTAACTGACTTATTTTTATGGAGGAAATTGCCTTTTGTGTCATACCCTACTCCAGTAACATCAATGATTTTTCCGTTTGAAAATAATTTTCTGACTGTCATCTGATTCGCTGTTAAAGTTCCTGTCTTGTCAGTGCAAATCACAGTAGTGCTTCCCAAGGTTTCAACGCTTGGCAGTTTCCTCACCAATGCGTTTTTTTTGAGCATTCTTTGAGTTCCAATTGCAAGCGTTATAGTTACAACCCCTGCCAATGCTTCTGGAATTGCGGCAACTGCAACTGCTGCTGAAAACTCAAGCATCTCAAGCCATGGCTTGTCTTGAAATATCATACCAACAATAAAAATTACAACAGCAATTGCAATGACGACCTTGCCAAGCAATTTGCCTAGCTCATCCATCTTTTTTTGCAGTGGAGTTGGCTCTGGCTTGACTTCCTCAATCATTGTTGCTATCTTGCCGATTTCAGTTTTCATGCCTGTGGCTGCAACAACAGCTTTTGCTCTGCCGCTTACAACAATCGTGCCGGAAAACACCGTGTTTTTCATGTCTGCAATGGCTGTTTTTTCAGGCAGGGCATCTGCATTTTTCTTTACAGGCTGCGATTCTCCTGTCAATGCGGCTTCCTGAGTTTGCAAGTTGAAAACCTCAATCAGCCTTGCGTCTGCTGGAACTTTGTTGCCGGTTTCAAGAACAATAATATCTCCTGGCACTAGATGCTTGGCATAAATTTCCTGCTTTTGCCCGTCCCTTATCACAGTTGCCTTGAGTGAAGCCAGTTTTTTGAGAGCCTCAATTGAGCGCTCTGCCTTATATTCTTCAAAAAAACCTATCACTGCTGCCTTATATTCTTCAAAAAAACCTATCACTGCTATCAAAATAACAATCACTATAATCACAACTGCATCAATATACTCGCCAAGAACTGCCGAGATTACTGTCGCAAAAATCAGAATCCAAATCACAATGCTTTTGAACTGCCCAATAAATATTTCCCATGGCGATATTTTCTTGCCTTCTTTAATCTCATTCAAGCCGTATTGCTTCAGCCTTGCCTCTGCCTCTGATTGGCTCAAGCCTTTATCCAATGTTTGCAGCTCTTCCAAAGCCTGCTTGATTGTTTTGCTGTGCATCTTTAGAAATAATTATCCTTGCTCACATTGTCCTCTTTCGGCTTTGCTTTCATGTTTTTAAGCCGTATGATAAAATATTCCAAGCAGTCCAAGCCGCAAAAGCTCGCTTTCTTTTTGAAATCATCTGGGCCAAACAAGAGGGTGTAATTGTTTGTTTTGTAAAAATTAAGCTCATTTGAGCAGGTTGCGCAGACTTTCTCGTGCTCTCTCAGCTTCTTTTTTATTTTATCTTCCAGCGCTCTTTTTAAAGCTATTGCTCCGCTGTCCAGATCATTTTTGAAGCGCATCAGCTCATCATAATCAAGTATATCAACAACTTCCTCAAATCTTCTGCCCATTAAACTCACCTCATTTTCAATTTAACAAATTTTTTGAATTTATTTTTAAACATAATTTCTTACCTTAATCTTTCATCCAGCCTCTTATCACCACCTATTTCCTCAAACTTTAAGTACCATCTGTTTGATTCCTCGTCGTAGCCAAAAACAACATTGTATCTCTTGCTTTTGTTAAGAGCAAAAAGAAGTGGCATAGGGATTGTAGTCTCAAAGCTAGAGCCGCGCCTATAAAGTTTTCTCCTGAATTCAGTCGCCATATTTACTTATTTTTTTACTTAATAGATTACTTGTTTATAAAGATTTGTATATTAAAACATTGATAAATCGTTAAGAAAATACTTATTTTATTACTAAGTTAAATACTTATTTATTGATACAAGGGCTCTGTCGCTTTTATTGGAATAACTGTTCATTTTGACCTTTTGTCGCATTGCTGGATTTGCCACTCATGCCATCAGATTTAACAGAACATTTTTAAAATAGATACCATTTATAAGTGAAGAAATGATTGCGATAGAATTATTGGTGCAGCTTCAAAAAATCCCTGCTACAAGAAATGACGCTATTGTAGACTTGGTGTCCAGGCAAAAATCTGTCTTTGATAAGCCCGGACTAGCACCTAATGTAATTGATTGCATTGACAGGGCTGTAGCAAGCGCCAAGACAATGCGCCAGGACAAGAAATTTTCAGAAGCATATAGACGCATTTCAGGCTCATACGGCGCTTTTCTTACCATGCTAGACCTTGTTGAAAAATCCCAATATTGGGAGCATTGCCGGCGCACAAAACCTGAAGGCAGTCAGCAACGAAGGCAAGTACAAATGATCGCTACATCACGAGATGTTGAGGAAATAAAAGCTCTTAGGGACATATTTAACATCTATTCAAGAGCTACATTAATACAAAACAAAATGCGAAGATATGCAAGAAAATTGATTTATTGACTGTTAATTTAACAAAAATATTTTATACACATTCATTTTCCTTAATTTAATGCAACAAATTGCAATAATCGCTTCTTCAAAAGATCCTGCAGGAGCCAATATAAGGGACAATCTTGTTGATTTATATGATTTTAAAAAATCAGATGGAAAATTTGATGGCAATGATATATTCCAGTATAGAATACAAAATAAAATTATGAAATTGTATCTAACCAACAATGATTTGATTTTTTCTGAAGATTTGGATAAAAAAATCGATGCTGATGTTTTTATTTTTGCATCAAAACATAGGAGCAAGGAAAACACTCCAAGTTTTGCTGTGCATGCGATTGGGAATTGGGATAAAAATGAATTCGGCGGAAAAGAAAAAACACTCTGCGCATCATCGGCAGTTTTATTGAAAAACCTGTTCATAGAATTAAACAATGTTGCAAAAGAAAATATAAATTACGAATTGACTTTAGAGGCAACCCACCACGGGCCGTTTGTTGGCAAGCCATCTGTTTTCTGCGAGATAGGCAGCACAGAAAACGAGTGGAGCGATAAAAATAATGGGCAAATAATGGCGAAAACGATAATGAATGCATTGGAAATAAGTGGCCAAAACTATGAAAGCTGCATTGCTTTGGGAGGCGGGCATTACAATCAGGCATCGAACAAGCTAATGCTGAGAACAAAGTATGCTGTTGGGCACATCTGTCCAAAATATGCTTTGGAATGCCTTGATGAAGAGCTATTAATGCAGGCAATTAATAATACAATCCCAAAGCCGCAGATTGTTTTGGTGGACTGGAAGGGCTTAGGGCAGCACAAGCAAAAAACTGTCGCACTGTTAGACAGCTTAAAACTCAGATACGAAAGAGCTCAAAACATTTTTAAATAGAAGTGAATTACTTAATTTTGCGCTAACTGCAAATTAGCCGTTCTGGCACCGCAAGGTGCGAAAAAGAAGATAATGAAAATATAAATGATAATTTTTTTGAAAATGACTTCGATGTATGATGTGAATGCGCAGGAGCTTATAGTTAAAGCTGCTGAAGAGCTGAAAAAGATTCCAGAGATTAAAGCGCCAGCATGGGCGACTTTTGTAAAAACAGGAATGCACAAGGAGAGGCCGCCTGTTAATGGCGACTGGTGGTATATAAGAACCGCCTCCTTATTAAGGGCAGTTTATCGCCTAGGTCCTGTAGGAGTCTCAAAGTTAAGGACTAAATACGGCGGCAGGAAAAACAGGGGAGTAAAAAAAGAGCATTTTTACAAAGGCTCTGGAAGCATTCTAAGAAAATCTTTGCAGCAGCTTGAAAAAGCAGGTTTTGTGAAATTTGCGGAAAAAGGAGTCCACAAGGGCAGAGTTGTAACTCCAAAAGGCAGGTCATTTCTTGATAAGATAGCAACTCAAATGTATGGCCTGAAGCCAAAGCAGCAGGCTAAAGCTGAAGAAAACTCTGAGGCTAAGAAAGAAGCCAAACAGGAGCAAAAAGCTGAAAAGAAAGCTGAAGAGAAAAAGCAGTAAATATTTTTAAACAATCATTGATAAAAAATATGCCTACCCTTGAAGAAATAAAAAAGAAGAAGCTTGAAGAACTGATGAGGGCGCAGCAGGAGAGGCTGCAGCAGCATGCTCATGAGCAGGCTCAAGTGCAGCAGCAGATTGAGCGCATGGAAGAGATTGTGAAGCAGTTCCTTGCGAAGGATGCTCTTGTAAGGTATGGCAACCTTAAAACAGCGCATCAGGAGAAAGCATTGCACCTGCTCGTTGTTTTGTTCCAGGCCATTCAAAAAGGACAAATCAGCGGCAAAATTGATGATTTGACTCTGAAGAAAGTTTTAGAGCAGCTGACACCAAAGAAAAAAGAGATTAATATAAAGAGAGTATAATTTTAAGTTTTTTAAAAAATAAACTAAAATGGCACGCTACAAGCATCCCAGCAGGAAAAAAAGACTGACTAAACTCAGAAAGCAAACCAGATGGGCGCCGTTTTGGACAGTGCCTAAGATATACGGCAAAACAAGAAGAATCCATCCAGGCAGGCACACAAAACTCAAGAGAAGCTGGAGAAGGACAAAGACAAAGGCGTGATAAGATGGCACAAGGCGGCAGGACTTTAATTGAAAATCCAAGAAAGGTTGTTGAATTATCTTATCTAGTAGGAGATGACACATGGAAAACAGCAACTCTTGAGATTTTTACAACAGAACGAACAGGAATGATGGCAAGAATTGGTCAAGCAGGGCTGGAAGTTCTTGTTAATGTAAAAACAGCGTTAACACAAGATGATAAAAGTGCTGCTGCTGAGGCTATAAACCATTATTGCAAAAGAACTTATGTAGGAGTAGAACCGACTATAACAATTCATACTAAAGGATAGAAAAATGGTACAGACTGAATTGTCAAAAATAGCTGTTGAAATACCTTATAACGGTTTATTTAATGGATTGGATAAATTGGTATTGAGATTTTGTTTGGGTAAATCAGGAAGCACCATCAAAGGTGTTGTTGTAATGCCAAGCCAAGAGTCAGAAATTCAGCAAATTCCTTCAAAAATCAATCCAGAAATTTATGATTTTATATGGAAGACATGGGGATATACTGGGGATGTTAAAATTGTGAACCCCTACATGAACTAAAAAATGCCAAAAAAGCAAGAAGCTTCAAAGCCAGTATTGGAAAGGACTTATAACATTCCGCTTAGAAAGGAAACTCTTAAAGTTCCACCATTCAAGAAGGCAAACAAGGCAGTTAAAGCTGTTAGGGAATTCATCTCGAAACACATGAAGTCGGAAAATATTGCTGTTGGTAAATATCTAAACTTGCA
>JACPTC010000003.1 GCA_016192985.1 Candidatus Woesearchaeota archaeon | reverse complement strand
GGATAACTTTACACGCAGAAGAAATAAGAAGAACAAGACTCCATCCGAGTTGGCTGGAATAAATCTTGATTTAGGCAGAAACAAGACTCTTGGGCTGATTTACTTATTGCCAATTCGATGTCCCGAAGACTTCATACTATCTGAAATTACAAAAATTTATAAAGGAGCTTGCTGCAGGAAAACAAATGGGAGAACTCAAGTGCAAGAAGTGCGATGAAAAGATGATGAAGAAAGGCGTTATGCAGAGCGGCAATTCCAAGTATGACGTCTACAGATGCAATGAATGCGGGCATGAAGAGATGAAGGCTATTGGAGTCAATCCAGGCTATCATCGGTGAAATTCAATTCAAGCAAAAAAATGGACGACAAAATAATGGACACGCATTAAGACCAGTGCTCTAAGAGCAAATTAGCCAAAGGCAAGGCAGTTTTTGGTTAATTGGTCTGGATGGTGTCAAAAATCCCTTTAATCTATTTCAAATTGAAGGGATTTTTGAGCATGCTCGAAAATTTCTACAAATTTTAATGTATAGAGAACTTTGAATAATTCATTATTTTTGTAATTTCATTCAAAGTTCTCTTAGAGAATTTTGACAAAATTGATATATTTCAAAATTCCCTATAGAATCTGAAGTTAAAGAAATCAAAAGCGAGATGGGCTTGGAAGTCAGGCCTGAATACATAAAAAAATTAAGCAATATCAGAAAAGAAAAAGGCATTTCTTTCAAAAATATTGACGAGTTAAGGCAAATAATTGAAAAATAAGGTGTATTCCCAAGGGATTAAGCCTCATCTCAAGAAAATTCTAGAAAGATTATCAAATCAGATAGCATAGACCACTACAAAAATTTAAGGCACGATTTGAAAGACAGCAAACGCGTGCATATTGGCCACTTTGTGCTTGTCTTTAGTTTTGATGCAGCGCAAAATTTAGTGTCTTTTGAGGATTATGACCATCACGACAACATCTACAAGAAGCATAGGTAATTCTGCGAAAAGTTTGCTTTGCGAGTATTAGATGCCCGAAAGGTTCTAAACTTTCTCTGTGCCCAAAAATGTTTGAGGCGTACATTTGGCAAAACTCGACAGAAAGGTATTTAAAGAAGTTAGTCTTTAAAGTCATTAAAATGACAAAAGAAACAATAACGATACCTAAAGAAGAATATGAACTTTTAGTTAAATGTAAACATATCGTTGAATCTGACTTTGAAGAAAAATTTTCTGAGCAATTTATCAAAGAAATCAAAGAAAGTGAAGAAGCTTACAAGAGAGGAGATTTTGTAAGAGTTAAGGGTTCTGAAGAAAGAAGGAGACTTTTTGATTCTTTGTAAATAATACGGATTACCAGGAAATATTAAGTAAACCTTTCTTAAATGATATTAAAGATATCAAGAAAGATAAAATTCTGCTGGAGAGACTGCACAAAAAGATTGATGAAATTTTGGACAATCCAGAACATTATCCTGTCAAAAAGTACGAGTTAAAAGGGAAGAGAGCCGCTCATATTGGTTCTTTTGTTGTTGTATTTGAAATCAAAGGTAATGAAGTAATATTTCTGAAGTTTAAGCATCACGACTATGCTTATGATTAGAGTTTTGCCAAATGTTTGTATAATAAATTTAAAAGAATAATTTATCTAAAAAATTTCTTAATCTCCCAAATGAATATACTCTCCATAAGTAAAAAATCCCACCAACTGCTTTATTCTCGCTAATTTCGGAAAAAGATTTTTCTCCAAAGAAAAATCTTTTTCGAATATTTCAAAAACTTCTGGATTAAAGATGTATATTCCAGCATTCACTATATTAGTGGAATAATGCTTTGGCTTCTCCTGAAAATCTACAACCAAGTCTCCATCCAGAATCGCTGTTCCGTAGCTGCTTGTTTTCTCTCTTGTCATTAGCCCCATTGTAGCGAGCTTTTCTGAATCTATATGCTTCTTTATCATCTTCAGAAGGTCAAAGTTGTTGTATGTGTCGCCTGACATTACAACAAAGCTGTTGCTTACCTTGTCTTTGATTCCCTTGAGAGCCTCTGCATTCCCTCTTGCCTGTTTTTCAATTATTTGCACATTTGCTTTTGAATCTGAAATTTCGCTTAAAATGAGGTTTATGTTCTTTGTGTGCTGTGTTATGATGTAGATTGTCCTAATACCATATTTTGAGAAAAATTCGATTTGCTGTTTAATGAGCGAAGCCCCGTTGACTTCTCTCAAGGCAATTGCTTGATGCTCGCCCTTTAGCAGCAGTGCAGCAGTGTTTACAGACTGCTCTTGCAAGCCTTTCTTCAAAAAGTAGTCTATAGCCTGCGACCTGCTCCTCATGACAGAGCCATCTACTTTTGAATCGATTAATTTTAGCAGTGAATTGTCAACAGATATAGCTATCTTTGATTTTGCCATGGTATGAAATAGTAGTAAAAAGTATTACTATTTATAGTTTTATATTTTATAGTATATACTTTAAAGAGAAAAATTTATAAATAAGGTATGAAATATTCATACTATTAAACTTTGAATGATAAAGCCAAAGGTTGATGTTGACAAAATATTGGAGGATATAAAAAATGGAAGGTATAATACTAAAAAGGATAAGTGAGCATAAAGAAACTATAGAAAAATTTTCTGGATTAAAAGATACTATAAAGAAAGTGGCTCAAACTATAATAAATTGCTATAAACAAAATGGCAAAGTTGTCTTATTTGGCAATGGAGGAAGTTGCTCTGATAGCATGCACTTAGCAACAGAATTTGTATCTCGTTATTATTTTGATAGAAAATCTCTTCCTGCTGTAGCTTTAACTGATAATGTGAGTTTAACTGCTATCGGGAATGATTATGGTTATGAGGAAGTATTTGCAAAGCAAGTTGAAGGACTTGTAAAAAAAGGCGATGTTGTAATAGGGATTAGCACTAGTGGAAACTCAAAAAATGTAATCAAAGCCATAGAAAAAGCCAAAGAATTAGGAGGAACCGCAATTGGATTTACAGGCAAAAAGGGAGGCGCTCTAAAAGGTAAAGTGGATATTTGTTTAAGTATACCCTCTAATGATACCCCAAGAATTCAAGAGGGATATATGTTAGCAGGACATATCATCTGTGAGATAGTCGAAAATAAGTTATTCAAAAGTTAAATATACGAAAAATAAGAGTCAAATAAAATGCTAGACTTCACTAAAATCAAGACAATATCGATAAAACAAAGAAAAAATAAAGTAAAGCTAAAAGACTTGATTAAGCCGGAGAATTCTAAAGTTCTTATTAATTCCAAAGATTTTGATGAGTTGATTGAAAAGTTGGTTGATGCTTATAAAAATAAAAAGCAAATAATTCTTATGATGGGTGCCCATGTGATAAAGGTTGGAATGAGCCTTCTGGTAATAGACTTAATGAAAAAGGGAGTGGTAAAGCACATTGCAATGAACGGTGCTGGCCCGATTCATGATTTTGAGATTGCCCTTATTGGCGAAACTTCCGAGTATGTGGAGCAGACAATTGAGGACGGAACATTTGGCATGATTGAAGAGACAGGCAGCATTTTGAATGGCGCGATAAAAGATGGCGCAAAAAGCAATTTTGGCATGGGCTATTCGATTGGCAAAAAAATTGACGACTTGAATTTAAAAAATAAAGAATGCAGCATATTGTGGAATGCATATAAGTTAAGAATTCCTGCCACAGTCCATGTTGCAATCGGCGCAGACATAATACACCAGCACCCAAGCTGTGATGGCGCAGCAGTTGGCAAAACATCATATCAAGACTTCAAAATTTTTACAGAAAGCGTAAGCAATCTTGAAGACGGCGTTATTTTGAATATCGGTTGTGCGGTTATTTTGCCGGAAGTTTTTTTGAAGGCATTGACAATTGCAAGAAATCTTGGGCATAAAGTCCGGAAAATAACTGCAGCAAATCTCGACATGATAGACCATTACAGGCCAAGGGAGAATGTTGTGCAAAGGCCGACTTCTCTTGGCGGGAATGGATTTATGGTAATTGAAAGGCATGAAAAGACAATTCCAAGTTTTCACAGGAAAATAATTGACTCATTGAAAACAGGCAGACAAGACTAAGGTGGCATAAAATGAAACAGAGGCTATTAAAAATTTTGGAAAAATTCAAGGACAAAAAAATACTCGTCATAGGAGATGTAATGCTTGACAAATACATCTGGGGTGATGTTTCAAGAATAAGCCCGGAAGCCCCTGTCCAGGTTGTGAATGTCATCAAGGAAACTTACGAGCCCGGCGGAGCTTCAAATGTAGCAAACAATGTGTCTGCGCTCAGCGGCAGGGCATTTATGGCAGGCATAGCTGGAAATGACGAGGCTAAAAACACAATCATAGAGGAATTAAAGAAAAAAAATGTCGATACAGCCGGAATTTTTCTTGACAGGGACAAGCCAACAACACAAAAAGTAAGGATTATAGGAAAGGGGCAGCAGTTATTGAGGGTTGATTACGAGAAAAAAGAGCATGTCCACAAGGAAATTGAGGAGCAGATAGTGAAGTTTCTGAATGAAAAAATAAAAGAAATTGATGTTGTTGTTGTTTCCGATTACGCAAAAGGAGTCATAACACCGCGTATATGCAACAAACTCTTAGAAGCTTCAAAATCAAATAAAAAGCCCGTTATTGTTGACCCAAAGCCGAAGCATCGCGACCTTTACATGAATGCAGATTTAATCACTCCAAACAACTCAGAAGCCAGCGAAATGACGAACATCGAGGACGGAAGCGATGAGGCAGTCATCAATATGGGCTCTAAGCTCCTGAAATACCTGAATACAAATGTGCTCATCACAAGAGGAGAAAAAGGCATGTCGTTGTTTGAGAGGGA
Source organism: Candidatus Woesearchaeota archaeon (assembly GCA_016192985.1). Lineage (GTDB taxonomy): Archaea > Nanobdellota > Nanobdellia > Woesearchaeales > GW2011-AR4. The sequence continues at coordinate 17,263 of JACPTC010000003.1, read as the reverse complement.
TGGAAGCGTAAAGCACGTGCCTGCAAAGGCAAAAGAGGTTTACAGCCTTATAGGGGCAGGCGACACGGTCGCAGCTGTAATTGCCCTTGCACTGGCGTCGGGAGCAAGTTTGGAGGAAGCTGCAACACTGGCCAATATTGCAGCTGGGATAAAAGTAGGCAAGATAGGCACGGCATCAGTAAGCGCTGACGAGATAAAAAGGGGAATTGAAGAGTTATGAGAAAAACTGTGCTTTTAGACCGCGACGGTGTCATAGTTGAAGACATTGGCTATCATTATAAAATCGAAGACTTCAAACTTATTCCAAATGCTGTTGAGGGGCTTAAATTATTGAAGGATTATAAACTAGTGGTGATAACCAACCAGTCAGGGATTGGAAGGGGCTATTTCAAATTCGATGATTTTGAAAAGTTCAACAATCATTTGCTCAAGGAATTAGAAAAATACAATATAAAAATAGCAAAGACGTACCTTTGCCCGCACAAGCCGGAAGACAGTTGCGAATGCAGGAAGCCGAAAATAAAGCTTTTAAAAGATGCTGAAGAAGAGATGGGTATTGACTTAAAAAAATCATTTTTCATAGGCGACAGGAAAAAAGACATTGATATGGGGCATAGCGCAGGCTGCAAATCAATACTGGTTTTGACAGGGCACGGGGCAAAAGCAAAACAAGAGTCAAAAGCGAACTATGTTGCAAATGACTTATTGGATGCTGCAAAATGGATAATTGAAAATGATTGATATTATTGATTATGATTAAACAAAAAATCAAAACTTTGAAACAATTGATGCCTATAGTCAAAGAACTAAAATCCAAAAACAAGAAGATTGTAACAACAAATGGCGTCTTTGATATTCTGCACTTTGGCCATGTTAAATATCTTGAAGAGGCAAAAGCTCTTGGAGATGTTTTGATTGTGGGTGTTAATTCTGACTCTTCAGTCAAGAAGATTAAAGGGCACAAAAGGCCAATCAACAACGAAAAGTCCAGGCTTTGCGTATTAGCTGCGCTTGAGAGTGTTGATTATACATTCACGTTCAAGGAAAAAGATCCGCGAAGCTGGATATCATCAATAAAACCTGAAATTCATGTGAAGGCAGGCGACTACAAGCCGAGCCAAATAATTGAAAAGGAAGTTGTTGAGAAAAATAATGGCGAAATTGTGATTGCTAAGATGGAAAGAGGGTGCTCAACAACAAAAATCATAAACAAAATTCTCAGCTTGTATAATGAGGATTAAGTTTGGAGTGTTATATAAGTCATGCTCTTAACTCTTCTGCGCTTCTTCTTTCAAAGTACAGTTCCCTTATCTCACGATAAACTTTGGCTTGGTCTTCTGGGCTCATGCTGTTGTAAACCTTCATTGCTTCGATATAGCTTTTCTTTGCAGTTTCCAAGTCAAATTTCATCAATGCTTCCCTTGATTTGTTTATGTTATCCTGAATTAAAGGCATGCTGCCAGATTTCCATTCTTCCTGAATTAACCGCTCTTTTTTTTCCTTTCCGAATAGCCTGCTCAGGAAAGACGGCTTATCTTTATCCTTTATTTTCTGAATCGCGTTTCTTATCTCCTCCTCTGCTTCAAAAAGCTCTTTTGGCCTTTTTGGTTGGGATTCAGGGTAATCTTTGATTGAGTTAAGCTCTTTTAAAGCTACATCGTCAATGCCAAGCTCTGGAAAATCTTCCCCTAGCCCAAGCTCTTTCTCAAATTGCCCAAATTCATCATGCTTGGCTTTGGTTTCTTTTTTTCTTTTTTCGGGTTTCAACTGCAGCTGCGGCTTTTGTTTTGATTTTACAATCGCCTTTTCTGGCTTCGCTTTCTTCTCCAATGGAGCGGCCTTGATTGGTTTAACCTGCTTTGTTTTTTTCTGTGCATTTTTTTTGGAAATTTTTGTTTTTTTTGTTTCGCTGCCCATATCTTGCAGCAAGCCGCCAAGCTCCTCTTCCTCGGGAAAAGCCTCGGCTTTCTTAGGCCTTATCACTTCATCAAAGAACTTGGGCTTTTCCTTCTCAAATTCAAAGTCCGGAGAAGGCGGCGGAGGCGGAAGAAACTCCTGTTCGCTATATTTTGCTTTAAAGAATGGTATTCTAAATGCCATAATAAACCCCTTTTTGGTTATTAAGATTCAATTATTTTAAATATTTATTGGTTTATTGTTCTTTTGTGTTGTTAGTTTAAAGTCAAGCAGATCAGCAGTCAATCGCTTCAAAAATTTCCAAATCATCATAAGCCGGGCCCTGAGGAGTTAATGTTGATTTAATCAACCTAAAATCTTTAATCTCAGCTTTTTTGTTTTCAATTTTTATGCCTTTCAATTGATTTAAAAACTGCTTTTTATCTTCTATGGACTTTGCCCTTGCCAGTGTTATATGGGCTTTGGAGCCTTTTTCTTTTTTGAACATTGCTATTAAAGCTTCATCAATCTGCTTCTGCAGCTCAGAAACCTTGTCTTCAGGCTCCAAGCCAACCCATACCACCCTTATGTAATTTTCAGTCGGAAAAACACCAATTGAATGGAGAAAAACCGTAAAAGATTGGAATTTAATGCTTTTTAATCTATTAATTATGGGATTCACGTTATCAGGATGCACCTCGCCCAGAAATTTTAAGGTAAGGTGAAAAGACTTTGTGCACATTAACTTTACATTTTGTGGAAGGTAGCTTTGCAGTTCAGAAAAATAGCCCTTTAGTCCGTTGAAATCCACAGCAACAAATAATCTCATCACCAATTGAGCATGTTAAATCATATTTAAATCTAACTAAAAACCATAAAAAAACAAAAAAGAACAAGATTACTGCTCTGTATTTTCTTCGCCAAAGTTGTCTGTATCCTGGCTTCCATACTCCTCTTCCGGCTCAGAGCTTCCCTCTTCTTGGGATTCTTCATAGCTTTCTTGCTGCTCTTCGCCATCAGCTTCTGTTTCTTCTTTGCTGCTCTTTTGACCTACCACTTCAGCAAAGCCAACCTTTTGAAGCACCCTTGTAACCCTTATCTTTACCTCATCGCCTTGCTTTGTGCCGGGCACAAAAAGCACAAAGCCGTCTTTCTTTGCTATGCCGTCACCTTTCTCTCCAACAGCCTCTATCTTCACATTCAATTCGTCTCCGACCTTAACCGGAGCAAAACTGCGCTGCCTAAAACCGCCTTTTCCTCTATCGTATTTCATATGTATTTACCTCTGTATGTGTATATCCAGCATGTCTTTTAGAACTCATCATTCCAAAAAACAAACTAAATTAAAAACAATATTTAGCAAGTAGTATTTAAAGGTTACTTTTTGTATTTTTCTTTAATATTTTTTATATTTACCACTTTATAATAATAAAAATAGAAAGGTTTATAAAGTGCACATTTAGTTTTGGTATAAAAATGACACTAGAAACAACTGGTGGCGAGCCTTTGGAGAGAAGACTTGCAAGTAGTGTGACTAGTCAAATTGCAGTTATCTCTGCTGGTATTGAGGTCTTGTTAAACGATAAAAGGTATAGAAATGAATTAAATTCATCTACTTATGAAGCTCTGGCTCAATATTTAGGTAAGATGGGGGATGCTACTACGGCATTAGCAAAATTGCTTAAAGTATCGTCTCCAAGCGTTGCACACGACGCTAATAATAGTTTAGCCGTTATTTTGGGTAGAGCTCAATTACTATCTAGGAATGGAGACTATAATAGTCAATTATCTCCAGAAACTTATGCACATTTTACTGTGACACTGACTGCCATAGAGAATGCGGTTCAGGCATTACGAGAACCTCTTCAAATTCTTGGAGGATTTTACAAAATTGCAGAACAAGATGTGGAAGTTGCAGAAGCCTCAAAATTGGGATTGGAAGAAATTGTGTACAGAATTGTTCATGTTGATGACAATGAATTAACAAGAGAGTTGGTAAAAGATACTCTGAAAAAAGGCTCTAATGTTGTTGATGCAGTCATTCCAGGTGTTTTTGGTCATGATGGAAAAAGAATAAGGTATGAGATATATTCTTATGGAAGCGTGTTGGAAGCATTAAATGAAATACCCAAATTGGCAGAAATAGATTTGGTTATAACCGACAGGGAAATGCCAATGCACACTGGAGTCCAATTTTTATACGCAATAAGCCAGTTGCCAAATACTAGAGTTAGAATGCCTGACTACGAAAAAGTCAGAAGAATAGCTATGCTGACATCTGGAATTTCTCAAGAAGAAGCTGATTTTGTTGCTAATACTTATGGAGCAACAATTATAGATAAATCCATCAAGCCACTCGCTTTAGAACAGCAAATTTATAGAATTATAAACTCTCAACTTTCTCAATCATAATCTCTCCATGTATGGCTGCACTTCTCGCATCTTAGGAATTTAGTTTCAGGCTCGTCCCCTGCCCTTGTCTGCACCAGCCAAAAGTAAGCTGTTTTATGAGCGCATTTCGGGCACTCGGCAGTTGTCGTAGGCAAGGTCTGCAGCTCGCCTTTGTCTATTACCTCCACCTCTTTCTCTGTCTTTGGGAGCGTTTCCTTTATTGTAGCTTCTGCTACTTGCGTTGTTTTATAGCCGCAAGAGCATGCAAGCAGCTTCTTGCTGTTTTCTTTTTTTGGCAGCAGTATTGAGCCGCATTTTGGGCAAAACATATCAGATTACACGCTTTAAACAGATTGTATTTAAATTTAACCTTTTTGTGAGCTGTAAAGTAAGCGGTGCATGATTTTATTATTTTCTATATAGTAAATAAGCACTGGACATCTCTCACCGCGCAAAATAAAAATATCTTTATTAATTATTGGTTATTTACTCATAAAAATAACCGCGCAAAAACAAAATATTTAAATAAAGTGAGTAGTTACTCTATCTTATGGCTTGGGAGAAACTAAAATATACTAAATTTGAAATCAATAGTGCTGGAAAGATTTTGATTGATGATAAAAGTTCAGAGGAAGCAAAAAATAGAGCATTAGAAATTTTAGACAATTGGAGAGCCACCCATAGCTATCCTATGCATATTTTCCAAATGAGGTTAAAGAATAAATCACAAAAAGTAGATAAAAATTCCCTAACTGCACAACGTCTTAAACGTGTTCCTGCTATTCTTTATAAGCTAAAGAGAAGTTATAATGGTCGCGAGCCTTCAATGAAACTTTATCAGATGCAAGATATTGGTGGGTGTAGAGCAGTTTTATCCAGCATTTCTCAAGCAAGAAAATTATGTGATGATTTTTATTTAAAAGGAGATTTAAAACATAAGAGAGTTGGATTCAAGGATTATATTGATAAGCCTAAAACAGATGGATATAGGAGCATTCACCTGGTTTATGAATATAAAAGTGACAAAGGAAAACAAGAATTTAATGGTTTGCGTGTAGAAGTTCAGATAAGGTCAAAACTACAACATTTTTGGGCAACGGCGATTGAAACAGTAGATTTCTTTACAAGACAAGCAATTAAATCTAGTGAAGGACGTCCAGATTGGGTAGATTTTTTTAAATTAGTTAGTTCTGCATTTGCTAAAATGGAAAATTGTCCATGCGTTCCAGATACTCCAGAAGATGAGAAAGAACTATACTTGAAAATTAAGGAAAAAGAAAACCAACTAAAAGTCATAAAAATAATGAAAGGTTGGACACAAGCAGTTCAAGTTTTTGAAAAGGCAAAGGCAAGTAAACTTTCACAAAAATATCAATACTTTCTATTGGAATTAGATATTTTAAGAGAAAAATTGAATATATCAGCATATACGAAGAATCAAGAACAAAAAGCAATTGAACGTTATGCTGAAATAGAGAAAATGAATACTGGAAAGAAGGAATTTGATGTGGTTCTAGTTGGAGTAGATACCGCTAACGATTTACAAAAAGCATATCCCAACTATTTTGTGGATACAACAGAATTTCTAAATAATCTTCAAAAAATAATAAGCAAATATTAAATAAAGAATATGTGTTTTGTATACCATCTAACTTAACAGCCCACCTTTTTGTATGATGCCCCTGAAGAAATCTATTATTCCAACAAATACTATTTTCACATATCCGATCATAGGTATCCTTGCCACAGCTTTTCCTACAATCTGCTCATGGCTTACCTTTGTTTCATCAAGAAAAGGGCCTTTTATCGGAAATTGGTTGTTGTCCCCTTTAGTTTGGAAGTAATAAGCGCCTCTTTCCTGCCATTTTTTCACAACACGGTGTATAATGGGGTCTTTCTTTTGGCTCCAGAACACCACAACATCGCCAACTTCAATATTTTCAGGCTTTTTGCCTTTCAAAACCATGATGTCTCCTTTGTTGAAGCCGCCTCTTAGCTGAAATTCGCTAAAACTATCTTTGTTTATGCCATTATCTGAATACCAACTGCCTGACCTGCGCCACCAATCATCAAAATTGCCGTTATGCTCCATGCTTTCGCTCACAACAGCAACAACAGGATGCGAAGTTTGAAGCAGGAATCCAAGGCCGGGGTATACTATATACTTAATAAGCACAAAAGCCAACGCAATATTAACAAGCCAGCTCCAAATGCTGTTGTCTTCCCATATAAAATGCCATACCTTTTTCAGCATGCCCTTCCAATCATCCATCAGCAAAGCTCTTTGCAAAAAGAATAAAAAGGTTTTGATTTTGTTAAAGGAAAAGTTAATCTGCAAATGTTTAAATATGAAGTTTGATTTAGGTTTTATATGAAGCTTGAAAATGTTTTGGTCATCTACACTCCTCCATCAACAAAAGAGCAGAAATCTGCATTGGCCACAGTGAAAAAGGCGTTGAGAAAAAACAAAATAAGGCATAGCCTTGCGAACAGGGACAAGCTTCATAAAAAATATTTTATCTCCAAAGACTTGGTTATTGCTGTTGGCGGCGATGGAACATTCCTGAGGGCAGCTCAGTTTGTCACAGGCAATTTATTATTTGGAGTGAACTCAGAGCCAAAAAACAAAGAGGGGTTCTTTATGAAATCTTCTGAGGCAAATTTTGAAAAAAAACTGAAAAATATAATGAAAGGAAATTTTAAAGTGATGAGGTTGCCAAGACTTGAGGCTTACATCAACGGAAAAAAAATTGATGCTCTTGCGGTGAACGAATTCTTTATTGGGCAAATAAAATCCTATCATGCAGCAAAGTATGTAATTCAAATAGGCAACATAAAGGAGAGGCAGAAAAGCAGCGGCATTTTGGTCGCAACCCCTGCTGGAAGCCATGCATGGGCAAAATCATGCTGCAACAGGGTTTTGCCTCTGGACTCAAAAAGCTACCAGTTTGTTGTGCGGGAGCTATTTGAGGGCAAGGTTTTCAGAAACTATAAATTAAAGCATAGAATATTGGGCAGAAGCCATAAAGTAAGCATAATTTCTGAGATGCTTCACGGCGTATTGATAGCAGACTCTGTAGGGAAAGAGTACATGTTTAAGAACGGAAGCAGGGCAGTTATAAAACTATCAGACAATTACCTTGATGTAGTATGGGAATGACAGCAAATAGACAATTGCGGCAAATATGATAAATCAACGCAATTGTCTATATAATTCGTTTAATTTGCCATGCGCTTGCTTTTGCTCTTCATAGGCAAGATTCAGATAGATATTCCTTGCTTCAATGTAAAGCTTTTTTGCGTCAGCAGCTTTGTTTTTGTCAAGAAATTCTTTAGCGCTTTCCAGAGTTTTATAGAAATTGCCAAGGCTTTTGCCTTTTCCAGTTATTTTTTCCTCAATCTTGTGTTCGGATTTTTCCGCTGCCTCTTTCTTCCTGAATAGCTTAGTGAAGATATTTGGCTTTTTTCTATCGCGGATTCCGAGCTGCCCTTTTTCTATATTTTTGACAAATTTCAGGTCTTTGATGGCATCTTCCAGCTCTTCTATTTCACTTTTCGACTTTTTAGCCTTTTCAATTTTTTCAGCTTTAGCCTCTTTTGTTTCTTCGGCTTTTGTCTTTTCTTCCTTTGCCTTTATTTTCGCGAACAAGCCGCCAAAAATGCTTTGACGCTTTTCATGAATTTTTACTTCTTTGATTTCTTCTTTTTTCTTCAGCTCAAGCTTTGGATTTTTCTTAAAGAGCTTCTCAAAAAAGCCCTGCCTTTCAGGCGCTTCCTTACCGATTTTTTCTTCTTGCTTTCTCTCTTCTTCAATTCTTCTTAGACTTTCTTCTTGCTTTCTTCGGAGCATTTCCTGCCTATTAAACTCTTCCATCTTCCTTTTCTCTTCTTCTAATGCCTTTGTTTCCAATTGTTTTTTCTTTAACTTGTTCTGCTTTTGGATTTGCAGTTGCATTTTTATTTTATCTTCCTCTTTCTTTTGATGCAGTTTCTCTTTTAATTGCAATCTCGCTCTTTCCTGCTCCCGCTTTTCTTTTTCTAAGGCAGTCTTTCTTTTTAAAAAGCTTTTTTTCGCTTTTAGATATTTTTCTGGCTTCCTTTGCCAGCAAATTTCTTTGCTGGTACAATTTCATCAGTCTGTCATAAACTATCTTCTTTTCATGATGCTCCAGATTAATGTATATGCCTCTTGCTTTGATATAAAGCATGTCCAGCTCAGAAATCGCCTTTTTCTCCAGCGCCCTCATGGCGTCATCCAAAACTTTATGCATCTGCTTCAGCTTGTCGCTTGGCTCAGCAAGTTTTTTCTGCTGCTCAATCCTCTTGCGGCTTAGCTCTTCTTCTTTTCTAATTCTTTGCTGTCTTTCTTTTTCTAGAGCAATCTTTCTTTTTTCCTGCTCAGTTTTATAAAATCCAATTTTATGGAGGAACTTTTTTGCTTGCTTCTTCCTCTTTTCCCATAATTTTTTCCTTTCAAGCAATTTATTTTGTTTTTCTTCCTCTCTTTGTCTTGCCTCAAGCCTTTTTCTTCTCTCATCAGCCAATCTTTGGTTCTGCTTTTCAAGCTCCCGCTGCTTTCTAAGCTCCTCTTGTTTTTTCTTCTCATCTTCCAGCTGCCTCTTCCTAGCCTCTTCCTGCTCTCTCTTCCTTTCCCTGTCTTTTTGCCCTTTTAATTGCAATCTCGCTCTTTCCTGCTCCCGCTGCTCAGAAATCGCCTTTTTCTCCAGCGCCCTCATGGCGTCATCCAAAACTTTATGCATCTGCTTCAGCTTGTCGCTTGGCTCAGCAAGTTTTTTCTGCTCTTTAATTTGCTTCCTTTTAGCTTCAAGCTCTGCCTCTTCTTCAACAATTCTCTGCACTTCTTTTTCCCTTTTAATCCTTTCGTACTCTGCTCTGCGCTCTTCTCTTGCTTCCCTCCATGCATTAGCCCTTGCTTTAATACTGTCAAATACGCTTAATTTTTTATCCTCGACAAAATCCTCTTCTACTTCTTCCGGCTCTTCCTTCTTTTTTGGAGGCAGAGCAGCCATGCCGCTGACTCTTTCATAAATAAAAGCTCCGATAAAAAAATAGAGGTAGGCAGTTAATGCAAACAACAACAATATGGTTGTCAATGACAATCCGAGGCAGAGAACATTATTCTTGCAGAACTGCACAAAGCTGACTTCTTCCGGACCTGCAACCTCAAACAAATAGCTTGCTGTGCCGATTGACTTTCCAAATTTAACAAGCGCAGCGAACACATATGGCCCCGGCTTCAGGGTTTTTGGAACGGATATTGTTTTGAAGAAAGAGGCTTGTGACTTAACAACAACTGTCTCGCTTTCAGTTAAAATTGTGTTCCCGTTCATGTCCTTGACAAAGTACTCAACTTCAACATTGACCGACTCAATGCTCTCAAGGTTGAACATTCTCACTTCAATTGTGGTGTCGCTGCCCTGCTTTATTTTTCTCTCAAACCCAATAGGATTAAGATTCATATCAAAAAGAACATTCTTTGTCTCTATCTCAATTACAACCGGAATCTCTTTTTCAACCTTAGATGAGCTTGCAACCAATTTGCCGACGTAAATTCCGGGCTGCTGCTCTATATTCTCCTCCGGAACAGAAGACGTGAATTTCAAGTTGACAATTTTTGTCTGGCCCGGCTTTATGGCAAAGGAGCTTGCATCGCTTTTAACTATGTCATCAACAACAAAAACATTGATGTTGATATCGGCAGAATAGCTTCCTGTATTCATCACCCTTACCTGCTTCTCTATCAGCTCGCCGCTTTTTATAAGAACCTTAAGCAGAATCTGGTCAATGTCAAAATCAGCCTCTTGCAGCTTCACCTTTTTTATGAGATATGCCTTATTCTGAAGGAAGAACAGGGAGCTGCCTAAAATCAGAATAAGCACTAAGACTAGAATAAGGAAAAACAGTGGCTTTCTTATCCTGTGCTTTGGATGATAATGCGGATTAGTTCCAACGTAAATTGTCTTGACCTTTCCGTCGGATGTTCTTATATTTTCATAATAATAAGGACCAAGCTTTTTTCCGTGCCTGTAAATATATCTCTTAAACGCCAAATTCTCCCACCCCTTTTAGTAAGAGAATTAAGGAAGAGCGCATAGTTATAAATAAGCTGCTAAAATTAGTCACAAACGCACCTCTTTTTTTGTAGTGTAACGTAGTGTAAGAACTCTAACTAGCGTGTTTAAATATATTTCGGTAAGCTACTTTAGTTTTCTATAAAGCAATGCCAATTTGCTGTAAACCCACCGCTTCTCATTTTCTTCAAGCCCAGCATATATTTTTCTTGCCTCAATGTAAAGCTTCTTGGCTTCAGGGATGTTTTTGCTTTTGAGCGCTTTCAAAGAAGCATTGGCTGCATCGTTGAACTTGTCAAGCTCTGTTGCAGAAGCCTTTGCTTTTGGAATTTTTCTTTTTGGAATCAGCGAATACGCAAATAAGAACACAAGGCCGGCAAACACAACAGCAATATAAATCAAAAGATTGCCTGCTTTAAGGACTTTCTCCATAAATCCTGCCTCTTTAGATGCCACTCTGAATAAATCGCTTGAAACAGCAAAAGAATTTTCGTACCTTAACTCAACAACTGCAAGATATTCTCCAGCCTTGGAGTTTTCCGGAATCTTAAATGACTTGACAAAAGAAGTCTGCTTTTCCACTGCAAATGTTTCTGAGGACTCGTAAGCGACATTGCCAAACTTATCTTTGAGAATGTATGTTAGGGTAACATCAACCTTTCTTGCAGGGCCTACATTGAACAACGTTATTTGGGCTTTCAGCTCTTGCCCAGGCTGGACTTCCTTGTAAGCAGATGGGATATCAATCTTGACATCAAACAAAACCTGCTCTGATTCAATTTCAATAACCACTCCAATTGACTTCTTAATGCTATCAGCAACAGCTTCAATCTCTCCGAAATAAGAGCCCAGCCTTTTGGCTATTATATTTGCCTCAATTGATTTTTCTTCGCTAGGCTCAAGGCTCAAGCTTATATCAGAAAGAAAAACAAAATCCTGAACAGTTAATACACTCAAATCAATGCCCAAAGCAGCATTTCCTGTGTTTTTCAGCGTTATCTTATGGGTTTTTGCTGTGCCTAAAGCCATCTGCTCTTTTATAGAGCTTGGAGCAATGCTAAAATCCTTTTTCACAAGAAGTTGCTCCTCGACTAGCGCGCCGCCTCCGCCTCCTCCTGCACCGCCTCCTCCTCCTGCACCGCCGCCTCCGCCAGCTCTTGGACAGTCACTGCTGCTGCACAAACTATCGCAGCAAAAACCTCCTTCACATTGCGAAGCAGATGTGCATGGCTGGCCGTCTGCAAACAGTATTGTGTGGAAAAAGCCCAGCCTGTTGATATAGGACGCAGAGCTGATTACTCTGTTGATTATTCCCACAGCAACCTTCATGTTGTATGAAGAGCTTGATACATTCTCGCCGCCAGTTGAAATAATAACATTCTGCTGGTAGTTAGAGCTGCTGATTTTGGCTGCAAAAGCGTCAAAAGCCAGAAACTGGAGTAAAAATAAAAAAGCCAGAAAGCTTAACTTTATATGTTTCATGCTAATCAACGCATTCTCTTTCTTGTCCCTTTTTCTTTTTTTCGCTTTTGCAGCCAAAACAGAAATTTTAAATATAACCTAATTTTTATTATGTATATGGCAAGAGGTGATGTTCCGAAACCAAGTTCTAGTTATGACTCTGGCTCTGAGCCACTGCATCAGGGGCAAGTTTTCCATTATGCAATTGCCGTATTGCTCATAGCAACTTTAGTTGTAAGCGCAATTGCTTTGACTAATATATACCAGTTAAAAAAATTCGTAATTCCGAAAACTGTGAATGTCCAGGAGTTTCTCAGCAAGCTTACATCCAACAGCGAGATGAAAGGGCTTGTGGGTGTTGCTCCCCTCAATATAGTGCAAATAAACAACAATAATTTTGCGAATCTTCAGGCGCAAATAAATGGGTTGGATGTGTCTTACGTTGGCAACTTCATAGTCCAGTACACAGACAGAATTGTTATTTATGATTATGACAACAACAAAATAAAGGGCACGGTAAACCTCCAGCAGCCTCAGGCGCAGCTCCCAGCTGATTTCTTTGCAAAGCTGAACAAGCATGCAGAGCTTCAGGGCATGCAGAACCAGCAGCCAGTTGGCGGGCAGCTTGACGCAAACTCTCTAAACACACTAAAGCAGCAGTTCCCAGATGTTTACGCAAATGCAAAGATAGGGGATTTCCTGCTTAGATACCAGACAAGGCTCATAATCTATGACTACGATGCCGACAGAATTGTTAACGCTATTAATTTGAGCTAATTGCAGCTTAGAGTTTTCTTGAACTTGATTGAGCGCTTTATTTTATCTTTGTCAAGCTTTGTCTTTTCTTCTATTTCATTTATTATCTCATCTTCGTCTATTGAATTTATAGTGAATTTGTTTTCAATATCATCATCTTGCTCTTGTGTTTGTTTCTGCACAGTTGATGTTGATTGTTTATTTGTTGCATTATCACCTGACGCATTGCTTATTTGAGCATTACTTGAATTATCAAAAATAACCGACGCTTGTGTTGTTTCTGCTGAACTTGTGTCTGTTGTTGCGCTTGTATTGCTTGCTGGCTCAAGTATATTGCTTAAGTCCGTTTCCAGGCCAGCTTCGTTAATAACATTGCCTGTTATCAAATTTGTGCTTTCAATTGTTGCGTTAGTTGCTGCACTAATTGCTGCGTCACTTCCCTGTATTTCAACATCTGTTGTTTTGTTCTGCTCGTCAATAACAGCGCTTATCTCTATATCGCTTCCAGAGTCAAACCTCTTGCTTTCGTATCCTTTCCTGTAAGCGCTGATTATGTATGAAAATACTGAATTTGTTGTTGCTGTGTCTTTTACAATGAAATAATCTCTTGTTTTTTCATGGACATACAATGCCTTTGTCTTTCCTTCTGGAGTTAGGTAAACATTGTAATTTCCTTCAATAGTTTCCTTGAAGATAGTGTCAATGCTTACATTTGCAAAGCCGTTTATGAGTTTGGCTCTGCCTTCGTCAATATGGCGAACGTCAGGGCTTTCTAAATTTCTATGCCTTCATTTATAGCCTCTCTTACTATTGTAGCTTGATTTTTCAGTTTGTTGAATTCTTCTGGAGTATAGCAAAGCGGTTCGATTGAATCGTTATATTTCCAATATGGGTATATTTTACTTATTCTATCAGTAAATCTTAAACCTTTAAAATCATTTGAAACGAGAATAAAATCATAATCGCTATTTTTTCTGTATGTTCCTTTAACTCTGGAGCCAAATAATATAACCTTATCTATATTGAATTTATTCTTAATAATTTTTGCAAATGATTTTATTTTTGCATCTGTTTTTTTGTCCATTTTACTATCTCTTGAGCTTTTTTAAAATGCAATTTTGCTGATGCTTTATTATAGTCTCTAGCAGGTATAGTGGTGGATGCATCCGGATATCTAGCCGGAATCCATTCAGGATTCAATTCGTACAAAGCATCAAAATATTTTTTTGATATATTAACATTTCTACCTAATTTAATAAGGTCATATGGGTTTTTTCAGGTATCTTGTTGAATTTTTTAATAAATAACGCTTTCAATGCTTTTTCAGCAGCTTGATGACTGCATTGGACTGATAGGTAATAAATTTTTATTTGAATATTCTTCTTAGCGGCATTCAAGTCAGCTAATGCCTGGCTCATCCATCTCTTAACTTCTTCTTTCATTTTCATTATAATACTCTAAAGTTTACCCAATCCTTATAATTACAGAGCCATTTACTTTTGTTATGTAAGGCATTTGAGCTTGCTGCACAACAGTTGTTGTTACTATTTGCTCCTCTTCTATATCGTCTTCAATTTCGCTCTTTATGGGCTCTTTTTTCTTGAATTTAATAGCTCTTTTTATCTTGTCTTTTTCTAATTTTGTCTTTTCCTTTATTTTTTCTATTATTTCATCTTCGTATGCCGAATTACAACGAATTTGTCAAATAACCGTATCTTTGTTTTACATTTATTTCTATATTAAATTTATCTAACGCATCTTTTATCCCCAAGATTACTGGCACTTCGTTAGAGTCAGCACAATAGACAAGACTTGTAAATACATGAGTTTCATTTTTTAATTCATCAATAAGTTTAGTTTCTACAAACCCTATTTTAACTGGAAGCGAGCACGATTGTTTTTTCACAATGCCTTTTATTGTATGGTATCCAACATTTTTCTTATAACCGACAAATGTAAATATTCTGGTAAAAATATAAGGCGCCTTATCACTCTTTTTTAATTCAACATCTTCTATATCAAGAATTCTTAAATTTATTTTAGTCATTCTCAAAGTATGTCCGCGCCAGAAGTAACAAAAAGGCCATATTCATCGCTTCTTTGCTCTATATTGGTACCGTGTCTAATTACTTTATTACCTTTAATTATAACCCATTCCTCCGGGTACTTCTCTTGTAGTTTCTTATAGTGCTCCATAGCCCATTTATCTTCTTTTAAAAATTGTTTTAATTTTATTGTTTCCTGCATCAATGTGGAATTTTCAATTCCACGGAACGATTATAACACACTTTACCCAATCCTTATAATTACAGAGCCATTTACTTTTGTTATGTAAGGCATTTGAGCTTGCTGCACAACAGTTGTTGTTACTATTTGCTCCTCTTCTATGTCATCTTCAATTTCTGGTTTAACTGGCTCTTTCTTCTTGAATTTAATAGCTCTTTTTATCTTGTCTTTTTCTAATTTTGTCTTTTCCTTTATTTTTTCTATTATTTCATCTTCGTCTATTGAATTTATGGTGAATTTGTTTTCAGCAATCTCAATAATCTTATTTCCATAAATAGCTTGCTCTTCTGTCTGTTCTTGTATAGTGTCTGTTGTTTGATCAGTTGTTGCGCTCTCTCCTGACGCACTACTTGAATTATTTTCAAGAATAACGGATGTTGTTTGTGGTGTGCTTGTTCCTGTTGGAGATGTTGCGTTGCCTGATGGCTCTAATATATTGCTTAAATCTGTCTCTAAGCCGAGTTCGTTTATTGCATTTCCTGTTATTGAATTTGATGACAGGTTTGCAGTGGTTTGATTATTTATTGAATTGTCTTGTTCTGAGCTGCCCTTAACCTCAACATCTGTGACTTTGGCAGTTTCATCAACTGTTGCGACTATGCTTATTTCGCTTCCAGAGTCAAATCTTTTGCTTTCGTATCCCTTTCTATATGCGCTTATGATGTATGAGAACACTGCATTTGTGCTTGCTGTGTCTTTTACAATGAAATAATCTCTTGTTTTTTCATGGACATACAATGCCTTTGTTTTTCCTTCGGGAGTTAAGTAAACATTGTAATTTCCTTCAATAGTTTCCTTGAAGATAGGGTCAATGCTTACATTTGCAAAGCCGTTTGTTAATTTAGCCCTTCCTTCGTCAATGTGCCTCACATCAGGGCTTTCAACTGCAAACAATTTTCTTTGGGCATAGCTTGTGTCAACAACTGCTGATTTTGTGCCTTTGCAGAAAAAGTTTCCTACACTGTCAAAGAAGCAGTTTGTCTGGCCTGTTGAATTGCTTATGTTCAAGATAGGTCCAGCAGTCTCATTTGATATGAATCCTGCCTGCAGCAGCATTGTGCCTACAACATGCAAAGTTTCTGTTGGAGTTGTTGTGTTGATGCCGACGTTGCCTGGGTCTGTTAATGTTAACGGAACATTTTTGAGATTGCTTTTAAATTCCAGCCTAACTGGAGAAACCCTTGAAGTTATATTCCACTCAATACCATCATTAGAGTTATCAAAATATAAGCTTGGTGCAGTCTCTCCGCTTCCACCTGTTGAGGTTATTGCCAAACCATTACTGGTAGTATCCAAAATATGCAATCTATAGCTTGGGTTTGAAGTTCCAATCCCTACACTTCCTGAATCAACAGCCAAATAAGTGTTGCCATCAAATCTTGAAGTGCCAGAATCAACCAATATGGAATAATTAGTGGCTCCAGCTACATAAATCCCATAGCTGTTATTTGCTGCTGTCGCTTGGTTTTCAATGTATAATGCTGTGCTGTTTATGCAGTTTCCTGTTGAGCAACCCGAATTAAATGGAGGAATTCTAATTGCTGAATAAGTTATGTTTGTGCTTGTAGCATCATAAACTGCGGGAAAAACCCTTATCCCATAATAATTTGCGACCGCATTTGCTGCAGGGATGAAAGAGCCTGAAACATCAAGCATCATTGCGTTTGTTCCTGTTACAGGACCAAGCTGTTGCTGCAATATCATGCCTTTAGGTGTTTCAGCATTTAATGCAAACTGACTTGTGCCAACAGCTAAAATTGTGTTTGGAGCTGTTGTTGATGAAATGCCTGCAAAGCCGCTTGAGGCATTTATTACTAAAGCATTTGAAGTTTGAGAGCCAGAGACTTGCAGCGTGTATTGCGGAGTCGCTGTCCCAATTCCAACCTGACCTGTTGAATTTACAAATATTGATGGTGTTGAGCCTTGTCCAGCTGGTGTAACATTCAAAGTCCCCTGAACTGTTAAAGTTTGTGCAGGTGTTGTTGTCGTGTTTGATGTGTTTATTCCAATTTGTCCTGTTGGGCTGATAATCATTCGCTTGTAATCAGCAGCTCCGTCCTGGCTTGTGTGGAAGACTATATACCCATCGCTTGAACGCATCTGGATTCCTACAGCCGCTTGTGTTATGTCGAATTTTGCTAAAGCACTGTTTGGAGAATCGGTATAACGCAGATTAGAACCGTATAACATGTCCGTTCCGCTTGGCTCGGCATAAGAGCTTATTGCAGCTGCAGTTGCGTCATTTGCGAATAATATCTTTATGGCTGGCTTCTCTTCTGCCGAAAAGTTGATGGATGTCGCATTGATTGTACCAATAACGTGAAGCTGTGCTGTTGGATTTGTCGTCCCGATGCCGACGTTGCCGAACCCTGCATTAGGAT
>JACPTC010000021.1 GCA_016192985.1 Candidatus Woesearchaeota archaeon | reverse complement strand
GAATTTGATTATTCGGGCTCTCAATGCCTCAAGGCTTTAAGAGAAGAAGGAATTGAAACAATTTTGGTGAATCCGAACATTGCAACCATCCAGACAAGCGAGGGGATGGCTGACAAGATTTATTTTCTTCCTGTCACTCCATATTTTGTTGAAAAAGTCATACAAAAAGAAAAACCCGATGGAATTATGCTCTCTTTTGGAGGACAGACTGCGCTAAACTGTGGAGTTGCGCTTGCAGATTCTGGTGTTTTTGAAAAAAACAATGTAAAAGTTCTTGGCACACAAATTGAGGCTATTAAAAACACTGAAGACAGAGAACTGTTTGTAAAAAAATTAAATGAGATTAATCTTAAAACTCCAGAAAGCGAAGCAGTAAATAGCGTTGAGCAAGCAGCCGAAGTCGCAAAAAAATTGAAATATCCTGTCATGCTTAGGATTGCTTACGCCTTAGGAGGACAAGGTTCTGGAGTTGCTATTGATGAAAAAGATTTAATGGAAAAAGCAAAGCGTGCCTTTGCTTTTTCCTCGCAAATTCTTGTTGAAAAATACCTTGGCGGCTGGAAGGAAATAGAGTATGAGGTTGTGAGAGACGCTTACGACAACTGCATTACGGTTTGCAACATGGAAAATTTTGACCCAATGGGAATACACACAGGAGAGAGCATTGTTGTTGCCCCATCTCAGACGTTGACAAACAGCGAATACCATAATTTGAGGGACATTTCAATTAAAGTAATAAGGCATCTTGGAATTGTCGGCGAGTGCAATATCCAGTATGCACTTGACCCCTATTCTGAAGACTACAGAATCATAGAAGTCAATGCAAGGCTTTCAAGAAGCTCTGCTCTCGCGTCAAAGGCAACAGGATACCCATTGGCTTTTATTGCTGCAAAGCTTGCGCTTGGCTATTCTCTGATAGAGATTGATAATGCCGTGACAAAAGTTACAAAGAGCTGCTTCGAGCCTGCGTTGGATTACATTGTCGTGAAAATACCAAGATGGGACTTGCAAAAGTTCAGAAGAGTAAGTTTTGAGATTGGCTCTGAAATGAAAAGCGTTGGTGAAGTGATGGCAATTGGCAGAAAATTTGAGGAAACTATCCAAAAAGCAATCCGAATGCTTGGAATGAATTTGCATGGCTTAATTGGGAATAATTTGAAATTCAATGACGTTGAAAAGGAACTAAAGATGCCAACTGATAAAAGACTATTAGCAATTGTTGAAGCAATCAAAAGAGGAATCTCTATTGATAAAATTAATGAACTCACAAAAATAGATAGATGGTTTTTATATAAGATAAAAAATGTTGTCGAAACGGAATGCAAATTGTCAATGTATGAAATTGACAATTTGCCAGAAGATTTATTGAGGTTAGCAAAGCAGCAGGGATTTTCTGATTTTCAGATTGCAAAACTTTTACAAAAAAATTTGCCTAGTGAGGCAAATTTTTTTGCCAAAGATGCAACCACATCAATGCTGACAGTGAGGTTGCTGAGGAAGAAATATAAAATAATGCCTGTCGTCAAGCAAATTGACACTTTAGCAGCAGAATACCCCGCAAAGACGAACTATCTTTATTTGACATACAATGGAGAGGAAGACGATGTTAAACCAGAAAGCAAAAACAGTGTCATTGTTCTCGGCTCAGGGGCTTACCGCATAGGCTCCTCTGTTGAATTCGACTGGTGCTGCGTGAATGCAGTTCTTTCATTAAAACAATTAGGGCATGCTGCAGTTATGATAAACTACAATCCTGAGACTGTGAGCACAGACTATGACATGTGCGACAGGCTTTATTTTGACGAGCTGAGCTTTGAGAGGGTGCTTGACATCTATGAAAAAGAAAATCCCATTGGACTCATAATCTCCATGGGCGGCCAAATTCCCAATAACCTTGCAATGAGGCTCCACAAGCAGAAGGTAAAGATATTAGGAACTTCTCCGTTAAGCATAGACAATGCTGAAGACAGGCATAAATTCTCTGCTCTGCTGGACTCGTTGAATGTTGAGCAGCCAGAATGGGAAGAGGCAAAAAGCCTTGAGGAAGCCCATAAGTTTGCTGAGAAAGCAGGCTATCCGGTTTTGATAAGGCCAAGCTATGTTCTAAGCGGAGCTGCGATGAGCATTGCCAGCGATAAGAAAGAGCTTGAACAGTATCTGCAGAAAGCAGCAGACATATCAAGAGAGCATACTGTTGTCATAAGCAAATTCATAACTGATGCAAAGGAGATAGAGATAGATGCAGTTGCACGCAATGGAGAAGTTATAATATATGCAATATCTGAGCATATAGAGAATGCTGGCGTTCACTCTGGCGACGCAACAATGACTTTGCCGCCGCAATACACTTACCTTGAGACAATCAGAAAAATCAAGGACACAACAAAAAAGATTGCAAGAGCATTGAATATAACTGGCCCTTTTAACATACAGTTTATTGCAAAAGACAATCAAATTAGAGTGATAGAGTGCAACTTAAGGGCATCCAGAAGCTTTCCCTTTGTGTCAAAGATTACAAAATACAACTTTATTGATTTGTCAACAAAGGCTATGCTGGGCATTGACATAAAGGGGCATTACAATACTCTTGATTTGGATTATGTGGGTGTCAAGGCGCCGCAATTTTCTTTTTCAAGGCTGCATGGGGCTGACCCTGTCCTGAGCGTTGAGATGGCATCTACAGGAGAGGTTGCGTGTATAGGCACTGATGTGAATGAAGCCTTCCTTAAATCGCTGCTTTCAGTTGGATTTATTATGCCAAATTCAAATGTTTTGCTTTCCACAGGCCCGATAAAAAGCAAGGCTTACCTTCTTGAAAGCATTAGAAAGCTTGCAGAGATGGGCTTCAATTTATTCGCGACATACGGCACTGCAAGGTTTCTGGAGGAAAACAAGATAAAAGCCACTGTTCTGCACTGGCCTGATGAAAAGAAAGAGCCAAACACGCTGACATATCTTCAGGAAAGGAAAATTGACTTGGTAATAAATATCCCAAAAGACTACACCGAGCAGGAATTGGCCAATGACTACACAATAAGGAGGAAGGCAGTTGACTTCAACATACCTTTGCTTACAAATGCGCAGATTGCAAAGCTGTTCATTGAGTCAATTTACAAGAAAAAAATAGAGGAGCTGGAAATCAAGAGCTGGGATGAGTATTAAGTCTGCTACCAATACTTTGTTTAGTATTGCGATTTTTAAATCTTTCTATTTTCACCACTTCCAAATAACTATTTTCAAACACTTAACTTTAAATATTAATTGACATTACTAAAAAATTTCAATGATTATATCGTGAAATTTTTTAAGTCAAATTGATATCTCACAAAAAATATATGGAGATTGCCATAAAGCTCGCTGAAAAGGGCAGAGGATTGACAAGCCCCAACCCAATGGTAGGCTGCATAATAGTCAAGCGCGGGCGCATAGTTGGGAAAGGCTATCACAGAAAAGCAGGTACAGAGCATGCTGAAGTCATGGCTTTGCAGGATGCAGGCAAAAAGTCAATTAATTCTACGCTGTATGTCAATATTGAGCCATGCTCGCATTGGGGCAGAACTCCGCCGTGCACGGAAAAGATTGTTGAGGCAGGAGTCAGGGAAGTAATCATTGGCATGGAAGACCCCAACACATTAGTTGATGGATTCAAAGAGCTTAAGTTTAGAGGGCTAAAAACCAAAATTAACATTCTGGAAAAGGAAGCGAAGAAACTGAATGAAACGTACATAAAGTATATGAGAACAAAGAAGCCGTTTGTAACCCTGAAGGTTGCTATGAGCGCTGACGGTAAAATAGCCACATCAACAGGAGATTCAAAATATATAACAAGCAAAGAAGCAAGAGCTTATGTGCATCAGCTTAGAAGCGAGGTTGACGCCGTCATGGTAGGCTTAAATACAGTGGTAAGAGACGATCCTGAGCTGACTCCAAGGTTATTCAAGGGAAAGGATCCGATGAAAATAGTGGTTGACAGCAATCTCAAGATTCCAAAGAGCAGCAACCTAATGAAAGATCCTGCAAAGCTCATAATAGCAACAAGCAACAAAGCGCCAAAAAATGAATTGAAAAAATTGCAGCAGAAAGGAGTTAATGTTATAGTCACCAAGTCAAAAAATGGAATGGTAGATTTGCAAGACTTGACAAAACAGCTTGGAAAGCATGAAATAACGAGCGTCATGATTGAAGGCGGCTCGCATCTTAACAGCTCTGCGATAAAAGATGGAATAGTTGACAAGGTTTTAATATTCACAGCCCCAAAAATCATAGGCAACGGCATCGGACCAATTGCAGGCTTAGGCATCAAAAAGATTAACAAGGCAATAAACCTTAAGAACCCAGTATGCAGGAGAATAGGCAACGACATGCTTATTGATGGGTATCTTTAAACAAATCAAAAATGATTTTCTCTAACATTAAAGACTCAATTAAAGATTTCAAAAAAGGCAAATTCTTGATAGTTATTGATGACAAGCACAGGGAGAATGAAGCTGACTTGGTGCTTGCTGCTGAAAAAGTTGCGCCTGAGAAAATTAATTTCATGATTAAGTATGCAAGAGGGCTAGTTTGCGTTCCAATGCTTGGCAAAAGGCTTGATGAATTAAAACTGCCCTTGATGACAAAAATAAATACAGAATTTACAAAATGCGCCTTTACTGTTTCTGTCGATGCAAAAAAAGGGACCACAACAGGAATTTCTGCTTATGACAGGGCAAAGACAATCAAAGCATTGATTGATACGAAAACAAGACCAGACGATTTGGCAAGGCCTGGGCATATTTTCCCTTTAAGACACGATAAAAAAGGATTAGAAAAAAGGCCAGGGCATACAGAGGCGGCAATTGAGTTATGCAAATTAACCAATCTTTATCCTGCTGCCGTAATTTGCGAGGTTATTGGGGAGAATGGGAAGATGGCAAGAATGGGTGAGTTAAAAAGAATGGCTAAAAGGTGGAATTTAAAGACAATAAGAATAAAGGATTTGGTTGGATATTTATTCAATAAGTAAAAACCTTCTGCATTAAAGAAGAGTTATAACCAAAAAATGTTTATTATTAATTAGTAGTAAAAAAGAAAAGATTTATAAAGTTAATAGATTCTATGATATTTATGGAGTTTGATAGAAGGGACTTCCTTAAACTTAGTACTTATGGCATGGGTTCTTTTTTAGTTTTATCTCCGAGCTATGAAGCTTCTGCAACTCAAATTGTCACAATCCATACCGTTCCTAATACAGTAAGACCTGTAAATATAGAACAAGTAGTTAATGCTTTGACATTTAGGATGCCTGTTGGTAGAGGAAGTTATATTACCTATTTTATTGACCTTATTCAATACAATCACCAAAAATTAACAGGTATGACTTACGCAGAACATATGAATAAAAATTTTAGTAATAGAAACCCTATCGATGTTCTTATAGTAGATGGCTTTATGAGAGAAACGGGATTTGGTGGTCAATTTACTCATATGGAAAAACCAGGAGAAAGGAACTTTGCAAAAATTGATTCTGGCTCAAGCCCGGCAAGATTCTTGCATTTTTTAAATCATGAGTTAATACATGCAGTTGAAGGGACTAAGGAGATAATAGCTTTTGCACACACGCATAGGGATATTGCTTATATGGTGGCACACTTTCCACAGCTATTAAGAGAAAATGATGCAGAATGCCCATTGGCAGACTTAATGAATTTCTATGTCAATAGTTTTGTTGATAAAGGTGTTCCCCCATTAAGGAAGGATAATGTTATGGCATATCTACAATTCCTTAATAGTAGACTGGGCACAGGCGAAAGAGTAAATCCTGAAATTGCAACAAAAACTTTAACAAATCGCTCGATAGACAGTGACAAGCTTTACACGCAGTTATTGAATCGTGCACAATATTTGCATAAAGCTCACGGAAATGAATACTTAAGATACCTTGCGGGCATTTTCGCAGATAGTACAGAGCAGTATATTCTAATGCAAAATCCCAGCATTTCTCCAGACAAAAGGAAATTATTAAGTAGAAAAATGCAAAAAATAAAGGGACTTTTAGGGGCTAAAAATTAGTAACAATACCGCAACCTTTAAATCATACAATTTTTCTTTTTAATTGAATCAAACCAAAACATTTATATACAAGGATATCTGAAGATATACAGGTGATTACGTGTTTATCTATACTGAGCATGCACTGGAGAAAATAGACACGCTGGGCATTGAAAAAAGAGATGTGGAAACCGCTATTAAAAGAGGCATGAAATGGAAGGAAAGCAGCAGCGAGAAATGGCATGCTCAAATGGCAGGGATTGAAGTTGTATTCATGAAGCAAGGAGGAAATATTTTTATAATAACAGCATATTTTGCTGGGAGGACAAAATGAGATGTGTAATTTGTAATGGGGAAACTATAAGGAAAAATGTTGAGTACAAGGAATCTGGAGTTCCTCTAGGCAATTTCAGTGCATATGTCTGCCAGAAATGCGGAGAGACTTATTTTGACGAAAAAATTGCAGAAAAAATACAGCAGAAATCCAAACAGATGGGGCTTTTTGGTTTGGCTAAAAAAGCGAAAGTGGCTGAAATAGGGAATAGCATTGCCATCAGAATCCCCAAAGAAATTGCAGAATTCTTAAAGCTAAAAAAGGGCAAAGAAGTTGTTATTTTTCCTGAGAATAAGAATGAGCTCCACATTACTGTCTAGACGAATTTGATTAAAAATGAACAATTTTAAAGAATCAATCATAAATTTTCTCAAGAAAGAAACAAATTTGGAAAACATAGAATTAGAAACTCCTCCAAACCCGGAAATGGGCGACTACGCTTTCCCTTGCTTTGTTTTATCAAAAGAATTGAAAAAATCTCCGAATGAAATAGCACAAGAATTAAGCAAAAAATTCAAGCCAAATGATTTTGTGAGCGATGTGAAAGTTATTGGCTCTTATCTCAATTTCTTCCTCAATAAAAATAAAATTGCGGAACAAACGATAAGGCAAGTCCTAAAACAAAATAACAGATATGGCACCTCTAATATCGGAAAAAACAAAACAACAATGGTTGAGCACACAAGCATAAACCCAAATGCTAGCCCGCATGTCGGCAGGGCGAGGAATGCGCTAATTGGGGACTCAATTGTCAGAATCCTGAAATTTCAGGGATACAATGTCGAAACGCATTATTTTGTCAATGATGTAGGCAAGCAGATAGCAATGCTTGTTCTGGGGGCAGAAAGCAAAAAAAACATAATTTTCAAAGATTTGCTGGGCATCTATATTGACATAAACAAGAAAATTGAGCAGAACCCTGAGCTGGAAAAGCAAGCGCTCGGATTGTTAAGCAGACTGGAAAAAGGCGACAAAAAAATCAAAAAGAAATTTGAGAAAATTGTCCATACTTGCGTCAAAGGCCAAGCAAACATTCTTTCTGAGCTGGGAATCCAATACGATGTTTTTGATTATGAGTCCAGATACTTGCGGAGCAAAAAGACCGATGAAACATTGAAGCTGCTGGAAAAGACAGGCAAGCTGTTTATCGATGGCTTTAACAGGTGGGTGCTTGACCAGAAAGGCTATGGGCTTGGAATGAAAGTGCCTGTGCTGGTTTTGACAAGAGGCGACGGGACTTCGCTTTATCCGCTACGCGATATAGCTTATGCAATTGAGCTGACAAAAAAAGGCACTTATATAGTGGTGCTCGGTGAAGACCAGAAGCTGTATAACGAGCAGATAAACGCTGCTTTAAAGGAATTAGAGATATTCCAAAGAAAAGTCGTGCATTATTCTTTTGTTTTGCTGCAAGAAGGCAAAATGTCCACACGGAAGGGTAATATAGTGCTTTTGGAAGATTTTATGAAAGAGGCTTTAAGCAAAGCGAAAGAGGAGCTAAAGAAAAGATACGGCAATGCCGATGAGAAATCAGCAAGAGCCATCGCATACGGAGCAATAAAATACGGCATTTTGAAAGTCAGCCCTGAAAAAAACGTGGTATTCGACTGGTCTCACGCATTGTCTTTTGAAGGTGAAACAGCGCCTTACATTCAATATGCCTATGCAAGAGCAAGCAGCATTTTAAAAAAGAGTAAATCAAAAAAATCGCTTCACAGAGGCGATTTTTTTGCAAATTTAAAAGAAAAAGAAGAAGCTGAGCTGATAAGAATTTTGTCCAATTTTCCTGAGGTTGTTGGCAAAGCAACAAATGAGCTAAGGCCGCATTTGATAGCAAATTACCTCTACTCGTTGGCTCAGAAATTCAATGAATATTATCACATACATCAAATATTAAAAGCAGACAAAAGTATAAGAGATGCAAGAATAATGCTGATAAGCGCAGTAAGGCAAGTTATAAAAAATGGGTTAAATTTGCTCGGGATTGACGTTTTGGAGAGGATGTAGGAATTAAACTATTCAATACCTTTTTCCTGGATTAATTTAGTGATTTCCTTCAAAACCGCATGTAAATCATCGGATATGTGTTGATAATCGTCTCTTTCATTTAATGACTCTACAGATTTGCCATCTTCTAAAATTTTTAATGTTAGAGTTAAATCCTCTCCCAAGGATTTTAATATCTTGGAAGTGAGATGTATTTGAAAACCTATAACATTCCAAAGATACTCCGTAAATGGATTATCCATACCTTCAATTAATTTTAAATCCTCAGCAGGAAATTTATTTAAAGCATACTTTATTATCATACCTTTATAAGTTAAATCTTCATACGTCTTGATGATGCCGTCCTTATTGTGGTCCAAATAGGGCTTTTCTAGTTCACGCCTAACTTGCTCCAAGGTATAATCTTTTCCTTCAGAAACTTGAGCCACTACCATTTCCAATGAATTAGGATGATGCTGTGCAGGTCCACCTACTAGTACAGTTTTTGGGGTATTCAGAGCCTGCTGAACTGCTTCATGCAAACTGGGCAGTTTTGGCTCTTGATATAGTTGAAGTGCTAGCGCATAAGCCTCTATCATTTTAAACACATGTATGCATCAATTATTTTTAAATTTATTCAATCAACGAAATTTAAAATAAAGCAAAGTTTATATTTATGCAATTTACCACAATCAAAATGACAATTTATACCCAATTAGTTCTTTTGGCAGTAATGATAGTAATTTCGGCTTTCTCTGCAATGTCTGAAACAGCCTTGTTGTCGCTAAGCAAGTTTAAAGCGCGGCATTGGGTTGAAAAGAAGAGATTTGGGGCGGTCTACGTTAAAAAACTTAAAGACAGCCCAGAAATACTTTTGTCTACACTATTAATAACAAATAATCTTGTGAACACAGCTGCAGCAGCAATAGCAACTTCAATTAGCCTGCAGATTTTCGAAAGCAATGCAATAGGCATTGCTATAGGCATAGCAACATTCCTTATACTAATTTTTGGGGATATATTGCCAAAATCCATCGGCAACGATAACAACGAGGTATTGGCTCCTATAGTGGCCCCTATAGTATGGAATCTTAGCATTGCCATCTATCCATTGACAAGGGCGCTTGAGTATGTTCTAAAGGGCGTAAACAAGCTTATTGGGGCTAAAAAGCTGCCGATAGTTACAGAAGAGGAGCTGAAGAGCATAGTCCGGGCAAGCGAGGAAGAAGGTTCAATAAAAGAAATTGAAAAAAAGATGATACAGCGCATTTTCGATTTTGATAACACGACAGTAGCAGATGTGATGACAAGGAAGAAAAGCATGGTCATGGTAAGCTCTGACATGCAAATTAAGGATGTTCTTCAGCTTCCAACAGCAAAGATGTACTCAAGGTTTCCTGTTTATGAAAAAAACAAGGAAAACATAATTGGCATATTATACTTGAAGGATATGCTAAAGTTTGTTAAAGACAATAAGTTTGATATCCCTGTAAAGCAAATAATGCGCAAGCCATTGTTTGTCTTTTCCAACAAGAAGATGGACACCATGCTCAGGCTTTTCCAGAGCAGCAAGCAGCATCTTGCGATTGTAATAGATGAGAAAGCGCATGTTGTTGGGTTGGTTACGATTGAGAACATACTTGAGGAGATTGTGGGAGAGATTATTGACGAGACCGACAGGCTTAACCCAAGCGTTGAGCCATCGACCAAGAACGAGTGGATTGTAAAGGGCTCGACTGAAATTTACGAGATAAACGCAAAGACAGGCATCTCCTTGAAAAAGGCTGATTACATTGACCTTGACAATTTCATAGTCTCAACGCTTGGAAGAGCCCCAAAGCTGGATGATGTCATAGAATACAATAATTACAAGATTTTGATGGAGGACGTCCAAGGTAAGAAAGTAGTGAGGGCGAAGATTGTAAAGGTCTAGACTTCAAAGAACAGCTTCTTTTCCAAAACATTTAAATATAATTGCGCCAAATATTGCTTTTTTAAGGGACTAGGTGGTTTCATTGTCAACTATGATGCAGTTCAATGATGGAGGTACTAAAATGTTGGACAACAGCGTTTTTATAGGAGGAAAGCCTTTCATGAACTATGTAACAGGCGTAGTGATGCAGTTTACAACGAAGAATGCCGAAGATGTTGTGATAAAAGCACGCGGCAAATTCATAAGCAGGGCGGTTGATGTAGCAGAAGTGGCAGCGAAAAGATTTCTGGAAAATTCTGTTGGAGTCAGCAATATAAAGATTGACTCTGAAGGCTTCAAGAACACAGAAGGAAGGGACGTTAGAGTTTCCATAATTGAGATAACTTTGAGCAAAAATCGGTGAATTCTCTTTACTTTCTGCTTTTATTAAATAGTTTTAAATATTAATGTAGTCATTTCAATTTTGGGCCTGTGCTGTAATGGATAGCAGACTCGGCTTCGGACAACCCTTTGCAAAAGCGTTGATGGAAAGCATGCAATGAGGAATTTGTTAATTCCTCGGAACGATTGTAAAAAGGGTTGAAGGAGACCGGGGAGTCTGGGTTCGAAACAACCTTTTCTTTTTAAAAAAGAAAAGCTTGACCAAAAGAAAATGCGTCGCAACGCGTGGGCTTAAGCCCACTAAATGAAAAGGTTGGCGAAAGTCCCAGCAGGCTCATTATCTTCCTTTTTTGATGTCGCTACAAATTTGATTTGCCTCTCTGAATTAGGAAATTAACAAAATCATAAAATTTCATAAAATTTGAAATTTCCATTTAAAAAATTTGCTTCCAAACGTTTATTTCCTTAAGAGCGAATCCTGAAGCTAAAACCGATAAGTGCCCACAAAACCTTTAAATAAACCAATTTCTAGAGCTTTGATTATGGAGCACCCTATTGTGGAAAAGATACTAAAGCATGGCATCGACTCTGTAAATTTGTCAATGCTTGACGAAAGCGCACGAAGGAAGATTTTAATTGATGCTGCAGAAAAACTTTACAGGCAAAATAAGTTCATCGAGGCAATTGAAATAATGGGAAAAGCAGGAGACACAGAAAGGATGATTGCCATTGGCGAAATCTTTTTACAGGAAAACAAGGTGGAGCTTGCAACACTCTGCTTTATACCCACAAAAGATAAGCAGAGGCTCAATAACGCAGCAGTTTTGTGCATACAGGCAAAGAACTACAGGCTGGCAGCGCAGGCTTATGAAGCTGCAGACAACAAGCAAATGGCTTCTTTCATACACCAAAACTTTGTTGAGGAATAAATGCTCATACAAAAAAGATGGGGGTTTGGGATAGGCTCTATATTCAGCCTTATTGTGGTGTATTTCATTTACTTGTACTCCAATGACAAAAAATGGATGCTCTTGGCTTTCATATCAAAGTGGTACTTGATAATTGTTGGCGGATTGATTTTATTGTCCCTTGGAATTGTTCTGCTGATAATCCTGTTCTCTTTGCTGATGTTTTTAATAGCAATGCTTAAACTGCACTCATTCAGAAAAAAATACAAAAAACATGATGCCAAGGAGTATATTGATGCGGATTACAAAGTGAAGGAATAAAGTGCTAAGCAAGAAAACAGTAAATATAATGCTGGTGTTATTGTCTGTTTTGATTCTGACAGGCAGCGTGGTGTACTACTTTAATTACAGGATAGAGCTTATGACGCTGGATTACCAAACCAGAATTTCAGGGCTGGGAAGGGAGACTGTGTTAGCTCTAGATAAATTACAGCGCGTGTTACAGGCGCAAATCGCGATTTTGGGCTCCAACATGTCATCGCAGATAGGGATTATCGACACTGACCTTCAAAATTTTAAAAGCTATAACCAGCTGGAAATAAACACCTTATCAAATATTATTGACCAAATAGAGAAGCAGAGCAGCATAAGGCTAAACGAATTAAAAGATGAACTGAAAAATATAAGGATAAAAAGCGCTGATTTCTCTGCAATTGTTAATGATGTTTTGCAGTCTGTTGTAAGCATCAAGACAAATATGGGACAGGGCAGCGGAGCGATTATAGACGCAAAAGGGTATATTGTGACTAATGTCCATGTGATAAATGACGCATCAAAAATTAAGGCAACCACATATTCAGGAAACAGCTATGATGTTACTGCATTAGTTGGCTATGATTCTGGAGCAGATATAGCTGTGTTAAAAATCAGCGCACCTGACTTGAGGGCTATTAATTTCGGCGATTCCGATGAAGTCAAGGCAGGCGAAAAGGTAATTGCTGCAGGCAATCCGGCAGGATTGTCTTTTACAGTAACTGAGGGAATAGTAAGTGCATTGAGGGCAGGCCCGAACAATATAAAATACATCCAAACAGACGTTCCCATCAACCCAGGGAACTCAGGAGGGCCTTTAATCAACATAAAAGGTGAGATTATAGGCATTAACAATTTTAAGGTAAGCGGATTTGAAAGCTTGGGATTTGCGATTTCTTCCAACAATGTAAAAAGCATTGTGGCAAAAATAATAAATGACTACGAAGCCCGGCAAAAGCAATAGTCCTGCATGCAGTATTCGAAAGTTTTTTATATAACCAAATCAAAAAATTATTGATGGCAAGAATCAAGAACATAATGTCAACAGATGTTTCAACATTAAAAAAAGAAGCAAAGATTGAAGATGCGGCCAGATTACTGGCTAAAGGCGGAAGCGGTTGTGTCGTAATTGTAGATAATAATAAGCCGATAGGCATTGTGACAGAGCTGGATTTTGTCAAGAACATGGTTTCAAAGGGCAGCAGCTTCAAGGAGCCAATAAGCAGAATAATGTCTTCTCCGGTCACTTTTATGAGCCGCAGCATGAAATTGGATGAGGCATTGAAAATAATCGATACAAAGAAATTTAGGAGGTACCCTGTAGTTGAGAACGGAGAGCTGATTGGGCTGGTCACAAAAAGGGATATGGTCAATGCCATAAGCGATAATGTAAGGCTTCACAGGAATATACAAAACGCAGTGCTTATACTTTTTGTTTTGTTTGAGTTTTTTATCTTTGTGGTTTATCGTTATTTGCACCCGTATCTGCTTTTTTTGGCATAAAATGATAAAAGTAAGCAATATTATGACAAAAGGGGTCATTACAGTAACTCCAGACTCCGGCATAAAAAAAGCTGCAGGACTTATTGCATCAAAATCTGTCAGCAGCCTGGTGATTTTGGACATGGAAAATCCTGTTGCAGTGATAACTGAAAATGATATTATAAGGGGAATTATCTCCAAAAAGTCTAAGGTCAGAGATGTGATGAACAAGGAATTTATAATAATATCACCTCAGACGAAATTCTCAGAAATAACTAAGGTTTTGAGAGAAGGGAAAATTAAAAGGTTTCCGGTGATGGAAGATGGAAAATTAGTTGGCCTAGTCACAGAAACAGACATTATTCAGGCTACAAGAGACTTCACAAGATTCCATCAAATAGTGCAGGAAGTGATACTGGCAGTTTTTGGCCTTGCAACAGCATTCTTCTTATTTTATTTCAGCCCTATTGGAGTATCCATTTTAAGATGACTGCCATTAGAAAAATATAAATACAGCGCTTAAACTATCCTGCCCGAAAGGGCCTGTGGTCTAGCGGCTATGACATCGCCTCGACAACAACAACAAAATTTGTTGATACCTTGATTTCGTTGTTTGCTTGAAACGGCGAAGGTCACCAGTTCAAAACAACCTTTTCTTTGCTCGCAAGAGCCTCGCAAAGAAAAGCGTGACCAACAACGGTAGCCCGTTGACATCTGTGGGTTTCGCAACTTCGTTGCTCAAGCCCACGAAAATTCGTTGGATTAAGCGAAGCGAAATCCAACTTGATTAAGACGTCAACTGACTTTGCAGTTGTGACCAAAAGAAAATGGGGGGATTTTTTCAATCCCTCGATGTAATCTTTTGGGAATGAAAAGGTTGCTGAAAGTCTGGTCAGGCCCATAACAATTAAAAAGCGGTGAGAGCATCAAATCAAAGCTTTATCCCAGGATTTTCTTTTCTTTATTGTGCATTGCAATCTTATTGCTTGTATTTTACATAACAAAGCCTTTCCTAGTTGCGCTTGCAACAGGAGCAATAATCTCATATCTATCGTACCCCTTATATCTAAAAATACTAAAGAGGGTTGCCAGCAAAAATCTGGCGTCAATAATTGTTGCAGCATCGATAGTCTTTATGCTGACCGTGCCTTTTGTAATAGTTATCGGCGTCATATCAAAAGAAGCTTATAAAACATACACTTCGTTAAGCCAGCACAACCTAGGCACCAATTTCATGAAAGTAGTTTGCAAGGAGGAAACATACTGGACTTGCAAGTCTATCAAGTCTTTTGTGGGCTTCTTGCCAAAAGACAACCTTGATTACTACATGCAGGAAACTATCAAGAAAATAACAGGCTTTATACTATCCAACATGTCAAAATTTCTTGCCTCAATCCCATCTTTCTTGCTAAATTTCTTTGTCATGATATTTGTGGTGTATTACCTGCTTAAAGATGGCGAGCTGGTTGTAAAGAGGATAAGAAATATTTTGCCGCTTAAGGAGGTGCATAAGCAACATGTTTTTCAAAGATTCCATGATGTGACCCACGCCATGTTCTATGGCAATATTTCAGTTGCCATAATACAGGGGATTGCAGGTGCTGTGGGCTTTCTTCTCTTTGGGGTTTCATCGCCAATACTCTGGGGTTTTGTTATGGCTCTTTTTGCCCTGATACCCTATTTTGGCACAGCAATTGTATGGCTGCCTGCCGCATTAAACTTAATATTCTCCGGGTATCTCCAGGACAGTAACACCTTAATAATTAAAGGCTGTTTGCTAATTGCCTATGGCATATTTGTTATAAGCAGCATTGACAATATACTGAAGCCAAAACTTATTAGCATGAATGCGAATGTGCATCCCATACTTGTGCTTCTCGGCATTCTAGGCGGCTTAAGTCTTTTTGGATTTACAGGCTTAATTCTCGGACCAATGATGCTTGCCCTTTTGATGACTTTAGTTGACATTTATGAAGAGGAAAAAGCGGAGTTGGAAAAATATTTCTGACAAATCAATTAAGCAATTAAAATAGAAAATGAAACTAAAAGTCAGAGACATTGACATTTCAAGCGGGGGTCCTTTGATTGCAGTCATTAATTACAAAGATGCCGCAATGCTCGACCTTCATGTGATGGACAGGGTGAAAATAAAGAGAGGCAGGAAGATAGAAACTGTTGTAGTGGATATAGCGCGAAGCGACAAAGTGATTCAGAATGGCAGGATTGGCATTTTTGAAGAAGTTATTGATTCCTTGAAGCTGAAGAACAATGACGAAGTTGAAATCTCAATTGCGCGCAAGCCTCTGTCGCTTACTTACATAAAGAAAAAGCTTGACGGGCAGAAACTGACTAAAAATGAGATTGACCAGATAGTATGGGACATTGTCCATAACAAGCTCAGCGCAGTTGAGCTGACATATTTTGTTGCAGCATGCTACACTAATGTTATGACTACAGAAGAAACCATCCTGCTGACGAAAGCAATGGTTGAGCACGGCGATTCGCTGAAGCTGAGCAAATATCCTATAATCGACAAGCACTCAATAGGCGGGATTCCGGGCAACAGGACAACAATGATAGTTGTTCCAATTATAGCTGCTGCAGGCTATTTCATCCCAAAAACAAGCTCGCGCTCCATAACAAGCCCCGCAGGCACTGCTGATACAATGGAGGTTCTCGCAAATGTCACATTCCCGATTAAAAAGATGAAAGAGATTTTGCTTAAAACAAATGGTTGCATTGTCTGGGGAGGCGCCTTAAACCTTGCTCCTGCAGATGACAAGATAATTGCTGTCGAAAGGCCGCTTGAGATAGACGCTGAAAGCCAGCTGCTGGCATCAATCATGGCAAAAAAGCATTCAGTCTCAAGCACCCATGTTTTGATTGACGTGCCTATCGGCAAGGACGCAAAGGTCAAGAGCAAGGCTGAAGGGCTGAGACTGAAGAGAAAGTTTGAAAAAATTGGCAAAAGGCTGAAGAAGCATGTAAAAGTGCTTTTAACAGACGGCACTCAGCCGATTGGAAATGGCATAGGTCCTGCCCTTGAAGCAAGAGATGTTCTATGGGTGCTTAAGAGGGACCTGAGAAAGCCTTTTGATTTGGAAAAGAAATGCCTGATGATATGTTCCAACATGTTTAGAATGGCAGGCATAAAAGACGGCTACAGAAAATCATCAAAGATTCTGGAATCGGGCAAAGCCTATCAGAAAATGGTGGAAATCATTAAAGCCCAAGGCGGCAAAGAGATTGCTGCAGAAGACATAGCGATAGGCAGATATTCTCATGACATTTTATCGGCAAAAAGCGGCAAAGTGGCTGATATTGACAACCTGCTTGTCTCAAGAGTTGCAAGGATTGCAGGCGCCCCTGCCGACAAAGGCTCCGGGATTTACCTTTACAAACACATCGGCGACAAAGTAAAAAAAGGAGAAAAATTATATACAATCTATTCTGATAGCGAACATGAGTTTGAGTATGCTAAGGATGTGGCTAAAAACTCTAAGGTGTTTGTGGTGAGGT
>JACPTC010000002.1 GCA_016192985.1 Candidatus Woesearchaeota archaeon | reverse complement strand
GGGTTTATTTGTCCTGTATGTAAAAAACAGAATTCAAAGCATTTTGAATTTTTTTGTAATCATGATAATTCCAAAATATGTTATATGTGCCTTGAATCATGCTCAAAGTGTAATAAGCTGTTTTCTATTGCCAATTTAAATAAGAGTAATAATACAAATCACCAATATTGTCCAACACATATTAGGAAATGTGACAATTGTAAACAATTTGTAGGTATAGATGAAATTAGAGTTTGCCAAGCAACAGGCATAAAGGTTTGTTCTTGCACCAAATTCTCTAAATGCCTTTTGTGTGAGCAAGAATATTCTAATAAATCCATTAAAGAAGGAAAGTGTCCCGCTTGTAATAATATCAAAGAAGGTATTGAACCACAATTAATTCCTATAATAAAAAAATATAATAATAAAATTGGAGATACAAAGAAGTGGTTATCTGGAAAGAATGAATTTAACAATATTGTAATTGCAAAGGGAATGTTTTCAGATACACTCCTTATTATAGGAAAAGGAGAAGTCGTCAATGAGAGAAAGTTGGGTTTATTCAACAAATTAAAAGGTTATTAAGATGGAATATTTAAAATTTGATGGGATTTTAAAAAGAATCCAAGAGAATTACTCAAAAAACTTTGACATAGTGAAATTTTTATGTAAGGAATTAAATATACCAGAACACAAAGCTAAACTGTTAGCTGAAAGAATTGTAAAGCTTATTGATTTTGAGTCAGTTATTTCTATTAATCATAAAGTGTCAGATGAACAAATTGTTAAAGAAAAAACAACAAACAAAGATTCTCTTAAATTTAATATCTACTCTCTTGATAATCTTTCCGGCAGGGAATTTGAAGATTTCCTTAAATGGATGTTCCAAGAATTGGGTTATGCTGTTGAATTAACTAAAATTACTGCTGATTCTGGTGTAGATTTAGTTCTTAAAAAAGATAAAGAAAAGGTTGCTGTTCAGGCAAAGAGATGGAATCGAACTACAAAAGTTGGTAATGAAGTAGTATTAAAAACTCATGGAGGGATGGGTGTCTATAATTGTAACAAATCAATAATAATAACTACTTCTTATTTTTCAAGTCAAGCGAAAAATGATGCGGAAAAATTAAAAATTGAATTGTGGGATAGGGAAGTATTATCGTCAAACATAGACCTAATAAATAATCAATTATCAAACAATAACTCTAAGGTAGAATTCCCAGATTATAAGG
Organism: Candidatus Woesearchaeota archaeon; assembly: GCA_016192985.1. GTDB lineage: Archaea > Nanobdellota > Nanobdellia > Woesearchaeales > GW2011-AR4. The sequence goes on along the minus strand of JACPTC010000002.1, from coordinate 16,997 downwards.
GAAGCCTCTACAAAAGTTTGATGAATCTAAAATCTATGAATATTTTTGAAGTTGAGAAAAAAGGCAATGGAAAGTATGATGTGTATAAGCATGGAATAAAATATCCCGTTTTAAGTTTTAGAGAGTCTTTAAATTCAATTACACACCTCTCATTTAGGATTAAGAATAATCAACCTATTCCTGAATATGGTTCTGATTCATGGGCGTTAATAAGTAGCGATAGAGGTAGTATTTACGGTCCAAGTGGAGAATCTGCTTATTCACAAATAACTCAATATTTATCTCAGTTCATATAACCCCCTATTCTTAACTTTCTACGTGAGTGTGCCCTAAACGATTGTCCTTAATGTACCGCTTCGCTCTTTTGATTGGACGACGGTGTGCCCCTACGTCATACTTTGCTGTCGCAAGTCGACCTCACTTCGCAAGGTCGACGTAACTAACCAGGATTTACCGACTACGAAAAATGAGCCTCTACTCCAAAGGTATCCTTCTCATTTTTCTCCGTCCAAATGAATTTCCATCTCTGTAAATTTTGTCAGCTCTGTTTCGGTTTTGTGGGTTGCCTCAAAACCTCACGAGGACAAAATTTACGAGGGAAATTCACTTCGGTAAATCCTATAAGTTATACGCAATTTTTTCGGGGCAAAGACGAAAACAGGGGCAACAGAATACTAAAATTTGATTTGAAATATTTTACTGATTAGACTATTCTTTTAGGAATAATATTAACAGCAATCTTAATAAATGATTTTTAAGATTTAACTTATAAGTAAAATGGTGCATGCAAGAATTGATGAATTGATAGAAGCCTTGAGAAATGGCACTGAAAGGGATAATCGTTGGAATGAAGTATGGCAAATAGAAATGGATTCTAAAACAGTTGAAGAAGCAATAGTTGCTCTTTTAAAACGCTATCCGAGTTCTCTTCAAAGAATTGCTGAAGAAGTTGTTTGTCCTTTTGGCATTCAGAGATTTGAAGATGGCTACCTAACAGTCCATGCCATAATTACTGATATGATTAGGACAAGAACACGTATTAAGGGAAAATATATTATGATATATGGGGCGGTAGAGAGGGAAGGTTGGTTACAACAGGCTTATTCTCTTAGCGATAAGCCCTCAATGGTTGAACCTCATTTTGGAAGAGAAGGGCGAGGAAAATGACAAAAATAGATTTAAAGGATTTTATAAGGAAAATTAACAACAAACCATGGCAGCCTTTAGATGTGGCAAAAGTGAACAACCAAATAGTTAGGATAGCATATTTTAAGGGAGAATTTAATTGGCATAAACACAAAGATGAAGACGAGTTGTTTTATATTTATGAGGGTTCAATTACCATTCAAGTTAGAAATAAGCCTGATATTGTGCTAAATAAAGGAGAGATGGCACTAATTTCAAAAAACGTTGAACATTGCCCTAAAAGTAAGAGGGGTGCTTATGTTTTGATGTTTGAACCAGCTATTTTAAAATCTAAAGGAAATAATATTTGATTTTTCTTTTCCACAAACCGAAACATTTATATACCAGTTGGTATCTATAGATACCATGAACACACAAATCAATGTAAGGTTGCCTGAAAAGGTATTGGTTTCAGCACAAGCATATGCAGAAGAGCATGGATTCAACAGCATACAAGAATTCATCAAGGAAGCTATTAGAGAAAAGCTTTTTGAAAAGCCAGAAATCTCAAAAGAAGAATTAGTCTTAGTAAAAAAACTTGTTGAAGCAAGCGAAAAGAAAAACCTTTACGGAACTGAAGAACAATTATTCAGGAAGCTTAAGCGAAGATAAAGATGGAATATGAATTAAAGCCATCCCATTTCTTTTTACAGCAAATTGATGAACTTAGCGATGAAGCAAAAAGAATTATTGAAGACAAGCTAAGACTCGTTAAAGTCAATCCTTTTCGCAACAAGAGAATTCATGGGTATAATCTTTTCTTGTTTAGGATACGGTTTGAAGACCAACGCAGAGAGAAAAGAGTCATTTATCTTGTAGATAAACCTTATGTAAAACTCATCTGCATACTTGATAGAGATAAAGAGTACAAAGATTTGAAGAAATACTTGAAAAACTTAGGATACCTATAATTCTGTTGCCCTTAACGTAATAATTTTATTGTGCTTCGCACTTGATTTACTTTGCCCCGAAAAAACTTTGCTTTCAGCAACCCCATTGCACTCTCGCTACGCTCGGGGCGCAGAACAGGGGTTTTGCGATTCACTTCGCTGCGCTCATCCAAATTGAATTTTCATCTCTGATTTCAGCTCTGTTCCGTTCGCTCGTCAGCTCTGAAAAAATTTCCAGCTCTGAAGCTCGTGGGATGCCTCTCGCTTCGAGGATAATTTTTTCGAGGACTCGCTCACTCCACGAGGAAATCGAGGAAAATTCAACTTTGTAAAATTCCTTAAGTTATATTCAATTTTTTCGGGGGCTAACGAACGAATAGGGGCACACTCTACTATTGTGCTTCGCACTTAATATTTTTGATAGAGAGAATCTGGGGCTTTAACTAATTAGGAACTTGGCTCTGTAACTGCCAATATCTTCTATCTTCTCTATTTCCACCATTAAGAGAATCTAACCGGGGATTTCGAATTCCTAATCTTCTTGCAATTCCATATACAAAATCTATTCTGGGAGATTTATCCAAAGATTTAGGAACAGCTTCAATTTCTAAAAACCTTACGCCGCCTAATTGGTCAATTCCGTTTACTTCTACATGAACTTCAATACCCTTTCTTTCAAATGAATATCTTTCTTGTTTTTTAATTTTAGTTTTTTCAGGTCTAAATTCATAACCCAGTGTTTCTAAGAAATCAACCGCAGTAGCCAATGACTCAACTACGAATTCATATTCCTCTGATTGTTCATCCGCTTTTCCATGCTTACATTTCAATGTTAGATAAGTTTGATTTGTTGCTCTATCCTCCCTTAATCTAATAGCGTATTTATTTGGAGTATCTTCTCCCGCGCTTTTATCTTCTCCCGAAAAGAACGCCATCAATAACCTCATAAATCCTTGGTATTCAGAATTGAGATCTTTTCCACCTTCAACAGCAAATTTTAGTGATTTATCACTATACTTTAATGCGTTTCCTTCAAGACTTACTTTTGAAGTTAAATCTTCAGCAGAATAACCTCTTGAAGTATCCGTTTTTGTATAAAAATGATCTAGAAAATCCTGCACTTCTGGCTCTATTCCAGATAATTCTCTTGCTTTAGCTCTAATCTGCCCTACATCATATGTAACAATATTATCCAGATTAAGTGTTCTTAAAAGGTCATCGCTAGGCCTTTCCAGCCAAAATTTAGCCTCAATTTCACCTGCCATATTTTATCACTCATTTAAAAAATTGGGTGAACTTGAAGAATATGCTCATCGCTGCCTAAATTCAATTGCTTTATGTCCATGTTGTTTAAGAAGGTCTGTTAATTCACTTTTTTGCCTACCATCAGTTACAAGTTCAACTCTTGATACTGGAGGGTTATCCACTCTAGGCATTCATAAGTGGTCAGGAATAACAAAACCAACAACCTCTGCATCCCCATTATCACATGGTCTAATTAATACTTCTCTTCCAGCATAAGGAAGTATTATTTCTCTTACGCCCATAAGACCTCTTGCAGATACTTGTTCCGCATATTGATGGTGGTACAAAGTTGTTTCAACCATATTATTTAAGCAATTAATACCCATTTATAAATCTTTCGATTTATTACTACTAATAAGGGAAAAACACAATCCCAAATTTGATAGAAACATTTAAATAAAACATAAGACTTAAGTTCATTCATGAAAAGCAAAACTTTCGATGTGAAGTCGTTTTGGATGGAAATGAAAAAATTGTTCCCAGAGATTAATTTAAATAATATTAAAGAGGATGCTAAGCAATGGTCAACCACGACAGGCCAGATAGTTCTAAAGAGATTGTCCTAAGATTTGGTTTGCTCATAGATAAGATAATCAAGGACAATACTATGAGGTTTGAAATTAAATCAAACAATACAGGTATTCCTGATGCTGAGGTTATTTTACTTGTAGAAACATGGCTAGACAAAATGAAAGAAAATTTCAAGCAACCCATTAAAGATGGTTTTACTTCCTTTCAGCCGCCAAAGGATGACGATGATGATAAATAGCTAAATAAAGCCCCCGATTCTTGATATTTTTACGAGTGTGCTCTTTAACGTAGTTCTTTATTGCTCACTTTGTTCGCTGGATAGAAACGAGCCCCCGAAAAAACTTTGCTTCGCAACCCCATTGCATTCTCCCTTCGGTCGGGGCGTATAACAGGAATTCCTTAAGTTAAAACCAATTATTACTCGGGGCACACGAACTATAAAACGAATGGAAAGGGGCACACTCATTATGGTGCTTCGCACTTTATGTTTTAATGGATATAATAGGAGGAAAATGTTATTACTTTATAATTATCAGAAAAAATTGTAATAATTACATTTAATATGAGATATGATCATAAATTCAATCATTGAAAGTTTTGTGAATTGCAATAATGGGATTCAAAAAGAGAACTGAAGGTTTAAAGGATATTAGAGTTTCTTTGCCTACAGAAATACAACTGTCTTCTTAAATTAACTTAATATTACGCACATTCTCTAAACTCTACTTTCGCTATGCTCAAAATCTATCAGAAAATAGTCATAAGAGCAGAAGAGCTATTAGGAATTTTCTCAAAAGAAAAAGGAAAAAGAGGGAGATTTACGTACCAAAAATTACCATGAAAATAGAAGCGCTTTACAAAAATCCGCAGTATATAGAGTTTGCGATTAAAAATAATGAAATATTTATTCTACAATCAAGACCAATAACAACATTATAACTTTTTAATTATTGTATCTAAAATTTTGTCAGCTACAACTCTTTTGTCAACCAATCTAATATGTTTTATATCATTTTCTTTGCTAACAATAAAAACCTCGTTTGTATCCACATCGAATCCCCTTCCATCCTTTCCTACATCATTGGCGACAACCAAATCAGCATCAGCCTTTTTTAGTATATCATATGCACTTTGAACCAAAAAATTTTTTGAGACATTATGTTCTGCTTTAAAACCCACGAGAAAAATTTTTTGATTAATATTTTTTAATTTTTCAAATATCTTTGTTGTTGGTGTTAATTCGAGGTGCAACTCTTTTCCGCTTCTTATCTTAGTACTATGTTTGTTATTAGCTGTAAAATCGGAAACAGCGGCAGAATGTATTAAAATATCAATATTTTTAATATTTTTTTTTATTTTATTAAACAAATCATCCACAGTTGTAAATCTTTCTTTTTTAAGGTTATAACTCGGTTCGACTGAGTTGTACCCTATTAATAAAATAACATCTGCCCCCCTTAAAAATGCCTGCTCTGCAATTTTTGTGCCGGTTTTGCCTGAGCTTCTGTTGGTCATTATCCTTACTGGGTCTATTGCCTCAATTGTTGCTCCTGCTGTAACCACGATTTTTTTCCCTTTTAGGTCATTTCTTTGCTTTAGAAGCAGCTTGATTCTTTCCAAAATTTTTCTAAAATTCGCAAGCCTTCCAATTCCCTTGTAGCCGCATGCCAACTCGCCGTACTCAGGCTCAACAAAATGATAATTTAATTTTTTAAGCTTTTTTACATTATCCTGCACTATTGGGTTTTTCCACATCTTGACGTTCATAGCAGGGCATATAACAACAGGCGCAATTGTTGCTGTTATCGAAGTTGTCAGCAGGTCATCAGCAATTCCGTTTGCTATCTTCCCAATAACATTTGCTGTTGCAGGGCATATAAGGAATAAATCGGCAATGTCGGCTAAAGAAATATGCTTTATTGGCTTGTTTTTTTTGATATACGCAATGTAGTTTATTTTTGGATGAAACAAGCTTATTTGGACTTCATTGCCGCTTGCTTTTTTAAAATCCTTCCCGTCAACTAAATGGGTAGAGGCCTCTGTCATTATTACATGGACTTTTGAGCCTAGCTTTCTGAGTTCTTTAATTAAATCCAGCACTTTGTAGCAAGCAATGCCGCCAGTAACTCCTATTACTATTGTTTTGTTTTTGAAAATTGGATCATTCATAGGGATATTAGAAAAAAAGATGATTTTATAAAGATTATTTAAATGTCTAAGTCAAGTTGTTAATTATGCAATAAAAACTAAAATTAAAAAACAATAATTTTTTAAATGGTTGCTATTTTTCTGTAGTAAAATGGGCATCACGGAAGTTCATCCAATTCAGCCGAAATTTGAAGTTTTGCCTTTGGAAATTCTTGCAAGAACAATAGCAGTTGAATCTTTGGACCGAAAAACTAATCCTGGAAGTTTTGGATGGCCTACTAGAGATCCAAGCGGAACAACTGTAGTTATCCCGCAAGGCACCGAATTAGTTTTGCCTAATGGTGCGATTGTAACCGCAAATGCAGATGTATGGCATGGATTTAGATTTGATGAAAAATATAGTTCGCCATTATTTTGGGCAATTAATGGACCAAATCAAAAATTAGGAATTGACGGAAGGATTCTTGTTTCTGATGTTCATGTGGTAAAATATCCTCAAACTCGGGAGGAAGTTTTCCTAGGGTCTGCTCCAAGAGGGATTTATACTCTAACAAGACCTTTGCAGGATGGAGAAGATAAGCCAATCCAAGAATTTTATAAAAATTTAGATATGGCAAGGCAAGTTTTAAGAATGAGCAGAGAAGAGTTTCTTGCTGATAGTTCTCCAAAATCCCGTGAATACCTACAAAATGACGGGAGTTTAGAAAGTGCCATGAGATTTGCACCTACGACCTATGTTGAGAATGCCATTCATGAAAGTTTTGGATTAGTCAATGTAGGTCAAGATGGAGTAAAAAATCTTCTTGATGTTTTATCTGAAATGTTCGTGAAGTTTGAGGCGTTGGGATATTATACTGTATCAAGATACTGGGCCCCGGGAGCTGCATATTTCAGAGTAAAGGGAGATGAACAAATTCCTGAAAGGATGATGGTTCTTGCAAGTTATCTGAGAAGTACAAGGACATTCAGCTTTTCTGCCTCTTTATCTTTCATAAGGTCTGATTCGCAAAGATATAAAATCATTGCTAGAGAATATGAAAGACAGCTTGAAGCCAGAAATCCTCGAAGAGCGAAATAACAGTCGCCATAATTTTTAATGAAAGCTAAACTCATCACTAGGGAATTTTCCATCTCTAACTTCTCTAGCATATTGTCCGATTGCTTTTCTCATCTCATTGCCGATTTCAGCATATCTCTTGACAAATTTTGGCTTAAATGATTCGAACAACCCAAGAATGTCATGCGTAACAAGAACTTGCCCGTCGCAATGAACTCCAGCTCCAATGCCTATTGTTGGGATTGAAATAGTTTCTGTTATTTTTTTTGCCAAGTTTAATGGAATGCACTCCAAAACTATTGAAAAACAGCCTGCTTTATCGCAATTCCTTGCCAAATCCATAATTTTTTTTGCATCTTCCTCATATTTGCCTTGAACCTTAAAATTAGTTATTGTTTGCGGAGTCAAGCCAATATGCCCCATCACATCAATTCCCTTGTTAACAAGAAATTCGGCAATTTCGGGCTTGTTTTCAATTTTTACAGCATTAGCGCCTGATTTCAATAAAAGATTCGCATTTTTTAGCGCGTCTTTCCTGTTTTCGTACGTGCCAAGCGGCAAATCTCCAACTACCAAAGCGTTTTTGCAGGCTCTTCCTACTGCTCCAGTTGCTCTTGCGATATCTTCAATAGTGACTTTTGCCGTGTTTTCATAGCCCAAAACAACCATTCCCATAGAATCTCCAACAAGGGCAATATCCACAATGCCATCCATTAGCTTTGCAATAGGGTAATCATATGCTGTGAGCATAACTATCTTTTGCTTTGATTTCATTGATTTGATTTGTTGTAACGTGGGCATTTTATTTTTAAACCTTTATCCTCTCTTTCAAAGCAGCATAAATTATAGGCATTGCAATAGTGGCATCACAAATCAAATCTACGAATTTGGCATTTGGATTGAGTTTGCCCCATGAAATACCTTCCCTTAACTCTGCTCCTGAACTGCCGCCAGGCTCTGGCCTGTCCATGGTAACTTGCACCCCATAGCTTGCTTTTTTTGAGAACTGCATCGCCTGCTGAATATAGTTTTTTGGAACTCCGCCTCCAAAGTAGATGACTCCGCATTTTTTTGCAGTCCATGCAATGTCAATTATATCTTTCATATCCTCAAAAGCCTTTGTTTCTATTTCTTTTCCTTTAGCCAATTGCCCCCAAACCATCAAGCCAATTCCAGAATCGGATATTGCAGGGCAAAATACTGGAATTTTATTTTCACAGCATGCTTTTAATATAGACTTGTTTGGAGTTAATCTTCCAATCTCCCATAAAAACTCCTTAATTGATTTTTTGTCTTTCAATTTATCAAAATTTTCTGCAATAAAATCTTCCATGCCTTCGTAAATCTTGTTAGGCATATAAGATTCGTACACTCTGTCCAATCCTTTCTTATAGAGTTTGGCATCATCTGCATCTGCACTTCCTTGATAATGCCTGTAGCCAAGCGCTTCTCCCAAATCATGAGTCAATGTAGCACCTGTTGTGACAACAACGTCAACCCATTTGTTTTCTATAATGTCCATTATAATTTCTCTCATGCCAGCAGGAACTAAAGGGCCTGCCAAGCCAAGAAAAACCTTGCAATTCTTGTCCTTAATCATTGCTTCGCATATGTTAACAGCTTTCCCTAATCTACCAGCGCCAAGAACACCGACAAATTCCATTTTCTTAACTAATTCATTTACAATGATTGATTTTTTTATTTTGATGTGGTTAACTGGTTTCATTTTGTTTTATTTTTATATTATTATAATAATTTTTAAAAAAAAACATCAAGAATTATCTAAAACTTTATGCACCTTTACTCCTTACTGTGTCCATATTCTTAAGTAAACACAATAATTATTTAAATCTTATTAAAAAGACTCAAAAAATGAACCTGTTAATTGATGTACATTCTCACTTAGACCACCACTTATTGATAAACAAAATTGACGAAATCGTACATAGAGCCAAAAATGCCGGTTTAAGGCACATAATAACAAATGGCATAAATCCCGAGACAAATAGAGTTTGTCTTGAGCTTTCTAAGAAATACGAAATTGTGAAATGCGCGATGGGTTTATATCCAAGAAATGCCTTAAAAAAGGAAATGGAAAGTGGAGAATATCCGATGAAATTTGTTGATTACAATGTTGATGAGGAGATTAAATTTATAATAAAAAACAAAAACAACGTAATTGCAATCAGCGAGGTTGGCTTGGATTTTGTTAATGGAGAAGACAATCAGCAAATTGAGGATTTTAAGAAAATGATTGAGCTAGCTGAAAAACTGAAAAAACCTATTGTTGTGCATTCAAGAAAGGCAGAGCAAAAATGCGTTGAAATTCTTGAAAGCTCAAGCTTGAAAAATGCAGTAATGCACTGCTTTTGCGGCAGGAAATCGCTTGTCAAAAGGATAGCGGATAATGGATGGTTTTTGACAGCTCCAACAATTGTTATCAGAAGCCAGCAATTTCAGGATATTGTGAAAAATGTGCCAATCTCGCAATTATTTTGCGAAACTGACAGCCCATATCTGAGCCCGTATAAAAACCAATGGAACGAGCCTGCTTATGTGATAGAAAGCTATAAGAAGATAGCTGAGCTTAAGAATATGGACTTTGCGGAAGTTGCCAATGTTATATATATGAATTGGCTAAAAGTATTTTTATAAATGATATCTAAAAAAAATATGTGCAAATTCGCTAAATTTAAATATTCTCTAGAAGAGTAGTGGACTTATGAAAAAACCAATGCATAAAGTGGCATTATTTTTCCTAATTCTGGTCTTGTTTTTGCCCTTAGTCTACAGCGAAACTAAAATTTTTTCAGGTAAAGTAATTACAGATACAGACAAAGTAATAGATGGAAAAACTTTCAAGTTTATTTATGAGCAAAAAAACGACAAGGTGTTTGTGCAGACTCCCTCAACTAACCTAATTGTGGCAAATGGAGATTGCAAATCAAACAATGCGTTCAGGGTATGCATAAACGGCGCAAATTTTTCCCATAAAAATACAACCACATACATCAACTATTATGAAATTGACGCGTCTATATACCAACTTGCGGGTGGCTTGTCAGCAAGCTCTAAAATATCAAGCAGCACACTGCTCCCGGGCGAATCTGCGGAATTAACAATCACCATAGAAAACCCGACAGATTATGATATCAGCAGTATACTTCTTAGCTATGAATTACAAGATTTTTATGTACAAGAGGTTAAGAACTGCATGCTAAATGAAAATAGTATTTTATGGAGAGGCACACTTAAATCAAAGTATGACAAGATATGCACCGCAATCATTATACCAAAAAAAGAAGGCACGCTCAATCTCGCTGGAAATCTGACTTATTTCAACATATTTGAGAATCAAGTGTACTTAATCAATGCCACAAAAGTTACGGTATTGCCAAAACAATTAAAAATCAGCCAGTTTATTGATACATATCTTGAGGTTAATCACCCATTCTATTTGAATACCTCACTCCAAAATATAGACAGAAATGAGACTATGGAAGTTTCAATAAATGTTGATTTGCCAAGCAATATAGCTATTCTAAAGGAATATGAAGGATTCAGCAAAGATTTTAACATTTTAAGGCGCAGTATCAAATTAGGGCCATCATCCATTTTTAATTATTCCTTTTATCTTATGGCAATGTCAGAAGCCAACACTTCGATAAAACACTACCATCAATATACCATAAGAGGGACAACTGACACAATAGAAAATAAAACTTTGATAAGTCCAGCAGAGTCAACATTATCTGCAAATTTCAGCTCAGAGTACACAGAAATAACACCCGGGCAAGATTTTATTGTAGTAGCTAAAATCAGCAACCCCAGCAAATTCCAAGAATTCACCAATGTCAAAGCAAAACTAACTGCGCCATTTAACCATCAAGCCCAGCAGAATCTCACAAAACTTTCTTCAGGAGAGTCATATACAATAATAAACAGCACTCTATCTATGCCTAAAGATTTAGGCTTGGAACCTTTAGAAAATAACACAATAAAAATAAACCTTAGCATAGAATACAATTTTGCCGGAATATCAAAAACAACAACCAAGGATTTGGAGCTTAAAATAAAATACACCAGTAACTCGACAACTGAGGCTAAGAATATTGATCCGCTACCCCAAAATCAAAATGCTACACAGGAGGAAAAAGTGCCAGAAATCGCACATAAAGATGATACCTTTCTCAGGAGAATGCTCCAAATAATAGAATCAACATTGTTGGATGACAGAGCCTTGCTGTTCTTAGCTATAATTTTCCTCTCAATATTCTTAGTGCCTTTTACCATCCATCTGATAAAAAAAACAAAGGCAGGCAAAAAAAATGAAAACGGAGAAGAAATAAAAATTGAGGACAGACCAAAAAATTTTTAAGCTTCATTTGATGCTGCAAGTGCTATGAAGATAAGCATAGACACAAAAGAAGATTCCCATGAGGATATCAGAAAAGTAGTCAGGATGCTGCAAAACCTTGTTGGAGATACCCATGACGTATTCACAAACCAGCCTGAATCAAGCAACGAAACATCGGCAAGCCCATTTGCAAACATATTTGGCGATTCCAATCCTCCCGAATCGGCAGAACCGGCAGAAATAACTACCGCACCATCACAAACAGCCCAACAACCCCAGATAGAGGAAACTTCGGAATCAACAGAAGACTTGTTTGCAGAATTGTTTAGTGAGGAAGAATTGAGCAAGATGAATGTTGCGTCTGTTAAAGGTGAAGAGGAAGAACAAAAAACAAATGAGAAAAAACAAAAGATAGAATTATATTAAACCTCAATCACCTTTCCTTTCTTTCCTACATTAATCACTTTGGTTTTGCCTATCATCTCTTCTATACCCTCTGCTTCATGCACATGGCTGCAAAGCAGGATATCAGGCTTGAACGTTTCTATTGCTTTCCTCACTCCATCGCTTCCCGGAAATATGCTTGTGAACTTCTCCATCAAAGAGCCTGAAGGATGTACATGTGTCACCAATATCTTCCTTTTCGAATCCTTAATCCGCTCATAACCTTTTTTTATCAGTTCAAAAATTTCGTCTTCGCCAAGCTGGAACAACCCGATATTTGCCCCGCCGCATCCGAAGAATCCTACTTCCTTGTATTTTATTGAATAGCCGTGAAGATTGGTCGCGCCGTAAAGCTCAGCCAAAAAATCAGCAGTTGCAACTGTTTCATGGTTGCCCGGAATCAAGACAACTTTTTTATTTTTCCTGACAAAAGGGCCTATTATCCCTTCTGTTGATGTTTCTGCATAAGTCAAATCGCCGCATAATACAACCAAATCAACGCTGTCCTTTTCTGCCTGCTCAGCAAGCCTTTTTGCCTGTGACGTGTCTCCATGAATATCTCCTGCTGCAAGTATCCTGAGCTTGGATTTTTCTTTATTTTCCATAAATATTGAATAAAAAGAATTTGTTTAAAAAGTTATCTCTCAATAATCCTCACATTCTCAGTCAAATCAATTATTTTGCTTGGTTTGCCTTCTTTTTTCCCTTCATACAGGGCAAATTCAATGCCGCTTTTTATTCCGTGATCCAAATCTTCCAAGGAAGTCATGTAATCCTCATTGCTCTTGTTTACAGATGTTGTCACAACAGGCACTTCAGCTTCAGCAACAAGATTGCTTATCCAATGGTTGGGTATTCTGATGCCTAATGTCTTTAATCCCGGATTGACTTCCTTTGCAACGCAGTCGCTTTTTAACTTAAAAATCAAAGTGTAAGGGCCAGGCAATTTATCAATCCACTCTTCTCCTTCCTTTGTAACGATGCAGTTTCCATTAATCCACTCTAATGACGGAGCAATGACAGAAAAAGGGTTTGCCGCCCTTCCTTTTAATTTTCTGACTTTTCTTACAGAGCTTGAGTTTTGCGCATTGCAGCCAATTCCATAGATTGTATCAGTCGGGTGTATAAACACAGAGCCCTTTACTATTGACTCAATAATCAATTCTTTTTCAAGCTTCAACTCGTCAATATTCAAAACTCGCATAAACCGCAGAAACAAACAAAAGTATAAATAGTTTGTGTTGATTGTGAAAACTAAAATGTTTATATTTGAAACAATTCATCTATTTTTTATTTTTAAAGTTTTTTATTGATGTGTGCCCTATTGTCAAAGGCAAGAAGCACAAGAACATTTGATTTGCAGGATTATAAACACCCCAATCCATATTGATTCATTAATTAATGTAAAAATTCTAAATTCGAAACTTTAAATACCCTCATATAATACAAAATATATTCTGTAATAGCTAAATAGGGGGTTAATAAGTTGCCGAATAACAATAAAGAGATATTCAATGTTTTTTTCAGGGAAAATCCAGCCATGGTGCTGGTTGAGCTGAAAAATGCAAAAAATGAAGTTTATGCTTCCTCAATAGCAAAGACGGTTGACTGCACTTATTCTCATGTTGTCAAGATTTTGCAGGAAATGCAGAAAGCTGGCTTAATAAATTTTGAAAAGCAGGGCAGGCTAAAGCTTCTCATCCTGACAAAAACAGGTCAGGAAATAGCTGACAAGATAGACGGGATAAGGACGATATTGTGGGATTGAATTTATTTCTAGAAAAAATTATCCCATTGTTTATCGTAAGGATTGTCCCAAGTTTTCTTCAACGATAATTCACTCAACAGCATAAAAATCACAAGTGGGCTGCTTATATTAAGCTTGTAAAGTTCTGCTCTTCCTATTCTTCTTGTTTTTGCTACAATGCCAAGCTTAACAAAATCCTTCCAGAATCCATGTAATGTGCTCCATCCAATGTCTGAGTTTTTTGCTATATCTGTCAAGCTGTAGTCAAATTCTCTGTTATCGAGAAAAAAATCTATTACTTTGACTATTGGGGAATGTCCAAATACCAATCTGAAAGACGATTTATACTCCATATCCTCTATCATAATGCCGCTTATTTATATATTTTTTGGTTAATTTAAACATTCATTATGGTGAATAAATCAATAAATATGGGCATATACTTTTATCTTTTTAATGGACTTCAAAAAGATAATTTTGAGGAAGCTGTTCAGGCTTAGGATTATTGGTGGAAAGCATACGGCAATTGAGCATTTGACAAAAGGACTGCCAAAGCACACTGCCGGCGAAGCAAAAAATGCAGTGAAAGAGCTTATCAAAGAAGGATTTGTTCTGCAAAAACCTACTTCTTATGGTTTGCAAGTAAGCTTGAATCCTGAAAAGATTGATGAAATTACTAAGATTATTGAAGGCTGAGAAGAGAAACCCCATTTTCGAGTGTAAAATCATTAGGGCATTAGGCGAACTTTTAGTCTGTTTTCCATCCCATTTTTTTAAAAATAAAATACATAGCAGTTACTATGGCATATCCAATCAATATCAAAATACCAAGTTGTATCCAGCCACCTATGAAAAATGCAGCAGCTAATCCGCCAACATCTGAATTGCGACTTGTAATTTCACTCTTGAATAAATAAGCCAATAACAACCAAGGTATTAGATTGAATATGTAGATTAGAATTCCAAAAACCATCCAAATTTTTTTTAGAAATGTTTTATATTTTTGAGATAGAATGTATATTATCCCTATAATTCCATAAACTATCAAGACTGCTGTTCCAGAAATAGTTGGTTCCAGTAATACACGTGCAGGATTGTCTTCATTTATTTGACCGCTTTGGAAAATTTTTATATACAAAATAACAGTATTGATAAAAAGAAGAGTTCCTGAACCTAACCAAATTAGTTTCAATATCCGTTTATTTTCCATTTCAATTTTAACTTTTTGCTTGATTGTATTTAATCTTTCTCATTTAAGGGTGGGTGGTGGGGCGAGTGGCGGAGGGTGGATTGTTGTTTTTGTTTTTATTGAATTTTTTGTTATTGAGTTTTCGTTAATGCGTAAATTCATTGAAAAACATCATCTTTCAACGTTTAAGGCTAGATAAATTCTCGAAAATGAGTTTTATTGAGAAATATACAAAAATATCTTTATCTAACCTTCTCCTCTACAGCATACTTCCCAAGAACTTCCTTTGCAGCTTCTATAAATGTATCTTCTTTGTCAGTTGGAATAACTGCCCCTGCTGCGTTCTGATGCCCCCCTGCTTCTGAATTGCCGATGCCTTCTGTAGCCTCTTCTATAATTTTTTTCAAGTCAAACGCGCCATTGGAATTATTGGTTGTTCTTAGGGAGACTTTGGTGTTGCCGTCCAAAGCCTGCGCCATTGAAAGAATGAATGTGTTGTTTGTCATGACATGGGATTTGGATAATATTGATGCAAGAGTCCCAATCATGGTTGACATCACATTGCCTTTTGCGTTTATTATGACAAACCTGTTGCCCCAGAAGATGTCATCGCTGAACTTGTTTTCGTTGTACCAGTTCATTGCATTTACAATCTCCTTTTTATAATCTCCCAAGCTTCTTATTGCCTGCTGCTTTATCTTTTTGTCCCCTAGGCAGGCTCCAATGCCATATGAAGCCCTTCCAAGCCTGCCGCATGCATTCAGCAAAGTTGCAAACTCCTTTGCATCCCTTGTTGGGCTTTCTTCTTCTTCATGGGGCAGAATGTATATATTTCCAAGCACATCATCAGGATTTGTTTCATTAAGCCTTTTCATTATTATGCCTGTGACAAGCCTTTTCATCTCATCATCATCCAAGTGAACAATCTTTTTCCATCCAGAGCCGTTTTTTGGGTCAATGCCGACTTGATTAAGAAACTGTATGGCGCCGCTTTCGCTGCCAGAAACTCCAGGTATGTAAGGGTCTGTGCAGTACTCAAGCACCTTATGCAATGGCTTCGTCTGGCCGCCAAAAATCCTCAATCCCTTGATAACCTTGATTTTACCCTTTTCAACAGCTATCTTGAGATTTTCATTGTTCAGGCGCAGGAACCCATTCTGTTCCTGCAAGTCGCCTATTGCTCCTATAATGGCAATGTGGGCAAATTCTTCCATGCTTTTGTCAACAGCGCATGCAAACTTGAAGACAACTCCTGCTCCGCTTATCTCTTTTCCTCCATCAATGCCGTAGGTATGCGGATTGACAAAAACTATGCTTCCCGCATCATCATTTTTTTCTGCGCTGTGATGGTCAAGAATAAACACCTTCCTGCTTTTGAGCAGCTCTTTGATGTCGCGAATCAACCCAGAGCCGATGTCTGTAAAGATAAAGCAGTTGTATGGCTCGGATGCCAATTGGCTTAAAACACTGCTGTTCAGCTGCTGCACTATAGAAACAGAATATTTCCTGTTGTCATTGTTGAGCAATTTAATCATTATAGAGCAAGCGCTTATTCCATCAGCATCCAGATGGCTTATAAGCCTTATAACCTCCTTTTTGTCTATTTTTTTGAACTCTTCAGCAGCATTCCGTAATTGCTCATCAAATTTTTCATAAGAATCCATAAAGGCACCTTTTAGAATTAATTTTTAGGATTAAGGCTGGTATTTATAGTTTTTCATTCCCCAAACCTTCTTTCCCTTTTGTTGAACTCTTCAATGCACTTAATCAAATCCTGTTTAGTAAATTCAGGCCATAATTTGTCAATGAAAATCCATTCGCTGTACACGCTCTGCCATGTCAGAAAGTTTGATGTTCTTATCTCTCCGCCAGGCCTTATCACCAAGTCCGGCTCGCTTTTAAGGTAAAGATTATTGGCTATCAATTTTTCATTGATTTGGTTCGGTTTTATTTTTGATTTTATTATTTTTCTGAAAGCATCAACTATTTCCTGCCTTCCCCCGTAAGCCATTGCAAAATTGACAGTGAAATTCCTGTGATTTTTTGTTTTTTCCATTATATCAAGCATTGCTTTTCTTATGCCTTTTGGGAACATTTCAAGCCTGCCAATAACATTTATTCTTATCCTGTTTTCAAAAATGTCT
>JACPTC010000001.1 GCA_016192985.1 Candidatus Woesearchaeota archaeon | reverse complement strand
TTGCAGCTTGTTATTGGCTTAACTTCAATTATATTTGTGCCCCTGTCAATCAACCCAAAGTAATTTGTCCCAATAAGCGGAATTCCTGAAAAACTATGAATATAAACTGTTGTTTTATTGTTTAATTTGTTTTTTAAATTCTTAAATGAATTCAAAAGCAAAAACTCGAACTTTCTTCTTGCACTGTGTTCTGAAACATCTTGAAATGTTATGGAGTTTTTGTTTACCTCGAATGGCGCAATTTTCATCAAAGTATCACTATCTAAGTAAGAGTAAAACAATTTAAGGAAATTTACTTTTACCCTATTTTTTTCCTTCTCAAAGCTTAAATCTTTGAATGCAAGTTCTGCCATAGCTTAATGTATAGAATCATGTTTTAAAAAACTATCTTAAAAGGACTTTGAAAAATTCGCTTTTTTTGGGCGAATTTTTCAAACTAATATCTTTGTGAATGTGCATTTAGAATCCTTAAGCCTTCAGCAGCGCTTAAGTGCTTCGGAACAGGCAAATCCTCTCCTGCGAAAATTATATTTTTAGGAAACCTGCCTAATTGATAACTCCAATGAATCCCGACTAAGTATGCATCACGTCTATTCTCATATCCTAATTTTTTATGAGCTAACCTTGCAAAGCTGTCTCCGGGCTCTATGTTTATATGAGATGGCTGTTCCAAAGAAATTGTATCAATAGATTTAGGTGATGGAATTGTAGCTGGTTTGCAGACATAAGGCGATTCCCCTCCGGGCCCGCCTGCTCCATAACCTGCCTCTGTACCTGCATAATCTCCACATTCAATTTCAACCTTGCCTGCAGATTGTTTGACATTATCGCTTCTGTTAGCCAACCAAAGTAAACCTGCAAGTGAAACTAAACCTGCAAGTGAAACAGCCAAAGCGCCAAAAGCCGCGGCATTAAATATTGACCTATTCACATCTCTGCGCCTGCGCGCTCCTTTGGGATGCTCAAATTTATATTTTCCAAAATCCATAACAATAGGGCCTTTAAGCAAAGCATCGTAATCTCTTCTTGGTCCAGATTCTCTGGCTGTTTTAGGGACAACGTGTTCATCACTTGGCGTTGGCGATCCTACGTGGTATCTGACAATTCCTTCAAGATCTCCAGATTGAAACATTGACAAAATCGCTCTTGCATCTTCCTCGCCCATTCTTATTCGCTCATATGCTGTTCGTGGCTCGGTTGAAGCCATTGTTCCAATTTCAACAGCTCTTGTAGCAGGACCAACTGATTGTGCATCAATAGGAGAGGGTTCCTGAGAAATTGAGGTTAGTCTAGGATGTAATACATCGTAAGCTGAATCTGCCAATGTCTGTATTGCTGAGCTTATCCTGCTGTATGCAGCAACAAGTCTTCTGTCATTACAATATTCAATAAGCTTGTCAACTTCTATAAGCTTGTCAACTTCTGGGAGATAAGCTCTTTGCCATCGTTCACCTGACACTACAGCACGCGCTATTTCTGACAGCTCGCCTCTTAACCCCCTCAGCGGATTATTAACGGCTTGCCTTTTTATTGATTCTATTTCACCATGCGCAATTAATGACTCCAATGGAATACCATATTTTGAAGCATCTTTAACAACATCGCCAACTTTCTTAAAAACATACAACGCCCTGCCATCAGCAGCATTTTGATACAATTTTTTTCTTTCATACTGCTCAAAATCACTTATGAAACCACAGCCCCTAATCCTTTCAACCAAAAAGTCTTTTCTAGCAATTTTGTCTGAAACATCTATGCCATGAGCTCTAGCGACCTTATCCATGACAGCAGCAGCTTGCTCAACCAAATAAGCAGCGTAACGAGCACCTAAATCATGCCCAGCGGTTGCATGTATCCTTCCATCTCCCAAAAAGTTACTATCTCTTTCATTCAAAGTTATTGGACGGTTGCTGCCTTGCATTACAAACGGCAGAAGCAAAAAATCTAATGAGGGGCTTTCTGCAATTTCGGGTATTTGATATTGCTCAAATGCTCTGCTTTTGGGGTTTGCTCTCCTTCTCACAGAGTCAAAGCCCATTTTAGCATACAGCAATGCCTCATTCCAAAACGCATCAACCTGCAAAGAGGGTAAATCTTCTATTGTCCTAAATTCGCCGTTATATCGCGCTTTCAGTTTTGCAGCTAAGGGAGATGGCTTTAAATCCATCTTTGGTTGGGATTTTAAATAAGGATGATTCGCATATCTTCTAACTGAACCATTTGTATCACTGTGTTCCAATTGCCTTGCAACAAATTCAAGAAAACTTAATGCATTTAATCTTCCTTTTCTTGCTTGCGCCCCAATAGGGGTATATTTAGTTCTTCTTTTTTTACCTCTTTTGCTCGGTACTAACGAGCCGTATGCATCTTTAAGCCCGATCTCTTTGATAGGTCGAGCTACTTCCGGACTAGCCATCAAGGATACAAAATCCCCTATATCTTTTACGGATTGGTCTCTGTCAAGCATCTTGTTGTTCCTATAAAGGAAACAAAACACACCTTTATAAACCTTTCTATTATTTACTACTTTTTAATCGTAAAAAAATATGATAAAATCTGGGAATCCAGATAAAAACACAAAATAAAGCGGATTCGCTTAAAAATTTTTAATTTCATTTCAACAAAAAACTATTTAAAGAGTGCAGAATACTTCAAATATGGGGGCAAAATGGCGCAGGAAATTGTTATTACTTATGAAACTCTGTTTGAAATACTGCAAAGAGAAAAGGACAGGTCTGAATTGCAGAGGCTTGAGCCTACGTTCTTTGGCGATGCCATAAACTACATCAAAGACAAGAAAAAAATACTTGAAGCAAGAAGCGACTCATTGTTTGCGCAGGAAGAAAAAAGAAAAACGGAAAGGCAGCTTGAGAATATATACAAAATTCTGAAAGAGATGTATGAAAGAAGGGAAAAGAAGATAATAAGCATGGCGCTTGACAAAAGCAGGACTAAATCTAACCTTATAAACACTACCTCTTTGCTGAAGGAGGAGAAGGTTGTTTTTGACGCCGTTACAAGCCTTCTGGACACATACAGGGAAGCGATTCTCTACAGCATGCTTAATGAAAAAATGCCTTTCATGCAGCCATTTGAGAGTAAGAAGCCAACAGAAGATTTTAGGCCAGCTTCTGAATTGAAAAAGTCAATGAAGCTTGTAAGGTTTATGGCATATGTGCCAAAATTTGTAGGTCCTGAGCTTGAGGAATATGGTCCTTTTGAGGAAGAAGACATCGCAAATCTGCCGGCAGAAGTTGCAGATGTGCTTATCAGCAAGGGAAAAACTGAAGAGATAAAGGAAGAGTAAGCCACATTAATTATCGATGATAAAAAACCCAATTTTAGCATTCCACAACATTTTTAAACAACGCAAAACCCCCTAAAGCATGAAACTTCCAAAAGTAACCAAAAGATACTGCCCTTACTGCAAGAAGCATACGGAGCATAATATAACAATAAACAAAAAAAGGAATCCAAGCGGCCTTACTTATGGCTCAAAAACAAGGGCGCGGAAAAGAGGGCAGGCAAGAGGCTTAGGCAATCTTGGCAGGTACTCAAAGCCGCCAATCAGCAAATTCAAGATGACAGGCAAAAAGTCAACCAAAAAGACTGATTTAAGGTATGAATGCAAGGTTTGCGGCAAGATGCATGTCCAAAGGCAGGGTTTTAGGGCAAAGAAGATAGAGTTTAAGTAATTGTTTGAATTCTTGTAAATTTATCATCCTGTAATGTCCCACAAAATGTAAGGAAATCTTTCTGCAAAGGCTTGCCTATCTTCAGCATATTGCTGACTACCGCCAAAATACCACCTCAAAGTCTGCGCCTCAAGCTGAGTAATGCCAAGCTCATTTGCCCGCTGCTCAAAATATCTGGATGCGCTTAGCCAAACCAATTCCTGAAGCGAGATTTTGTCACTGGTTCTTACTCGTCGAATCTCTCCTGAAGCAAAGCCTTTCAAAGTCTCGTCTGGTTTTTGTAAAATTCTGTCAAACACTCTTGAAAGCAAGCCTTGAATTATCTCGTCCATTAATTGAAGTAGATGCTTTGAATTTAAAAAAGTAGTCTTTTAAGAGCAACAAAGATTATCAACTGCATTTATAGAATAGATAATTCCCCTCAGTTTTATCGTAAAAGCTGCCCAAAAAACTGCAATCGTTGTTCAAAAAAACCCTTGCTTCCTTGAAATGGGATATTCCTTGCGTGCTTCTTATGACAAAAATAACCTCTTTTCCTTTTAAACTTGCTAAAGTCTTGTTTATGTCCTTCAAGCCAGAAATGAAAACCTGGTTGTTTGTATCGACAAAATCCAATGCGATTTTTTTGCCTGTTGCAAGCGCCAGCAGAGGCGCAACAGAATCATCGCCAAAAAGCAATGTTCTATCATTGGACTGTGACACAACAAAGTCTGCTAAATCATCACCTCTCTCAAAGCCCGTAAATCCTATTTTTTCCAGAAACAAGACATTTGAAGCAAGATTCCATCCAAAGATTAGCAACAGGACAATTGACAAAGCAATAATCAGGTTTTTCCGCATATTCAATAACCTGAAAAGTTTGATAATGCTATATCCACCCATAATTGCCAAAAACGGAAAGGCAGGGATAAAATAAAATCCGAAAATTTTTTTTAATGACATTAAGAACAGCAGATAAACAACAGGAATTAATCCAATCAGCCTTATATGCTTTTTTTCCTTCACAAATGCCAGCAAAGAGGCTGATAAGAACAGCACCCAGTTCAATTTCAAAATATCCAGATATTCCCTAAGGCTTTCTCCATGATTTATGCTTTTTAGCAAATGAAACTCATAAACCTGCTCAAAATAAGCGTTTCCGGAAAATAATGCGAAAATTCCGTTGACCGGCAAAAATACAATTAAAAATCCTGACGACAAAGCTAAGAAATTTTTTTTATGCAATAGCAGCATTACAGCCAGGATAACGAATATCGGCACTAGGGCCAATAACCTCGTAATACTTGCAAGCCCGAAAAATATGCCTGATACAAAATATTTTTCTTTTATAAAAAGGAAATACAAGCCAATCACCAAAAACATTGTTGCTAATCCAATTCCAAATGAGAAGACTGAGTTAAACATGATAGTATAGCTAAACAAAAACAAAACAAATGATAAAATCGCTTCAGCATTTCCAAATTTTTTCCTGCTTATCTCAAAAATTAAAAATGCAGAAATCAATGTTGATAACAAAGGGATAAACTTTAAAGCAATAACGCTGAATCCGAAAACACCATAAACAGAAGAGATTAAATAAACATGCAAAGGCGGATGCGCCAGGAAAAAGTCCTTGTAGGGGAGTTTGCCTTCATTCACCAGCTTTCCCATGTAATAGTATGCATTCTCGTCCCCAGGCTGGGCAGTTGTCAAGCCTTTGAATACAATAGCCACAAAGATTAGGGCAACAAAAGCGGATAAGCAGTAGAATAGTACATTTCTTTTGTTTGACATGCAACCAAATTTTGCAGGATTATTTATAATGTTTATGCTCGCAAAAGGGAAAGGTATATAAAGCGATAAAAATTACTAAAAATCATTATAAGGGTGGAAAATGACGAGCATAAGAGAACCTACGAGCAAATTCATCAAGATAAGATGCCCAAAGTGCAAAAACGAGCAGATAATATTTGGGAAAACCGCTACAAAAGTAGACTGCTTGGTGTGCGGCAAAGTGCTTGCAGAGCCTACCGGCGGAAAGAGCAGAGTGAAAGCAAGAATACTGGAAGTATTGGAATAAGCCAAAATGTTTTTAAAAAAGCAGGGTTTTCCAGAAGAGGGCGAGTTAGTTCTGTGCACGGTAACAAGCGTCCAGTTCCATTCTGTATTTGTTGACCTCGATGAATACGGCAGATCAGGATTGATTCACATTTCTGAGGTTTCGCCGGGAAGAATCAGGAACATAAGGGACTTTGTAGTAGAAGGCAAAAAGGTTGTGTGCAAAGTTCTAAGGATAAACAAAGAGAAAGGGTATATAGACTTATCCTTAAGACGAGTAAATGAGTCAGAAAAAAGAAGGAAGATAGATGAAATAAAGAAAGAGCAGAATGCGGAAAAGATAGTGGAGATTGCTGCCAGCAGGATAGGCATAAAAGCTGAGGATTTCTACAAGGTGATATCAGAAAAAATCAAAAGAGGGCATAATTCACTGCACGAATTTTTTGAAGCTGTTGCCAAGGATGAAAGCGTGCTTCAAAGCATTGAGATAGACAAGAAACAATTGGAGGTTATAGGTGAAACAATAAAGCAGAGAATCAAGCCAGCAGAGGTTGAAATTGTTGGAAAGCTCAAAATTACCACTTATGCTCCTAATGGCATAGAAATAATAAAGGACTCGTTAAAAAAGGCTGAAGAAGCTGCAAAAGGCAGAATCAGCATCAATTATCTTGGCTCCGGAGTTTACAGGTTCATGGTGATAGCTCCTGACTACAAAGAGGCGGAAAAAATCATGAAAAATGCAAGTGATAATGCAGTAAGGAATATTGAAGAATATGCGGGCGTGGTAGAATTCACTCGTGAAGCAGAATGAAGCATATTTTAAAGTGTATTAGCTGCAATAAGTACACTATGCAAGAAGTTTGCGGTTGCGGAGCCAAAACTGCAATTGCAAAGCCAATGAGGTACACTCATGACGACAAATTCAGCTCTTACAGAAGGAGGGCAAAAATTGAAGACTATATAAAACGTGGCTTACTATGAGGGATGATTATTGGAAGATTGCCCAATTCGGAAAAATGCCAAAGCTTAACAAGCCTGTTTTTATAGAGGGATTGCCGGGCATAGGCAATGTAGGAAAAGTTGCAGTTGATTTTCTCATAGATGAGCTTAAGGCAAAAAAGCTGTATGAGATAACATCATACACCTTTCCGCATTCCGTCTTTGTAAATGAAGACAATCTTGTTGAGCTTCCTATTGTAGAGGTGTTTTACAAGGAATTTGGAGGTAAAAAGATTGATTTGCTATTGCTAGGCGGCGATGTGCAGCCTATTGATGAGGTAAGCTGTTATGAGTTTTCAGAGAAGATTCTTGATGTCGTAGGGAAATTCAGCGGCAGGGAGGTTATTACGCTGGGCGGAATTGGCTTGGCAGAAATCCCAAAAAAACCAAAAGTGTACTGCACGGGAAATTCAAAAAAAATTATTGACAAATACAAAAGCGACCTTGTTAGCAATAAGCTTTACGGGGTTGTTGGGCCAATTGTTGGCGTGTCTGGACTGCTGCTTGGCCTCGCCGCAAGAAGGAATATAGAGGCTATATCGTTTTTGGCGGAGACTTATGGCCACCCTATGTATCTCGGCATTAAGGGGGCAAAAGAGATTTTGAAGGTGCTTGACAAAAACCTAAAGCTGAACATAGATATTAATAAGCTAGATAAAGAGATAAAAGACATTGAAGAAGAGATAATGAAGAAGACAGAGCAGCTGAGCGAAGTTTCAAAGCAAATTGCAATAAAAAAACTTCAGAAAAAGCTTGGCAAGGATGTTGATTATATAGGATGAGCAACTGCGCTTTTGGCGCTTTTAATTCAGCATTCCTTTGCGGTTAGATTATAAGAATTAATTGTCAAGCACAGTTTGCCTATTTCCTCTTTGAGCTTGTTTATCTCAGTATTCTTGTTTTGGATAAGCCTGAATTGCGCTACAGGGCCTCCGTCACGGGATTTCTGGTATTCTTCCTGCGACTTTAGAAGGGTTATTTCTGATTTCAAGGACTCTATATTATTTTCAAGGTTTTCATTCTGCTCGAGCAAATCAAGGTATTTTTTCTCAAGATTCAGCTTGTCTTTTATTGCCGCATCCTTTAATGAAGAGGTCTTGTTCAGCTCTTCAAGCACAACATTAGCTGTGGGCAAAGTCGAAATATCGCCATACAACCCCATTTTTTTATTGTAGTCATTAAGGGCGTTCCTCAGCTTAGTTTCATAGAAAATAGTGGAGCCTGCCAAGAGTATCAGAAGATAAATGTTCAATACAACCAAGCTCTTGTTTACATCTCTTTTAATCACTTTCGTACATATTTTGGGTGTCAATATATAAAATTTGCGCTGATTCAAAGATAGAAATATTTAAATAATCTTCATTAATCTTCGTCTTAATCAAAAAGGTGGTGTTTTTGGATTCTAGAATAAAAAAAATCAAGGCAAGAGAAGTTCTCGACTCAAGGGGCAACCCCACAATTGAAGTTGATTTAGCCACAAATTCCTGCTTTGTAAGCTCAATAGTGCCGAGCGGCGCCTCAACAGGCATTCATGAAGCGCTTGAGTTGAGGGACAATGATGAAAAGAGGTATAATGGGAAGGGCGTCCTGAAGGCTGTTCAAAATGCCAACAGTATAATTGCAAAAAAACTTATTGGGATGGATTGCAGAAATCAAAGAAAGATTGACGAAACTCTGGTAGGGCTTGACGGGACAGAGCACAAATCAAAACTTGGGGCAAATGCAATTCTTGCTGTTTCCATGGCTGTCTGCAAGGCAGGCGCAATCTGCTCTAAAAAAAAGCTGGATGAGCATATGGGCAGTTTGTCAAATTCAAAAAAAATGGTATTGCCGATTCCCCAGATGAATGTAATCAATAGCGGCAAGCATGCCGGGGTTGAGAATGACATTCAAGAGCATATGATAATGCCCGTCAATTTCAAAAATTTTAACGATGCTTTAAGGGCGGGTGTTGAAACTTATCAAGCTTTAAAAAAAATTTTGAGGAAGAGGTTTGGAGCTACAGAAACACTTTTGGGTGATGAAGGGGGCTTTTCGCCGCATGTATTATCAATAGAAAAAAGATTGGGATTAATGCTAGAGGCAATCGAGGAATCAGGATATGGCGGAAAAATAAAACTGGCTTTGGACTGCGCAGCTTCTGAATTTTTTGATGCAAGATCCGGCAAATATAGAATACTAAATAAAAAATACAGTAAATATCAACTAATTGATTTTTATAAGGGACTAGTCCAAAAATTCCCAATTGTTTCTATCGAAGACGGGTTTGAGCAGGATGACTGGGAAGGATGGGGGCTATTCACAAAAGAGATGGGGAAAAAGATACAAATTGTTGGAGATGACATGCTTGTCACAAACATAAAAAGAATAAACATGGCAGTAGAGAAAAAGGCGTGCAATGCCATGCTTCTTAAGATAAATCAAATTGGAACAATTATGGAGTCAATCAAGGCGGCAAATCTATCCTACAAGAATAACTGGAATGTGGTTGTGAGCCACAGAAGCGGCGAGACAGAGGACAGCTTCATTGCTGATTTGTGCGTTGGCATTGGCGCAACGCAAAGCAAGTTTGGGGCGCCTGCAAGAAGCGAGAGGACTGCAAAGTATAACCGCTTATTGAGGATTGAGGAAGAATTAGGAAAAAGGGCAAGGTTTGCAAAATTGTGATTTATCATTCAAAAATGGGAATGCCATTCATCACCTTAACAAGCGATTTTGGGGTTCAGAGCCAAGGCGTTGGCATCATGGAAGCGGTTGCTCTGGAGATTAATCCAAGAGCTAAGGTAATTCATTTAATGCACGGCCTGCCTGATTTTAATTTATTCTATGCTGCAAGGACTATGGAAACAATAAACTATATACCTATTGGACACCATGTCTGTGTTGTCGACCCCGGCGTTGGAACTAAAAGAAAGCCAGTTATACTACAAGCAGAGAGAGGTGACTATTTAATTGGGCCGGATAACGGAGTTTTATTGCCTGCAACAAGGTTTCTTGGCGGAATAAAAAGGGTTGTTGAAATAACCAATGAAAATTATATGAGAAAGCCCGTATCTCCAGTTTTTCACGGCAGAGACATATTCACACCAGCAGCAGCTTATCTTTCAAAAGGAGTCAAAATGAAAGAGTTTGGAGAAGAGCTGAGCCAAAAAGATTTGATTAAAGCGCCCTATGAGGAAGCGAAGATAAATAATGATGAGATTCACGCAAAAGTTATATCAATCAACAAGTTTGGCTCTTTGCATTTGAATATAATGCACAAGGTATGGGATGGGTTTAAGGTTAAGACTGGCGATTTTATTAAATTAGATTTTAGCAAAAAAAGCATTAAAGTGCCGTTTTTTGCAACTTTTGGAGACGTTGAAAAGGGAAAGCCATTAATATTCAAAGACGACTATGGGAGGGTTGAAGTTGCATTGAACCAAGACTCGTTTGTTGGGAAGCATAAACTTAAGGTTGGAGATGACATTGTGGCTAAAAAATGAAAAAAATAATTTTCATTGTGTGTGATGGCATGGGCGACCTGCTTGAGAAGGAATTGGGGGATAATACACCATTGCAAGCCGCTTCAACACCAAACATGGATAGACTGGCGAAAAAAGGAATTTCTGGAATTGTGCATGTATTGGGAAAGGGAGTAAGGCCAAATAGTGACGAAGCTCATCTGACCTTATTTGGATATGATTTAAAAAAAGACTATCCTGGAAGAGGTCCCATAGAAGCAGCAGGCCTGGGAATAAAATTAAAACATGGTGATGTGGCAATTAGGGCTAATTTAGCCACTATTGATAAACAATTAAGGGTGAAAGACAGGAGAGCAGGGAGAATTGAAGATACACTCCCATTTACAAAAGAGTTAGATGGCATAAAAATAAATAATGTCAAGTTTTTGGTAAAATCTGGAACTGGGTATAGGGTAGTTATTGTGATGAGAGGCAGAGGGCTTTCAGATAAAATCTCAAATTCAGATGTCCATTACGTAACAGAAGAGAAAGTTATTGAAGACTGGCTTGATCACAAAGTCAACACAATAAAGCCATTGAACAACAGCAAAGAAGCCAAATTTACAGCAGATGCCTTGCAGAAGTTCTTAGAAAAATCTCATGAAATACTCGAAAAAAACCCATTAAATGGCAAGAGAGAACAATATGGCAAGCTTCGGGCTAATTATTTTTTAACAAGAGGTCCGGGCTATTATAAAAAATTAAAATCATTTAAGGAACGGTACAATTTAAGGGCATGCTGCATTGCAGGGGCCGGTTTATATAAGGGGCTAGGAGCTATATCTGGCATGGATTTGATATATGTACAAGGGGCAACAGGATTGCCTGACACTAACGTTAAAGCGAAGATTGAGGCAGCCAAAAAACAAATCGCTAAATACGATTTTGTTTTTGTGCATATCAAGCCTACAGATATCTATGGTGAAAATGGCGATTGTAATGGCAAAAAAGATTTCATAGAAAAAATAGATAAGGCTATTGATAATTTGGAAAAGGCTAATGCAGTTGTTGTAATAACAGCCGACCACTCAACTCCATGCTCCCATAAAGACCACTCTGCGGACCCTGTGCCGATATTGATAAGTGGAAGCAACATTAAGCCAGATAGGGTAGAAAGGTTCAATGAAATTGACTGCAAAAAAGGCTCTTTAGGGCAACTAAATGGCTCTGAAGTCATGAGAAAAGTGATTGAGATAGCCAATAAATGATAGTCATCTCCTATAAAACCTAGCGGCATCCTCAGGCAAAACAGAATTTATAACGGCATTCGTCGACAATTCAAAGCCCCCCCATGATGCAATTCTAGGAGTAACCTCGATGTGAAAGTGCAGATTTTCTTTTTCTGGAGAATAATGAATAAAAAAATTGAACGAAGCGTTCAATTTTTTTAGTTTCACTAATATTCTTTTCAACGCCGATGCCAAGTCTTCCATCTCATTTTCTTCCAGCTGTTCCATATTCCGCTTATGCTGCCTTACAAATATCCATGCTTCGTAATTAAATCGGGATGCAAAGGGCGCAAAGGCAACCACATGCTTAGTCTCAAAAATCTTTCTTTTAGATTTTGATTCAAGCTTGATTATTTCACAATAGAGGCATTTTCTGTATTTTATTGAGGCATCAGCTTCTTCTGCAACCAGAACCGGGATTTGGGGCAATGCCATAACCTGTGTATGGCTGTGAATTAAGGATGTGCCTGCGTCCTTGCCGTGGTTTTTGAATATCTGGACATATTTAATGCCCTGCAGCCTGCTTAACTCCTTTATCCTGAATTTGCATACCTCAAGCAGTTCTCTTATATGCTGCACAGGCAAATCAGCAAGCTGAGATTTATGGTGGTTTGTTTCCACTATCACTTCATGAACGCCATAAGAGTCTAGTTCAGCATAAAATTTGTTTGGCTTAAGCTTTTGGCTTCCTTTTTTCTCAACAGCTGGGAATTTGTTTAGGAACCATCTCATCTTCCAGCTTCCTTTGTATTCCACTCTGCCTATTTCAGGAGGAGTCAGATGGGCGTTCCACGGGCAGAAAAAACACATCTTTGGGCTGTCTTTGACTTCAATTGTCTTGAAATCCCGGGGCCTCTTCTTCCTTGAAGTGGCATAATAAACCCATCTATCAAGAATGTAGTCTTTTCTTATAATGCCCATGCCTCCTAACCTCAATCAGGATTATTTAAACTTTTTGAATTTGGTTCTTGACAATCCAGTGGATTATGGAGTGGTCTGCAATAATGCATTTTGGAACTGTGATATACCATATAAGGTCAAGCAGGTAATGGCCAATTAACCCGACCAAAAACAACAACGCAAATTCATTGTAAAATGAAAGCGCCGCAACAGCTAAAAGAAATTCTAGGGTATGGAATACATGAAGAAGCCCGAAATGCGGTTTAAAATTCATGCTTGTGTTAGCGTCGGCGTAGAATTTGTAGCAATCAATTAAATTGAATTTCCTGTATTTGTAGATATACCAAACATAATGGTCTATGTCAATCAAAACTCCCCCTATCAGTATAAATAACGCTTTCCATTCATATAATGCATGCATTAATATCGCAATAATCAAAGACAGCAAAAAATGCTTCCATGTTTCCATCTTTTCACTTTTTTGTTAGGTTTTCCTAATAAGCCAAGATATAATTGAAGGGTTTAAAACAAAGCGCTTGTAAAAGCACTTAAACCATATAAAATCAAGCAGGTAATGCCCAAGCAATCCTGCTGTGAACAGCAATGCCAGCTGACTGTAAAATGAAAGCGCCAGCGCAATTAAAAGAAACTCCACTGTATGGAAAACCAAAAAATTCCCATTAATGTGCTTATGGTTATTTTCCATTGCCTCTGTAGTGAAATACCTGTAGCATTTCAACGGGCTCAAACCCTTAGTTTTAAAGATATAAAATAGGTAATGGTCAATATCTATCAAAACTCCGCCTGCGAAAACAACCCAAACATTCAATCCAAAAAAAGGATAAAGGGCTGCTGCCAAAATCAGCGATAGTAAAGCATGTTTCCATGGTTCCATTTTTCTGGTTTTGGTTGAGGGTGATTTATAAATCTTATCAAAATATTTAAAAATAGGATTGCAATATGTAGAATAGTGGACCTGAAATCTATTAAGGGAGGTATACCGGAAGAATTGTACGGAATTCTTGAGGGCGAGATAAAGCAATTAAGGCCTGCCCAGGAAAAATCCGTCAAGAAAGGGCTTTTGGAGGGAAGAAACCTGCTTGTATGCACACCCACAGCATCAGGCAAAACATTGATAGCAGAGCTTGCCGCACTAAAATCAATTATTGAAGGCAGGGGTAAGGCAGTCTATATTGTGCCCTTAAAGGCATTGGCATCTGAAAAATATAAGGATTTTAAGAGGAAGTATGGCAAAATTGCAAAGGTCGCCTTGTCTATTGGTGAAATTGATTCAGCTGACCATTTTCTTGCGGATTATGATTTGATTGTTGTCACTGCTGAAAAATTGGATTCATTAATAAGGCATAATACTCCATGGCTTGCAAATGTCAAAACTATGGTTGTAGATGAAATTCATCTTCTTAACGACACTGAAAGAGGCCCAACTTTGGAAATTTTAATCACCATATTAAGGAAGTTATTGAAAAATATCCAAATAATAGGCTTGAGCGCGACAATTGGCAATGCAGAGGAGCTTGCAGAATGGCTTAGTGCCGATTTGGTTGTTGATGAATGGCGTCCTGTAAAACTGCATAA
>JACPTC010000037.1 GCA_016192985.1 Candidatus Woesearchaeota archaeon | reverse complement strand
TATAGTTGGTTTGTTCGTGATGGAAATCATAAATTATTCATAAAAGAAGTAATAAACAGAGCTAAGCCAGAAACAGAAGAAATAAGTGACGATTTAAGATTAGTGATAGTTGTAAGTGACATAGAAGATGATGTCAAGAACGCATGTTGGTCTTTAGAACCTCCGATAAAGTTAGTAACTTATTCAATTCTCAAAGGAGAGGATAGTAAGCTTTATGTAGCCCCTAGAGTCGTGTTGGATACAAGTATAGAAGGTGAAAGAACTATAAACCCTCCTAAAACACAAGAGGATCATTTTAGAGGTAAAGACAGAATGCGTCCGATTTATGCAATGCTAATACAAAAGATAAGACAAAGCATTAACTCTAATATACAGCCTAATCCCTCTCCGCAATATTACATAGGTTTGGCAAATAAAAAGAATTTTTGTGCTATAAAACCCAAGCAACAGTACATAAATGTAGATTTACTTTTAACTCCAATTGACGTAAAAAATAATCCCAGATTCAAACAAAAATATCCAAATAGTAAATGGGGAAAAGTAAAAATACAATCCGAAAATGATATTGATGAAGAGTTTATTAGTTGGGTAAAATTAGCATATAATAAAGCATCTTGACTATTCTATTTCAATTTTCTGAGTTTTCAATAACATTTATATAAGTAATTAATTCTCAATGATTATGATAAAATCAGTAATCTTCGATTTAGACAACACGTTGATAGACTTCATGAGGATGAAGAAGCTGAGCTGTGATGCTGCCATTTCTGCCATGATTGGAGCTGGCTTGAACACAAGCAAACATGAAGCAATGAGGGAGCTTTTTGCCCTTTATGACAAGTATGGCCTTGAGGAAAAGACAATTTTCCAGAAATTCTTGAAAAAAGTGTCTAAAAAAATAGATTATGAGATACTGGCAAGCGGCATAGTTGCATATAGGAGAGTCAGGGCAGGATTTTTGGAGCCATATCCTCATGTTATTGATGTCCTGTTTGAGCTGAAAAAAAGAGGAATAAAGCTGGCTATTGTTTCAGATGCTCCACGATTAAAGGCATGGATAAGGCTTGTTTCAATGAAAATAAACCATTTGTTTGATGTTGTTGTTGCTTTTGAAGACACAAAGGAACTCAAGCCAAGCACAAAGCCTTTTGAGGTTGCATTTAAAAGGCTTAAGCTTAAGCCAAGCGAATGTTTGATGGTAGGTGACAGGCCTGAAAGGGACATAAAAGGGGCTAAAAAGCTAGGCATGCTGACATGCTTTGCCAGATACGGCAATCCCAAAGCTGAAAGCATGAATGCAGACTACGAGATAAATGACATTAAAGAATTGCTGGAGATTGTGGAGTGATTCTAAACCTCAAAGTAACAAATTATCTTAAATTACGAGTAAAAAAACCAAATATTTATATATAACTTAATATATTACAAAAAATCAACAGCAAAGCTGTTGATTTTTTAAAATTATTGAGGTGCATATAATATGGCAAGAGGAAGATGCATGAAATGCAGGAAAGAAGTCGAGATTAAAGACGGCAAGGAAGTCACGATGAAGAACGGCATGAAGGCAATGAAAGGCGTTTGCGGCACATGCAACACAAAGGTATTCAGAATCCTAGGAAAGGCTAAATAAACCTGTCAAAAATCATTGGGTGCCAGTATGCTTGTAAATGCAATGCATTTACCTGCATTTTTATTTTATATTCAGCTATACACTTTCTATGATTTCTATAAACATTATAAGGAGTATATAGGAAATCTATAAATATAGAAACATTGTCATAGTCTTTGGGGGTGCGTAGCTGTAAAACTCATTAACGGCTTACAGAATTTAATGCCAAACACTTGCCAAAAATGATTTATGCCAAAGCAATATTGCAAGGGAGCGCAAAGTTGCTTGTGTAACAGCAAGCTATGCGCAGGTCAACTTGTATGAGCAATGGCTAAACGTCGCTTATGGCAAGATTTGAATCCTTTGCTTGCGTAAAAGGGCTTAAAAACAGGATGGTGTTAAGTATCTGTATCTGACAGCTTATGCTGGTTGGGTTGAGCAGTGAAGCCCCTACCTTGTTTCTTTCTATTTCGTCAACTGCATTCTGATATAAATTTTATTTTATTTATAGCAATAAAGCTAGAAAGATTTAAAAAAAGCCAAAATTAACAAGAGAGTATGGCTGGAAAACATGGAAGATTGATTGACAATGTACTCACTCTTCAAGGGCATCTATCAGCAAATGCTGACTTGATTGGTATGCCTGTGGATTCAATAAACAGGGCACTCGAGGAAATACTCTCAACTCCTCTAAAGTTTGATGCTGAGTTACTTAGAATAAGCGACAGGGATCCTAATTGTTACACATATTACCAAGTACTCAGGAGACTGGTTTCAGAAGAAGATGGACAAGAAGAATATGTGCAAAGTAGGATTAAAACTGCTTTTGCAAAAGATAGTGATGTAGCTCTAGCAAGTACTAGAAGCGGTGTTGCTCCTGACATTATTTATGTTGTAAGGGAAGATGGCGGCTTTTCGATTGCTCCTGCCGAGCATTTCAAAATTTCAGATTTGCAAGATTTGCAAATAGAATGGATTCCACCTACACCAAAAGTGAGCAAAATGGCGGAATGGATAAACGGTCAAAAAAGTTGGATAGTTGGAGCCTTGAACCAGTGCTATACTGCCATAGGCGAGCATCAGGCTGGATTTTTACTAAGCCTAAGTCCTGAGAGATTATTACCACTTCAT
Source organism: Candidatus Woesearchaeota archaeon (assembly GCA_016192985.1). Lineage (GTDB taxonomy): Archaea > Nanobdellota > Nanobdellia > Woesearchaeales > GW2011-AR4. The sequence continues at coordinate 10,444 of JACPTC010000037.1, read as the reverse complement.
CATAGCATGCTAGGCAGTGAATTAGGTTTGCCATATAGTAACCCTACTTTGTTTAGGCTTTTAAGGAGAAGAAAGGTAGGAATTAAGGCACCATCAGGCTCTGCTGTTTTGCCTGTCCGTTATCTCACGCCAAGCAAGGATTTGGCTGTTTTGTACAGTGCAGTACCGATGCTAAATGCTATACTTGTGAGAGAATTTGCAGGCAAAAACGCCATAACAGATGAAGCGATGCAACGAGAAATTGGCTTTGTATGTGAAAGAACAATAATCAATTACAGAAAATATGCAGGAATTCCTAATGCGCGAGAGCGGCAAAAAGCTTACGACCATGGAGCCAGCAAGCCGTTTAGCTTCAGGTTATCAATTGATGCTTACTTGAACAAATCATCTCCTTAACCTAATCTCTTAGGCAAAACTTTATAGGCAAAAAAAGCGGCAAGGATGATTATAAACCAAAATATAAAATAGTTTATAATGTTCAACGAAAATAAGACTATGTTTAGAACCAGCAATAAAACAACAAAGAAAACCAAAATTTTTAAATACAGCTTCTTCATTTAGATTAAATCATTTTCTTGACTTTTGGCTGTTTTTAATAATCTTTTCTTCATCCGCATAAAGATTACTCCATCTCTTCTCTCAACTTGTTTATGGGTGAATATATTCCCTTCTATTGTAATAAAATCTAATTTTCCGTTTTCAGGAAAAACTTGCAATTAGATACACCCCCACGTTTCAAAATTTGAGTTACAGCTCTATAAAAAGCTTTTGTTTTGTTGTGTGGAAATCAGTATACTAGAATATTTTTTACATTAAATTTTTACGAATCAATTAAGTAAAAGATATATAAAATGAATATTACAAGTAAGAGAATGATTAATAAGAAGATTATTGCATGGGCTTTATATGATTTGGCTAACACTGCCTTTACTTCTCCATTCAGAACTATATTCTGGCCTTTGCTTGTCACAGTTTTTCTTAATGGCAATGAATTCCAGCTTGGAACGACTGTTACGTTAGCTATTCTCATATTCAGCATTGTGATTCCTTTCCTTGGGGCATTCTCAGATTCCACAAAGATAAGAATGCCTTTTATAATTATCCCAACATTGATAGTTATTTTGCTGATATCAGCTTTGCCGTTATTCAGTTTATTTTGGAATTTAGTCATCGTATGCATTTCGATTGTGCTTTATAACATAAGCCTGTCAATCTACAACGCACTGCTTCCTGAGATAGCGCCTGAGAGGGAAATTGGTAAAATTTCAGGCATGGGCATGGGAGCTGGTTTTCTTGGCACCATCCTGAGCCTTTTAGCCGCATATTTGATATTAAGGCATTTTGCAACTGAGTCGCTTGAGACTGTTGATGGCATAAAAGCAGTTTTCCCTGCCCTTGGAGCATTTTTCCTTGTGTTTTCATTGCCTATTTTTTTTATGATAAAAGATACAAAAACCAAAAGGCAGAAAGTTAATTATTCCAAAGTGTTTATGGAAATAAAATCAACATTCAAGAATCTTGCAGTTTTGAAAGAAATGACTTCCTTCCTGATTTCAGCAGCGCTTTTTTCAAATGCTTTGGCTGCAATTGATGTGTTCTTCTTCCTTTTTGCCAAAAGGGAGATTGGAGTAAGCTTAGCAGGATTTATGATTTTGTTTATGGCGCAGTCAATAGGCGCTTGCTTAGGGGCCATTATATTTGGAAGATTCGCTGACAGGCATGGGCCTAAAGCAATGCTGACAATAGGAGGCTTAAGCTGGATTTTAGTTGTAGTGATGTTTATTTTTTCAAAGAGCATTGTAGTATTCTGGATTGCTGGGATTTTGGGGAGTATAGCATTCGGCGGCACATTTGCAGCTTCAAGAGTGCTTTTTATCTTCTTGGCGCCGCGAAAGAAGATTGGGGAGTTTTTTGGCTATTCACAGATTGCAGGCAAATTCTCAGGGCTTTTCGGACCAGCAATTGCAGGGTGGCTGATTGTATATTATAGCTATAACATTGCACTCGCAATGGTTTTGATTCTGCTTATAGCTTCGTTCCTATTCCTTCAGAAAATCCCTGATGTCCGGAGGATTGCTCATTAAAGACTGCCACGACAAGTTTGACAATTCAATCTTCAGATAGTTTACATATTGTCACTAAACCAGATAACCATTTGCTCGCTAAAAGGCAGGTTGTGCAACGCCACTTGCTCGATGTTTACTCCAATTGGAACGTCCAATCTATGGGTTTTAGAAACGATGTATGCATAAATTTCCTGCACTATTTTGATAGACTCTTCCCCTACATTCTTCGCATGCCTTAGCCTTGATTTTGTTCTTTCGTCGATATAAACCCCGAGCCACTCAAAAAAATCTATATCCTCTGTGTCAGAGATTGGAGAAAAGCTTAGGTAGAACTTGGAAGGTTTAAGATTTTGTTTCCTGCACTCTTCAGCATATTCCCTTACAACATCAGATATCATGCATTTGTCAAACAAAATCTGAGTTGTGAAAAATCTGCACCCTGAAGAGGTTTTTGATGCAAGGCTTTTAGCTTCATTAAGCCTTGTTGGAATCGCTATGTTGCCGAAAACCAATTTTTTGGAATAAGCTGTATTGTTTGCTTCCAAAACCGTAGGACCGGGATAAGGCATATTAAATGTTCCTCCAACAAAAACAAATTTATTAATTCCATACCCTTTAGCTGTTTCGTCTAGCCAATCGCCAAGGCTTGATTTTGGATTGAAATGCGGAACCACTTTGTTAATCACAATCTCTTTATTTACTTTTTTTTTTAACATGCACGCAAATTTCCTGTTGTCAAGGTTTTTGTAGTAAGGCTTGCCGCAGTAATTCTCTTCCACGATTTCCGGGATGTCCAAAACAGTAACAGACCTCATTTTTGATATTGAATCAGCTATGCTGGTTATCGCCTTCTCCCTGTACTGCTCTGAAGACCTTTTTGATGGCGGTACAACTTCATACATTATTTTATGCTCCATTTTTATAGCGTAAAATGCCTTGCCTCGGGATGATAAAATATCATGCCAGAAACACTTGCTTCAGGCTCCATCATCAAGGATTCAGTCAGATGCACATTTATTTTTTCCGGTTTCAGGAGCTTAAAAAGCTTTTTTTGCTCCTCAAGGTCAGGGCATTCAGGATAGCCGTACTGCAGCATTATGCCATTGCCTTCCTTCTTTGGATTTTTAATTTTAATGCTTAACTCCTCTTTCATCTTATTGTACATTATTTCAGCAAATGCCTCTGCCAGCTCGACTGCAAGAACCTGAATGACATGGGATTTTAAATATTCCCCTTTTTCTCTCAACTCTTTTGATTTTTCAATTATCCCTTGGCCGCACGAAGCCACAAATAATCCTATTACATCTCTGCCTTTATCAGTCGGGGCAACAAAATCGGCAACGCATAACAAATCCTTTCCAGTTTGCCTTGGGAATCTAAGCGATTCGGAAATTTTGCTGCCTTCATAAACAATTATGTCGTTTCCATTGGAGTTGCATTCAAAAAACCGGTATATCGCTTTGGGCTTTAAAACCTTATTTTCAATCACATAATTTTTAATTTCTTCCACCTGCAGGGTCAATTTCAAAGCTTTCTCATCTTTGTTTTTTATCAAATCAGTGTAATTGCCTTTCAGGCCAAGATGCGTGCAGTAAAGCGTTTGCTTGTTTATGAAATCAAAAATCTCTGCTAAGCCATATTCATAAAACACGTGCTCTTCAAAATCTTTTGGCTTTAAAAGCTTGTTGTACGCTATTGGCTTGCTTCTTTGGCTGTTTGCATATTTGACTTCTTTTTGCAGGGAATTTTGCGGTTTTCTTAAAAGCTCTTGTCTTTCAATATTTTCCTTCTCAAAATTTGCCGAATTGGAAATGATCCTGTTCACAATGGCCAGCCCGCTCATAGCATCTTTTGAGTAAGCCACAATGCCGCCATACGATGCAGCTATTTTTGTGGCTGTAAATTTTTCGCTTAATGCAGCTCCCCCAGCCAGAATAGGAACTTTTAATCCCGCGGACATGAAATCCTCAACAGTGTCAACCATCATAAGTGCAGATTTAACAAGCAAGCCGCTGAGTCCTATTGCATCAGGCTTGTGCTTATGGTATGCTTCAATCAAATTTTCAGGAGGCACCTTTATCCCAAGATTAATAACATCATACCCATTGTTGCTCAGAATAATCTCAAATAGATTTTTGCCTATATCGTGCACATCTCCCTTGACAGTCGCAAGGATCACTTTTCCCTTTTTTTTACCAGCGCTCTTCTCCATGAATTTCTCAAGATGTGTGACTGCAGCCTTCATTGATTCAGCGCTTTGCAGAACTTCTGAAACAATAAGCTTGTTTTCGTTGAATAATTTTCCGACTGCATCCATTCCTGCCATTAGCGGGCCGTTTATGATTTCAAGCGGCTTGCTTGCCTTTAAAGCCTCGTCCAAATCCTTCATCAAGCCGTCTTTCCTGCCCTCTATTATATATTTTGGAAGCCTTTCATTCAAATGCAGCTTTCTTACATCTTGGGTTTGTATTTTTTTGCCCCTGTAAAACTCAACAAAAGGCGTAATTGGTTCATTTGTTCTGTTTAACAGCAAGTCTTCTGCCAGTTTCTTCTCGTGTTCTGAAATTGAAGGATATCTTATCAATTTTTCAGAGTTTATAATTGCAAAATCCAATCCTGCTTTTGTTGTATGGTATAGATAGACGGAATTCAAGGTTTCCCGCCCACGCGCAGGCAACCCAAATGAGACATTGCTTATTCCCAAAATGGTTCTTGTTTTTGGGATTTTTTCCTTTATCTCTTTGATTGCCTCAATCGTGACCTTTGCGCTGTCAGAGTATTTAGCATCTCCTGTTGCAATCGGAAAAACCAAAGTATCAAAAATTATGTCTTCTGGGGCAATGCCCCACTCCTCTGTCAGGTACTTATACGCTCTTTGCGCAATTGAAACCTTTTTCTCGACTGTTGTTGCCATTGCCTGCTGCTTGTCCTCATCAATCGTTCCAAAAATAACAGCAGCACCGTATTTTTTTACAAGAGGCAGGACATGCTCGCATCTCTCAAGCCCGTCCTCAAAATTTATCGAATTTATTATGCATTTCCCCTGGGTTCTTTTAAGGGCAGCCTCTATAATCTTATGGTCTGTCGAATCTATCATTAATGGAGCCTTTGATGTTTTTGTTGCAATATCATAAAATCTTATTGTGTCTTTCAATTCGTCTCGATCGGGGTTTGCTAGACAAACATCAAGGACCTGTGCTCCCCCTTTTACCTGCGCTATTCCAATCTCTGCAGCAATGTCAAATTGCTCGTCGCAAATAAGTTCCTTGAATTTTCTGCTTCCTATGACATTCATCCTTTCCCCGACAACAACGGGCCTGTTGTCATCCTCCACAACAAGCGCTTCTGTTCCTGAGCAGGCTGTTCTGGAAATATCTGGAATCATCCTTCTTCTGCTATTCTTTACTAATCTGCTTAATTCCACTATATGCTCCTTGGTTGTTCCACAACAGCCGCCGATTATATTAACCCACCCATGCTCTATAAACCCCTTCATCAAATCAGCGAACTCCTTTGGCTTCATTGGAAAAGTTCCATCTTCCAGCGGCAAACCGGCATTTGGGTAACAAATCACATTTGTTTTTGCAATGCCAGCTAAACTTCTTAGATGGTCTTTCATCAAGTCAGGACCAAGTGCGCAGTTTATTCCAACCGCAAGAGGATTTGTATGCTCTACTGAGGTGTAGAAGGACTCTATATCCTGGCCAGCGAGCATCGTGCCATTCTGCTCTATCGTAGCTGACACAGTAATTGGAATAATTTTCCCAGCGTCTTCAAATAAATTCTGGATTGCACTTAATGCAGCTTTCGCATTCAGGGTGTCAAAAACTGTTTCTATGAGAAAAAAGTCAACTTTGCCATCCATCAGGGCTTTTGCCTGCAGATAATATGATTTTTCAAGCTCGTCAAATGAAATATTTCCCGTTACAGATATTGTCTTGTTTGTTGGCCCAATCGCACCTGCTACAAATCTAGGCTTTTCTGGAGTAGAGTATTTCAACGCGCATTTTCTAGCCAGCTCAGCAGCCATTTTGTTTATTTCGTATGAGCTTTCAGCCAATCCAAATTCTGCAAGAGTGATGGAAGAGCCCGCGAAGGTGTTTGTTTCAATTATGTCTGAGCCTGCTTCCAGATAGCCTTGGTGTATATCGCTAATTATATCTGGTCTTGTGATGACAAGGTACTCATTGCAGCCTGCATATTTTTCTCCGCCGAAGTCATCAGCACTAAGGTTAAAGTTATGTATTGATGTGCCCATGGCCCCATCTAAGAGAAGGATTCTGTGCTTTAGCAATTCCGCCATTTCAACCATATTAAATCAACTTAGTTTATCCATTTATTAATATTTTTTGACAAAATTATTCCTAAAAGAATAATAAATGCCCACAAAACCTCAGAAATTTAAAAAAAATTAAATCCTTGTTTCTCTTTTAGTTTTGGAATAAAATCACCCAAAACTATGAAACCTTAGCCAATTCTTAAAGCGTGAATTAATTATGAAATTGAACAAGTGGCTCCCAAAACCGAAAACTTTATATATTAGTAATTATAATTTTTAAGCTGTTAATATACTTTTTTGTATACTAATATAGAAAATAACGTAAAAGTGAATGTTTGAAATAGTGAAAGTGAACGTTGGGGAACGGCAGTGCTAGTGTGTGTGTTGTATTTTTTGATTTATTGTAGTGAGCATAAATGGCAACCGAGCTTATCAGTTTAGGCATACTTTTCTTCTGCGCTATAATAGGCGGAGTCATAGCTGCAAGATTTAGGCAGCCAGCTGTATTTGGGCTATTGCTAGTAGGGGCACTAATTGGACCAAATTCATTAAATCTAGTGCAGGATGTTGATATGATAAGGATGATGGCAGACTTTGGCTCAATACTACTCCTGTTTATTATAGGCCTTGAATTTGATGTTTCCAAGCTGATGAAATTAGGCGCAAGATCAATTCTCATAGGTTTTTTGAAATTTGCCATTGTGTTGTTTTTTGGCTATGAAACAACTCTGCTGCTTGGCTTTAGCTCCAAGGTTGCGCTGTTTGTGGGTGTTATACTATCTTTCAGCAGTACAGTTGTTGTTGTAAAGGTACTGGAGCAAAAAGAGATGTTCAACAGGAAAGAGGTGCCATTGCTGATTGCAGTGCTCATCATAGAAGATATTATTGCTGTCCTTGTGCTTACTTTTTTCTCAGGCGCAAAAGGCGCGGGCAATAGCTTGCTGAGCACATTCGAGCATATTACATTCTCAGTTGCCATACTCATATTCGTATACCTCATTACCATGAAATTATTAAGGTATGTGGTAAATGCCATTATGAAAAACAACAGCGATGACTCAGTTTTGATATTCCTGTCGCTCGGCATTGGAGCTTTATTCAGCTATTTTGCATCTTATCTTGGATTAACTCCAAGCGCAGGCGCATTCCTTGCAGGCAGCCTAATAGCATCATTGCCCAATTCCAAGGAGTATGGAAAGGCAATACGACCGTATGCGATGATTTTTACATCCATATTCTTCATCTCAATGGGCACTTTGGTGGATTTCAAGTCAGTGGAATCGAATGCCGCACTTATCACTGCATTGTTGTTTACTATACTAATTTCAAGGTTCATTGCGGTTGGATTTTTGACTTTTCTGCTTGCCAATTTCAAGAACGAGCAGCCGTTCTTTTCCAGTATTGCAATGATATCTGTTGGAGAGTTTTCGCTGCTTGTGGCAAAAGAAAGCGAGAAATTTGGGCTGGGCATTGATTTGGTCACAATTTCAGCCGCTATAATATTCATAAGCGCAATAATAATGTCTATCGGCATAAACTACAGCGAAAGACTACACAACTCGATTAACTCCAGATTCCCCATTAAAGCAAAGATAAAGCTTGAGAGAATATCCGGCTATATGAGGAAATTTTTTGACCAGATGGATATAGAAAATTTCTTCACTAATAGACTCAGGTCAGAGTCAAAAACAGCGCTTATGCTTGTCATAGTATCTTTGCTCACCTTCTTCATTTTGAGAAAGTTTGCCTTTTTTATTAAATTAAATTTTCACCCAACAATCTTGTACTCTTTTTACACCTTAAGCTCAATATTGATTATCTGGTTTATTCACATTGTCTACAAAAGGTTGAAAATAATCCACCATACGCTGGCTGTTGTTTTGACTAATGTTGACAGCTCAAAAAATCTGAAAAAATGCACAAGAATCATAAGCAATTTGTTGACGGCATTGTTTTTATTGTTTTCCGCAATGCTGTTTCCGTTTGCAATGTTTGCATTGAATCTCAACGTATGGACCAATGCCATACCCTTTGGGCTGATGATGGCTGCATTTTACTGCATAAAAAATCTGGTCGCGTTGATTGATGACCGCCAGCAAACAGTTAGCTACAGCGCAAGCCTTTCTGCCGCGAAATTTTGATGTTGTTCTTAATCTTACTGCATAAAAGCAACACAAACTATTTAAATAAACTTGATTTCTCGCTATTGGTTTTATTCGGTGTTTTAGGAGGGCTAAAAAATGGTTAGTTTTAAGCTGTGCATATCAGACCCATCTAGCGGGAAAACCTTTCAAAAGGATGTGAAGGACAACATGGCAATGCCGTTCATAGGCTTAAACATAGGTGAGACTATAAAGGGTGATTCCTTTGACATTGGCGGCTATGAGTTCCTGATAACAGGCGGCTCTGATTATTGCGGGTTTCCCATGAGGAAAGGCATTCTCGGCTTGAGGAAAAAGATAACAATCTATGGCGGAGTTGGATTCAGAGGCGCTGCAAAAGGCATAAAAAAAAGAAAGACGGTTTGCGGGCACAAAATACATGAAAAAATTTCACAAATCAACTTAAAGGTACAGAAGCAGGGCGCCAAAAAGCTTGCTGAAATATTCGGCGTTGCTGAAGAGCCCAAGAAAGAAGCAAAAACGAATTCAATAATCGTTTAATATAAAAACATGGCGAGAAAGAAAAATGAGCAGCAGTTAGAATCCCAAGAGCAAGAATTGCCAGTTCAACCCGTTCTTAATATCGGCATGGTCGGCCATGTTGATCATGGAAAAACAACTCTGCTTGAGCGCCTCAGCGGCAAATGGACAGACACTCATTCTGAAGAGCTGAAGCGCGGAATCACTATCAGGCTTGGCTATGCAGACGTCACTTTCAGGAAATGCGGCAAATGTGAAGGGGCAAGTGCGTATACCACAAAAGAAGCATGTCCTGTATGCAGCACTAAAACAACGCCGCTCAGAAAAGTGAGCTTTGTTGACGCGCCAGGTCATGAATCCTTGATGGCAACAATGCTGAGCGGAGCTACAATAATGGACGGCGCCCTATTGTTGGTTGGTGCAAATGAGGAATGCCCCCAGCCACAGACAAGAGAGCACTTGATGGCATTGCAAATAATAGGCATTAAAAATGTTATTGTGGTGCAAAACAAGATAGATATGGTAAGTGAGGAGCAGGCAGTCAGGAATTATGAGCAGATTAAAGAATTTCTGAAAGGAACTGATTTTGAAAATGCCACCATAATACCTATTTCTGCTCAGCACAGGATTGGCTTGCACTACTTAATTCAGGCAATTCAAGAATGTATTCCAACTCCAGTAAGGGATTCATCAAAAGAGCCTATTATGCTCATTGCAAGAAGCTTTGACATCAATAAGCCAGGTATTACGCCAGACAAGCTTGTTGGCGGCATATTGGGAGGAAGCCTTAAGCAGGGCAGATTACATGCTGATGAAATAATTGAAATAAGGCCAGGAAGAAGCATAACTGAAAAAAATCAGCAAGTGTGGAAGCCACTAACTACCAGAATAGTCAGCCTTAGCGCCGGCGGCTCAAGCCTTGAATCGGTAGACCCAGGCGGCTCAATTGGCGTCTTAACAGCATTGGACCCTTCAATAGTTAAGTCAGACCAGCTTACTGGCTCAATTGTCGGTTTACCTGGAAAGCTGCCCAAAGTTTGGAGTGAATTAATATTAAATGTTCATTTGCTTCAGCGTGTTGTCGGCACAAAGGAAGAGCTTAATGTTGAACCAATAAAAATGAGTGAAGCCTTGATGCTGAATGTAAATTCTGCGGCAACAGTTGGCATTGTGATTGAATTGAGGAAGAACAGGATAAAGTGCAGGCTAAAATTGCCAGTTTGCGCTGATGCAGGCTCTCGCGTTACTGTATCCAGAAGGATAGGAAACAGGTTTAGGCTGATTGGGTATGGGGAGATATTGGAGAGGTAATTACCTAGTAACTGTAATTTTTATGGGATTTTTAACATATATAAAAGTTTTTAATTAATTCTAATATTATAACCACTTTAAAGTAACAAAAATCAAAAGATTTAAATACTACTAATTTTCTGTCTTTGTGCTATGAGGGGGTTGGC
>JACPTC010000025.1:12038-13094 GCA_016192985.1 Candidatus Woesearchaeota archaeon | reverse complement strand
TTTGGACCCGCAAATGCAGTCGCTCTCAAAATTATTGGAAGTAGACAATCTGGTTATTTTTCAAAAGAAAAGGCCAAAGGACATACCTTCACTCACAAAAGAGGAATTCATGGATTTTGATAAGGCAAATAAGCTTGTGAAATTTTTGAAGGAGTTTTGATCAATCTTTTAAATACAAACCTCTTTCTCTTCTGGTAAATCCTGCCAGATTATAATCTCTATCCAAGGATAATATGCCGCCTTGCTTGACAGATGCTGCAATTGTTTCAAGCGCTCTTTGTGGGTTACTTGTTGTTTGAATTACATGATATGCAATTACTACTTCCCCTGTAACTGGTATGTTCCCATTCATAAGGTCCACTAATCCATAATTTACCTTAGGACCTATCTTTCCGCTTTCATCAAGCCTTCTAACAGCATCCATGACTTTCGGCTGAGAGTCGACTACATAAATTTCCTTGGGATACAACTTTTCAAATAACCTGGCAATCTCTTCAGGTTCGGAAGTTCTTAAATCAAATAAATCATGATTTCTGAGAAAATCTTCTATAATTTTTAAGGCGCCTCTTCTTAATTTTTGTATAAGTGTCCATCTTGCTTTAGTTCCTGATGGGAAATATTCAAACAAGAAATCTACCAGTCCTCCTGGACCAATATTGACGATAGTTGGGTTATAAAATTCCAGTCGAACGGCTTCATCTCTTGCACGCGCAAGTCCTTCATAATTTCTTTGTGCCCACGTTGTTGTTCTTAATTTTGCCATTTGAATTGATATACAAACTTGCTTTTTAAATCTTTCCATTTCTTTACTTTTATTTAGTAACAACAAAATACCAAAACTTTTATATAGAACCACATATTTACCTTTTTCGGTGGTTTTTGATGAGTCAGATACAACCAATATTTATACTGCCAGAAGGCACGCAGAGAAGCGTTGGAAGAGACGCTCAGCGGACAAACATAATGGCTGCAAAACTAGTTGCAGAAACAGTTAGGACAACTCTTGGACCTAAAGGGATGGACAAGATGATTGTTGATTCATTGGGAGATGTCACA
>JACPTC010000025.1:0-12026 GCA_016192985.1 Candidatus Woesearchaeota archaeon | reverse complement strand
TGAAGAGATGCAGATTGAGCATCCAAGCGCAAAGATGATTGTTGAGGTTGCCAAAACCCAGGAAGATGAAGTTGGAGACGGCACAACAACAGCAGTTGTTCTCGCAGGCGAGCTTTTGAAAAATGCCGAAAGGCTTCTTGATCAGGGTGTGCATCCTGCAATTCTTGCTCGTGGCTACAGGCTGGCTTCCATTAAAGCAAATGAAATCTTGGAAAATATTGCAGAGAAAGTTTCTGAAAAAGACGAAAATATCCTAAAGCAGATTGCAATGACAGCAATGACAGGCAAAGGGGTTGAAACTGCCAAAGAAAAATTAAGCGAAATTATAGTTTATGCTGTCAAGGAAGCCATGGACAAGGAAAATGGCAAGCTTATTTTTGACAAAGCAAATATAAAACTGGAAAAGAAAGTTGGCGGCAGGGTTGAGGACAGCGAATTGGTAAATGGAATTGCATTAGACAAGGAGAAAGTCCACCCTTCAATGCCAAAATCAGTTAAAAATGCAAAAATTTTGCTGCTTGATTCCGCTCTTGAAATAAAAGACACAACAACAAGCGCGAAAATAAAGATAAAGCACCCTTCCCAAATGCAGAGCTTTCTAGATCAGGAGGAAAAGATGCTAAGAGAAATGGTTGATAAAGTTGCAGGCTCCGGCGCAAATGTTGTTTTCTGCCAGAAAGGAATTGATGACAGTGTGCAGCATTTCCTGGCCAAGAGGGAAATTTATGCTGTTAATAGAGTCGCGGAATCTGACATGAAAGCGCTTGCAAGAGCAACTGGCGCTTCTATAGTCAACAACCTATCCTCTTTAAGCGAAAAGGACCTTGGAAAAGCAGGCATGGTGGAAGAAGTAAAAACAGGAGATGATTATCTAACTTTTGTAAGAGAGTGCAAAAACCCAAAATCTGTAACAATCCTTATCAAAGGCTCAACGGAGCATGTTGTTGATGAATTCAAAAGAGCGATGGAAGACGCTATTGGCGATGTTTCTGCTGCCTTAAGCGAAGGAAAAGTAGTTGCGGGAGCAGGCTCAACAGAGTTAGAGCTTGCAAGCCAGCTTAGGAAGTTTTCTGAATCATTAAGCGGTCGCGAGCAATTAGCAGTTGCATATTTTGCTGAATCTCTTGAGATAATCCCAAAGACGCTGGCGGAAAATGCAGGGCTCGACCCAATTGATGTTTTGACTGAATTGAGGTCTGCCCACGATAAAAAGCAGAAGTGGGCAGGCATTGATGTCTTCACAGGGAAGGTGATTGACGCATGGAAGAAAGGTGTCATTGAGCCTTTAAAAGTGAAAACGCAGGCTGTGAGTTCTGCAAGTGAAGTTGCAGTAATGATTTTAAGAATCGATGATGTTGTAGCAGGCAGCAAAAAGGAAACGCCAATGCCGCAAATGCCTCCCGGAGGTATGGGCGGCATGGGAATGGGCGGAATGCCGCCAATGATGTGATACAAAAGAATATGTTTTCAAATATTCGCTTTACTTAAAAACCCGTTATATGTTCGTTCGTGCCGCTTCTTCATTATGGTTTTTCCTTTTACAAGGTCGCTACATCACTTTCGCTTAATTCTGTGAATGTGAACTTATCAGATCACATAACGGGGAATTAAACGGTTCGTTTTTATTATCACAAAAACTCAGCCTAACTTTTTTCTTTTAACGGTTCTTTGAGAATAAGTTTTATATACCAAAAGATGGTAATAGTAGATATATGAACAAAACCTTTGTAGCAGTTTATTTTGTACCATCTGGCAAGAAAGAGAGATTTGCTTTTCCAGATTTAAATGAAATTTTTCAAGGCGTCAGGATAGGCAAACTCACTCATAAGAGGTTTTTCAGTAAGTTTGATGAAGAAAAGTATTTAGAGGTATATCCGAATGAACGTAAGTTATTTGGTGTTGTGAAACAAGAATTGATTTCAGATGAGGAAAAGGAATTTACCAGAGAGGTAAATATAAGATATGATGGTAGTAAACATGACAATACAGAAACACATCTAAATTTAGACCTTATAACAAGATACACGCAAGCTAATGAAAAACAGAAACACTTTCTAAAAGAAACTCACCAATTATTCTTAAAGAATAAGGGAATTCAAGCACTTCATATTCTTTTATCTACACCAGGATCAAGCGTTCAAAGAACTGTTGTTTTTTTACCGACATTAAAGGATAGAACGTACCATGAAAAACAAAATATATTTCTACAAAAACTGAAGAGCAAAAGATTAAATGCTCAAGATGAAGCTAACTTTAAAAAAGAAGTCAAATCTTATGCTAAATATATATCTTCATAATTTTTATCAAATAGGCACTTTTAGCTTTTAATGGCATTTTGCACTCTTTCTTTACAATCAGATTTTAATTGACTAAATCCATCGTCAATTTTTTCACAAGAATCCAAATCCAAATTTTTCAATGCAAATTTATGATAACATTTTGCACTAAAACCAAGAAAATCATTGGATTCGCTTAATAATTCACAAACTTCCTTTTTAAGGAATTGTTCATCATCTTCTTTATATATCGCGCTAATACAATCTCTTTTGTAACTACCTGCATCTTTACAAAGAAGAATATTTTTCTTTCCGAATGAACCAAAATAATCTGTGGCTATTTTATAAATACAATCTGATTTATCTCTTTCTGTAGTGTAAACCTCCTTACAAAAGTTTATATCTCGTTTACTTAAAGCAACACCGTCTCTGCATTCTTTAAAATCTATTCCAAATTTATCACACTCTTTTAAGTCAAAATTATTCCATAATGCAGTATAAAACAAACATTTCCTAATCATATTTATTCCTCTATAATCTTGTGGAAGCTCATAACACTCATCTAACTTCTTATGATACATCGCCAAAGATATATAACAAGACTGATTTCTTGTTATTGTATTATCTTCGCCGCTTGGAGATTCAAAAATACAATAAGATTCATTAATTAATCTACTGTCAAATTTCGCTTTGACAAACCAGTCAAAATAAATAGGTGTATAATATTTGTTACCAAAATTTGAATCAAAATTTTTATTAATTTGACTATAGCAATTTATTTTATCAATTCCTTCTCCTAATTTAAGACAGATTGACGAATCGTTATGTATTGTTGCTCTATTTGCATAGCAATTAATTTTATCTTCTTTATCAAGTTCATTACATAAGGCAAGACTGAAATCGGCTTTATTTTTACTTATGTGCAAATAGCAGTCCGATTTATAACTGTAAGGAAGCTCTTTGCAATGTTGAGGTTCTAAATTCTTTTTTCCGACACTAGCAAAACATTTATATTGAAACTCATCAGGGAATGAGGTACAAAGTTCGATGGAATTTTGCTTTGATATTAAATTTTCAAAACATGCTTTTTTAATCTCTTCGGTGAAATATTTGTCTTCACCACCATATACGCCTTTTGTGGTTTTTGTTCCTAGTAAATCTATGCAGTTTTTAGGATGGGATGCTTCGTTAATTAAACAGGCTGTATCATAAATCTCTCCATAGCAATATTGCGTACATTTGCATTTATTCAAAATATCCCTACTAGAACTAGAGACTCCTTTACTAAACTGGTTTTCATTGATGCTACACCCAACAGCAAATAATACTGCAAATATTAAAATTGTTCCAATTTTTAACATTTTACTCCATTCTCAAAAATGATTCAATATATTCCATAACTTTATCTTTCTTGTCTAAATTGATAGAAACCTGCTTTCCATAGCTGGTTTTTTTAAGATGCAATATACCTTCTTATAGCTTTTCAATAATAAGAGTTTAAATATTTTTTATTTGATTATCGAAATATGGCAATAAATATTCGTTTATGACTATTATAACTTCTACACTGACTACAAAATATAAAACTAATATTACTCCAGCCCATTCAGGACTAAACTGTTCTTTAATTAATCCACTACCAAAAAGATGTTCATATAATACAAAACTATACATAACTCCAAGAATTATTTCAAAAAATTTTGCGCTATATTTAAGGAATATCCAAATATTATTTTTCATAAAACCACCCTTTTATCACAAATTATAAAAATGTCTATTTAAATATTGTGCTAATTGCTCATCAAATCCAAAATATATTTAAAGCCAATAAATTTCAATCACATTATGTCATGGGTATTTGAAATCGAAGACAAATCTGGAAGAAAAATACATTTGTCAAATGAAAGATGGTCTCATATTCAAAAACACCCAGACATGTCAGGGCAAATAGAGCAAATTAAAGAAACCCTAATAAATCCTGATAAAATAACCAAATTTGAATACGACCCTGATGTTAGGTTTTATTATCGTTATTACAAAGAAAGGAAAGAATACCTGTTCGTTTCAGTAAAGTATTTAAATGACGAAGGTTTTATTATTACAAGTTTCCACACAGATAAGATAGTATAACAAAATGAAAGGCAAATTAAATTTATATTATGATGAGGAAGGGGATTTTTTAGAATTTCAAATAGGGGACTATACAGAAGGATACTTTAGAAATCTAGGAAAAGGGGTATTTGAAAGAATTGACAAAGAAACAAATAAAGTTACTGGAATTGCAATAATGGGATTTAAAAAGAGAACTGAAGGATTAAAGGACATTAGAGTTTCTTTGCCTACAGAAATACAACTGTCTTCTTAAATTAACACACATTCTCTAAACTCTACTTTCGCTATGCTCAAAATCTATTATTTCTCAAAGAACCTAAGAAAAAAGACGTAATTACGCTAAAACCATATGAGAAGCTACGAGCCGAATTTCCATCAAAGAAAATTCGTGCGGCACGAACAACAAATTCTACACTCGAAAATAGGGTTTCTCTTCTCGGCTTCGCATATGTCGGAAATTTCCATTGACTATTAAAATTGTATAAATTTCCGAGCACGCTCGAAAATTCCATTATGGATTTGTAACTTGGAATTTTCGACGAAATGGGATTTTATACAAACATTTGGCAAAATCAAATGTTTTCTCTAACAAACTTCAGAAAATCTCTTATCACAATTTCTGGATTATCGCCAATATTGCTTTCTTTAACATTTTCTTCAGAACCATAGTGAAAATGTTTGGGAAAAGTCTTTATCTTCTCATGCTTCTTATGTGGCGCATTGTCATGCCTGTAAATCTTTTCGTCTGTTCTCTGCCAATGGTAAGAATATTTCTTGCCACTAATCCATATTTCAAGAAACGAATTGTCAGTAAAAAATAATCTTAGACTTTTAGCAACATTCAAAGGCCCTCTCGTAATAGAAGCAGAAGCGACAATGTCTGGAAATTCCTGCAGTGCAATATTCTTTAGCTTGAGATATGCAATTTCTGCATCCAATCGTTAACCACCTTGATTCTTTTGTTTAAATTCTCCCAGAAAATAAGCTGTTCCCAAGCCGGATGCTCTTCAATTTTGCCCTTCTCGATTTTACTTTTGAGTTCTTTCGGATTGGACACATTAAACTGTTTCCTGATTTTCAAAATCTCAGCAGATGCGTTTCTTAGTTCTGCATCAAGGAAAACATTTAAACTTTCATCTAGTATTTTCTTCTCAGGAATTTCCAGTTCTCTCGATAATTTGCTTAATAAAGACTTTTCCATAGTGTAAATCCAATACTAACTCCTATAAATATCTTTTGCCAAATGTACGCTGAGAACGGTATTGGGTGGCAAAAAATTTTTATATCCTTCAGGCATTTAATACTCACTTTGGGTATTAAACGAAGTTATTTAATGTTATTAAACCATATCGACACACCAGATTTTGCTTTAAGCAACCCAAAGATTTAAATATTAATACTTTTTGCTGTTAAACTGCAAAATGGATGTGTCTAATCAGAAGAAAAATAATGTTGTATTTTTTGTGAGTTTAGTGAGTATTCTGGTTATTATTCTAGTGCTATAAAATTGGTTTTCCCCCTTTTCTGGAAAACCTTGAGTAAAAACCTGAGAGCCTATGCTATAAGACGGTGGAAAAATGGAAAAATCCCAAGCGGAAAAGACACCCAATGGAACTGCATTTCTCAGTCACATCAATAACTTCGCTAAGGGCAGATCATTTATGGAAGATAAAAGTAGCCAATCTGTAATGACAGGCCCAACATTAATTGACGATACAGGAAACTCAAAGATAATTGAAATTTTGAGCAGCTGGGGCATAAACCTTTATGCCGGAGTGAATGGCGGCGGAGTAATACACTTGGCAAAGCATTTGCTTCCTTTCGACGGGCTTCACCAGGCAAATGACAGTGTGCCGAGATTATTAAACATACCGGAATACATTGCTGGGTATATTCCTTTGGGACATTATTTGGCAAGCGGAAAAATAGCAGCGGGCATGTTTACAACAGGAGGAGCAACTTTGCTGGGAGCCAGCGGCATGCTGGATGCAAAGCTGCATGACATACCTGCAGTATTCTTGATAGCTTTGAACGCGACAACCGCTCATGGAAGAGGTCCTCTTCAGGATATGACACCAGATGGTTTGAATGCAATCTCCACTGTAAAAAGCATTCTGGGTGACAGCTGCCTGCTTATCGATGACATAAAAAGGTTAAAAAGCACATTAATCAAGGCGCAAGAGCTTTTGCGCAAGTCAAAGCCTGTTGCTTTATTGTTTTACCCTGATATATTATCAAAAGATGTTGAGGACTTTAAAATTCCGTGGGAAAGCGGGCCAAAAACCACATCAAAAAAAGACTGTGAAGCATTTTTAAGAGACTTCTCAAAAATAAGCAATGGGAGAAGAGTGGTGATTTATGTAGGAGAAGAGGCGGCAAGATACGACGGGATTAAAGGGCTGATAAGTGAATTATCAGAGCTTTTGAAGGCTCCGACAGTATACTCAATGAATGGTGTCAATGCAGTTTCCCACAAAAACAAGTATGCTGCAGGCTACATATATTTTGGATTTAATGACTACACAAAACAGCTTTGGGAGAGCATTAATGAAAATGATTGTGTGATAGTGTTGGGCTTTGACCCGGGTGAGTATGAGCTCAATCTTGGGGATGTTTATGGCAATGTATGGCATTTTACAAACCTTACTGAGCCGTATGGCTCAAGAGATGGACATTTCAAACATAGGGTGCAGGGAAAGTATTACCAAGTGCGCGGTGATATATCTTTGAGCTTGAGAGAGCTGCTGCCCAAACTCAAAGAAAAAATCAAAGACAGGAAAAGCGCTAAGCTGCCTGCTGATTTAAACTCAAGAAAAATAGAAAAGCCTGATTCTGGGCATGTTGATTTGGTGGAATTTTATAATAAATTCAAGAATCTTGTACATGAAAAAACAATCATTATCAATGATGTTTGCCAAGCTTATAAGGATTTTCAATATATAACACAGCGCCCTATTGGTGGAATTAGAGCTTATTCCGCGCATCGAGGCTCTGTAATGGGGCATTCATTTGGAATGGGAATAGGGGCTAAGGTAGCATGCCCCAACTCTAATGTGCAAATATTTGCAGGCGACGGCTGCTTTGCCTATTTTGTTGGAGGATTTCCCTACACAAAAGATTTCGGCCTTACAGTCTGGGTAATCGACAATTCAAACTACCACATAGTTGACAAGGGACTGGACATTGTAATGCCAGGTGTTGAGAGAGAAAGGCATCATTCGCAATTGCCAAATGTTGATTTTCACGGAGTAGCAGAAAAATATGGGTGGAGCAGCTACTACCTTAAGCCGAATCTGGCGAATTTGAATGGGGTGATGGATGCAATATACTCAGGAAGCTCAACATCAATTCTAATCCAAATACCTGTTGATGGCACCATAGTCATAGGCCAGAATCCCAGACTGCTAAATCTAAAGAAAGCGGGCGGCACGTATCTCTAATTTGTCAAATCTATTCCAAAATGAATAAGAAAGAGAGTGACACTGCAATAGTTGAATTATTGAACAATACCCTTTACAGGGGACAAACATCTATACTAAAAAATATCTCGTGGAAAATAAACCAAGGCGAGCACTGGGCGCTTATTGGCCCAAACGGCTCAGGCAAAACAACTTTGCTTAAAATAGTTTCTGGCAGCTTATGGCCAAGCTCTGGAGAGGTTAAAGTGCTTGGGCATAAATTCGGCAAAGTTGATTTAAGGGAGCTTAGAAAAAAAATTGGGATGGTGGCTTCTTATCTCACTGAGCAAATCCCAGCTCATCAAAAAGCATTGGCTGCAGTAATATCCGGAAAATACTCAAGCTTTGGGATATATCAAAAGGTTTTAGATAAGGACAAAATAAAAGCCATTCAATTGCTTAAATTTTTGAGATGCCTTCACATAAAGGGCATGGAGTTCCAGCACATCTCACAGGGGGAAAAACAAAAAGTTTTAATTGCAAGGGCGCTTATCGCTGAGCCGTTGATTTTGATTTTGGATGAGCCGTGCTCAGCTCTTGACCTCAAATCCAGAAAAGATGTATTGTCGTCAGTATCAAAAATATGCAGGGAAAACAATGCAACAGTTATTTATGTAACCCATCATTTTGATGAAATAGTGCCTGAGATTAAAAATATTTTTATGATAAAAAAAGGCAGGAATTTTATGCATGGAAAAGCCAAAGACATCTTAAATGTATCCAATATTAAGAGGCTAATGGCTTGATATATCTTATAGGATTTATGAGGTGTTTAAATGGCAAAACAGATCAAAGATGAAGAAGGAAAAGTTATTGCAGAGCTTTTGCAGGATAATGATGTAACATCGAGCCTTGATGGCAATACGCTTGCAGTCATTGGCTATGCCTCGCAGGGCAGGGCTCAAAGCCTTTGTTACAGGGATAGCGGCATCAGCACCATTGTTGGCTTAAGAAAGGAAGGCGCTTCATGGAAACAGGCTTTGGAAGACGGGTGGAAAAACGGCAAGAACCTTTTTGAAATTGGAGATGCAGTAAAAAAAGCAGACATAATTTTAATGCTGGTTGCAGATGTTGTTCAGGCTGAAATTTACAAAAGTAAAATAGAGCCAAATCTAAGCAAAGGAAAAATGCTTGTTTTCTCGCACGGATTTAACATACATTTTAGGCAGGTTGTGCCGCCTAAAGATATAGATGTTGCAATGATTGCGCCAAAAGGCCCAGGCTTTGTTGTAAGGCAGGAATATGAAAAGGGCTTTGGAGTTCCTGCACTGCTTGCAGTCCATCAGAATTACACAGGAAAGGCATGGGACATAATCTTGGCTATGGCAAAAGCGCTGGGCTCTACAAAGCCAGGCGTTTATAAAACAACATTTAAGGATGAAGTGGAAACAGACCTTTTTGGCGAGCAGGTTGATTTATGCGGTGGTGTGGTTGAGATGGTCAAGAAAGCGTTTGAAATTCTGATTGAAGCGGGCTACAATCCTCTTTTGGCGTACTGGGAAGTTCATCACGAGTTGCATGGCTTGATAGCGCCACTCGCTTATAATTATGGAAATGTGGGAATGCTCAGAAGGGTTTCATTGACTGCAAGAAAGGGCGCTGTTCAGAGCGGCAAAAGAGTCATGGATGAGCATGTGAAGAAAAACATGAAAGCCTGCTTGAAAGACATACAATCCGGAAAATTTGCAAAGGAATGGATGGACGAATATAAAAGGCATGGGTTTTCAAAAGTGAATGCAGAGATTGACAAGCTTGAAAAGCATCCTGTGGAAACAGTTGGAATGCAGGTAAGAAAAATAATGTGGCCGAACAATAAAGAGTATATGTAAATAGTACACCTTATCACACCTAAAAAAATGAACAAAAGCAGCCTGAAGATAAGGTCTAATCTTATAACAGAAGGAAACAGCAGAGCGCCAAACAGGGCTATGCTTAGGGCAGTTGGCTTTGATGATGATGATTTTAATAAGCCAATCATAGGAGTTGCATCAACTTGGAGCGATTTGACTCCATGCAACATGCATATAGATAAGCTTGCTGTTGAGGTTAGAAAAGGCATAAAGGAAAATAATGGAGTCGGGCTCACATTCGGCACTATCACAGTCAGCGACGGCATTTCAATGGGCACTGAAGGGATGAAGTTTTCTCTTGCATCAAGGGAAGTGATAGCAGACTCTATTGAGACTGTAGGCAGTGCAGAAAGGTTTGATGGTTTAGTTGCAATTGGCGGCTGCGACAAGAATATGCCCGGCTGCCTGATTGCAATGGCAAGATTGAACATACCTTCAGTGTTTGTTTACGGCGGAACAATAAAGCCTGGAAATTATAAAGGAAAGGATGTTGACATTGTTAGCATTTTTGAAGCAGTTGGGGCATACGCTTCAGGTAAAATATCTTCTGAGGATTTCAAGGGCATAGAATGCCACGCATGTCCTGGTGCAGGAAGCTGCGGCGGCATGTATACAGCTAATACAATGGCATCTGCCATAGAGGCGCTTGGAATGAGCCTGCCCGGAAGCGCATCATCTCCTGCTGAAGATGAAGAAAAAAAAGAAGAGTGTGCTATGGCTGGCAAAGTGGTTATAAATCTGCTCGAAAAAAAAATATTTCCAAAAGATATAATGACAAAAGAAGCATTTGAAAATGCGATATCTGTTGTTATGGCTATTGGCGGCTCCACAAATGCTGTTTTGCATCTTATGGCAATCGCGCATGCTGTAGATGTCAAGCTGACATTAGATGATTTTGACAGGATTTCCAAGAGAATTCCGCACCTTGCGGACCTAAAGCCATCTGGCAAATATGTGATGTATGACTTGTACAAAGTTGGAGGCATAAAAGGAGTAATGAAAATGCTTTTAAAAGCAGGACTACTTCATGGAAATTGCATGACTGTAACAGGAAAGACATTGGCTGAAAACCTCAAGAATGCAAAAAGCTTGGAAAATAATCAGCAAATTATAACCGACTTAAAGCATCCTTTGAGGCCAAATGGGCCAATTGTTATTTTGAAAGGAAACCTTGCGCCTGACGGAGCTGTTGCAAAAGTGTCTGGCTTGAAAGTAACTTCAATAACTGGACAAGCAAAAGCATTCGACTCAGAAGAAGAAGCTTTGCAGGCTATTTTGAGTGGTAAAATCAAAAAAGGCGATATAATTGTAATAAGATATGAAGGGCCGAAAGGCGGGCCTGGAATGAGGGAAATGCTTGCTCCAACATCAGCAATAGTCGGCAAGGGACTTAGCCAAGATGTTGCATTGATAACAGATGGAAGGTTTTCAGGCGGCACGCATGGATTGGTAGTGGGCCATGTTGCGCCGGAAGCCCAAGCCGGAGGAACGATTGCAATTGTCAAGGACGGCGACAGCATAGCAATAGACTCTATCAAGCAGTCAATAGTGCTAAATATTGGCGAAGGAGAGATAAACAAAAGGTTGAAGCAATGGAAGCCCAAGCCATTCAAATACAACAAAGGAGTATTATACAAATACGCAAAGCTTGTAAGCTCTGCTGATAAAGGTGCAATCACAGATGGATAAGGTTATCGGCTAAATCTAAATTAAAAGGAAATAAAATGGACGCCCAAAAAATCTGGATGAATGGCAAAATAATCAACTCTGACGAATGTAAAATTCACGGATTGTCTTACTCGCTGCATTACGGTGTGGCAGCTTTTGAAGGTATAAGATTTTATGAGACTGCAAAAGGAGTTGCAGTATTCAGGCTCAATGACCATATCAAAAGGCTTATTAATTCCTGCAGCGCCATAGAAATACCTGTTAAATACTCACAAGAGGAATTGGTGAAAGCAACTAAAGAAATTGTGTGTGTCAGCAAATTAAAATCCGGCTACATCAGACCAATTATATTCTATGGATATGGGAAATTGGGATTGCATGCTGAAGACAACGAAGTGCACTCAATAATAGCTGTGCTTCCATGGGGAAAATATCTTGGCAACGAGGCAGTAAAGGTTATGATATCTTCCTACATAAGGCCCCATCCAAAATCCTTGCCAATGAATGCAAAGCTTTCAGGATATTATGTAAATTCCGTTTTTGCAGTCTTGGAAGCAAAAAAGCACGGCTATAACGAAGCGCTTTTGCTGGACTACAATGGGAATATTGCTGAAGGTCCCGGAGAAAATTTTTTCATCGTCAAAAATGGAGTTATATTCACC
>JACPTC010000033.1 GCA_016192985.1 Candidatus Woesearchaeota archaeon | reverse complement strand
CAGGCATTAAAGTAATTATTATCAGCGGGGATTTAAAAAATTTTGAAAATTTGTTGGGTGGAAGGAAATTCAAGGGCACACTTATTCAATGAAAATGATTTTATTATTTAAAAAAATAAAAGCTGTTGGAATTGCCACATTGTCAGGGCAAACAGCCGGTGAACGTACGTATTTTATACAAACATAAGCAACATATGGAAATGGCTGTCTTTAATTGCTGGGCTTGCAATGACGGGCTACATCATCTCTGTTAAAGACAAAAGAAGAAGCAGCATATTTACTGCAGCGGCTGTTGTCTTTTTGGTTGCATTGGTCGTCAGGCTTTTGAAGAATTTTGGAGTTTTCTAACGTAAATTTGTCCTTATATGCAAAATTGGATGGAAGGCGATACTCCCAAGGGCACAATATCTATCGTTGCCATTAGACGAATTCGTAGAATAGCAAAGCTTAAATATTATAATGATTTCAATCGAATATTATAACAGGTAATAGCATGGAATTGTGGATAACTGAGGCTATGAATAAACTTGACAGAAAGAAATCACAAATACTTTTTAGCGAACATGCAGCTAAGGACAAAAATTTAGGCATGGAAGATGTCGATAACTCTATACAAACAGTTCAAATCGGCAAAATTGATGAAGAAAAATCAACAGAAGAAAAGAAACGGATTTGTCTCAAAAATTATTTTGATAGGCAAAGGCAGACTTATTTTGTTGTTGTCGAATATTATCCTGATTTTATAAAGATAATAACAGTGAATAAAAAGAAAGGAAAGTATTGAAGGTGAATAAAAATGAAGACAAGCACATGCAAATGCGGCGGAAGTATTGACTTAAATAGATGTTTAGTTGAAAATTTCTTAGTTGAATGCTTGAAATGCGACAAATGCGGAGAAATTCTTTTTACATCAGAACAAACCAAGCAGTTGATAAAATTAAGAGAGGCAAACAAGAAAATTGAAGGCAAAAGAAGGATAATCAAGGTTGGCTCTTCGATAGCTGCATTATTGCCTAAGAAGGTTGAAGAATTTGGCGTTAAAGAGGGCGTAATTGACAGCGTTAAGATCTTGAGCTCCAATTCGCTGGAAATCAAGTTTGATAAGGAAATTGTCTAGAAATGAAGAAAATCAGGGTATTTTTTGACAAGGAAGGCAACACTTTAGATGTATGGTTTGAAAAGCCAAGAAAAGTCATTAGTGAAGAAACTGGTGAAGAAGTTATATTGAAAAAAGACCCGAAAACAAAGAAAGTTATTGGCTTTGAGAAATTAAACTTTATTTCTGGCAAAGCAAAAATAGAAGATTTGCCTGTTGAAGTGGTTGTTAGTTAGTAAAATTTTTTATTTTTATTGAGTTTTTCGTTATTGGATTTTAGTCAAATGAGTAAAATCATCAAAACTCATCTTCTCAAAAACCCGCTCAAAGTAATCTGCTCGTCCCTCTTTGAGCTTAAATATATTACCTGCCCTTCTCTCGAGCCGTAGCGATAGACAGAAATTCCCTTGCACCCAAGCTCGTAAGCCGTCATGAATATTTTTTCAACATCCTCAATAGTTGCGTCTTTTGGCAAAGTTACAGTTTTTGAGATGCCATTGTCAACATATTTCTGGAAAGCAGCCTGCATTCTTACATGCCACTCTGCTGAAATATCAGAGCCGACAACAAATATTTTTTTTAATTTTTTTGGGATTTCTTCAATATCTTTTATTGAGCCTTCCCTGTGGATTTTTTCAATTATTTCGCCATTAAACATCCCATTTTCCATCAAGGCTTTTTTTAAATTTTTGTCAAAATAAACCAATGTTTTTCCCTCTGCCGTCTTCCTCACATAGCTTAAAGCAAACAATGGCTCTATGCCGCTTGAAACATCCGCGATTATGCTTATTGTGCCAGTTGGCGCTATTGTTGTTCTTGTCGCATTTCTTAAAATCATGTGGCAACCTTTAAAAAATTTTGATTTTCTGTTGTATATGCTGTTCTTCCATTCCGGAAAAGAGCCTCTTTTTTTGGCCATTTCCATCGATGCAGCGCTTGCTTCTTTTGAGATGAACTCCATAATCTCTTCAGCTTTCACTAATCCTTCTTCAGAATCATAAGGAATCTCCAATTTTACAAGCATGTCGGCAAATCCCATTATTCCCAACCCAATTTTCCTGTTTTTCAGCACAATTTGTTTGTTTTCTTTTAAAGGATAGTTGCACATGTCAATTACATTATCAAGAAAATGAACTGCCGAATGCGTTCTTTTTTTTAATTTTTCAAAATTTATTTTTCCGTTTTCAACAATGTTTGAAAGGTTAATGCTGCCCAAATTGCAGGATTCATAAGGCAGCAATGGCTGCTCGCCGCAGCTGTCTGTCGACTCAATTTCTCCAAGCTTTGGAACTGGACTGAATTCGTTAATCCTGTCGATAAAAACAACCCCAGGATCGCCGTTAAGCCATGCCTGCTCTGAAATCAGCCTGAAAATCTTTCTTGCACTTTCTTTTTTAACAGCTCTTTTAGTGTGGGAACTCACAAGATTATACCTTTTGTTTTCTTTTACGGCTTTCATAAAATTGTCGCTTATTGCAACTGAAACATTGAAGTTGGTCAAAACATTTTCTTTGCTTTTTATCGTGATAAACTCTCCTATATCTGGGTGGTCAACATTCAATATTCCCATATTTGCCCCCCTTAAGACCCCTCCAAGCTTGATTTGCTCAGTCGCTGCATCAAAAATCTTCATGAAGGAAACAGGTCCTGAAGTAAAGCCAGAGCTTTCTATTGTATCGCCTTTTGGCCTTAGCTTTGAGAAATTAAATCCAGTTCCTGCTCCTGTTTTATGAATCAAGGCTGCATCATGCAAAGTCTTGAAAATAGAGCTTATGTTATCTTCAATTGGAAGCACAAAGCAGGCTGCTAATTGCTGCAATTTTCTCCCTGCATTGAATAAAGTCGGGGAATTTGGCAGAAAATCCAATGAAACCATTAAATTGTGGAATTCTTCCTCTGTTTTTTTTATATTATTTTTTGAATTTTTATATTTGGCATCTGCCTGCGCGATATTTTTAGCGACTCTCCTGAATAAGTCCTCTGGCTTTTCAATTACCTTCCCCTTGTCATTTTTTTTCAGGTATCTCTGCTCAAGAATTAATAATGCATTTTTTGACAAGTTTATTCTAGCCATTTTTGAAACTCTTCTTCTTCAATAAAAGCTGACATTCCATGCCAATTTTTTCTTTCTTTTCTAGTGTCAACATAAACCTCAATTCCATTTTCATCAGGATCTGACAAATAAATAGTTTTGCTTATTCCATGGTCAATCGGAGTAAATTGTATTTTTAATTTTTTCAATTTAAAATAAATCTTTGCCAATTCTTTCAAATTTTTCAATTCAACTGCAAAATGATACAATCCAGTCATGCCTTCTGTCGGATGCCTTGCATTTCTGTGCTCCTGCAATGCCAAGTCATGATGCTCTTTTCCAAATGTCAAAAACAAGTAATTTGCAACCCTTTCTGCAACTTTAAGCCTAAATACATTTGTGTAGAACTCTTCGGCTTTTCTTAAATCTGATACCTTTAAATGAACATGTCCTATTTTCGGCATTTTATTGATGTATTATAGATTATTGTTTATAAATATTTATATCAAAAACTTTATATAAATCTGAATTAAAGAACAAAATATGGAGCATTTATCCATCAAGGAAGTCCACGACAGGCTGCAGGAACTGAGTGGATGGGAAATGTCTGATCACACCTCAATTTTCAAGGAATTTGAATTTGAGAGCTTCAAGGAGGCAATGGAATTTGTGAATAAAGTAGCTGAAGAAGCACAGAGGCAAAACCATCATCCTGATATTCTGATAAGATACAACAAAGTCACTTTAACTTTGACAACGCATGATGAAGGTGGAATAACTTACAAAGACTTCAAGATGGCGAAGATAATTGAGCAGTTGGTTTGAAATTGGCATCTCTTTAAAGTTAATGAACAAAAAAACTGTAATTGGCGGCTCTGCAGTTGCCCTTGGACTGGCTGGTTTGGTATGGTTAGTAACAGAAAATGAGATTAGGGCACTTCAAAATAAGGCATTAAATCGCGAACTTGCCGCAGAATATATCCAAGACCCACTTGAGAGAATCCTGCTTCAAGAACTGAGTGAAAAACTTACAAGAAGAGCAGACTTTATAGATAAAATTCAATCATTAAATCCATGGGCATACATGATTCCTTATGTTAAAAGATTTTATTACATGCATTTTAGAGGAAGCTACAAAAGAGCAAAACAATACTAATACTCAATCCCTTTTCTCGCAACAATTCCCTTTTGCCATGGGTGTTTTATTCCTTGCACAACATTAACATAATCCGCAGCGTCCATTAATTCTTTTGGCGCGTCCCTGCCTGTAAAGACCAATTCAACTTTTCCATGGTTTTTAATAATTTCCAGAACCTCTTCTAATGGGATTAATTCCTTTGCAAGAACAACATTCATTTCATCCAAAATTACCAAATCAAAATCGTTGCTTTTAATAACTTTTTTTGCATGCCCCCATCCTTCAAGTGCAGCATCTTTTTCTTTAATATCAGGCTGAAAAACAAATTTGCCCGTCTTATCCTCAAATTCCTGTAAATGCTTTTGCTTTTCCCTCAAGGCATCTACGCCAAACTGCTCGATTGCAAATCCAAGCTTTTTTGAGCTGTAAAGCTCGCCTGTAAATCCGCTTTTAAGGAACTGAATCATATGGACATTCAGATTATTTCCAATTGCCCTTAAAGCCAATCCCAAGGAAGAAGTTGTTTTGCCTTTTCCATCACCTGTAATGACATGTATTAATCCAAGACTTTCCTTGCTGTTGTCCCCTCTTACCTTGATTGGGTTTTTTATTCTGGTCAAAGCCATTTTATTTGGTTATTTTATTTAGCTCTTTTCCAAGTTGTTTTGGATTTTCGAAAACAATTCCTTTCATTCCTAATAAAATTTATGATAACTTCTATTGGCTATAATATCCAAGCAAAATTCATCCTATCTTGTTGCTAGAATTAAAAATAAAAAAGAGTCACATGCAAAGTCCCCAGCCGCAGCCTGGACAATGCAAGCAGCCTTCCTTCAGCTCAACCTGAGTGCCGCACTCTGGGCAGTTCTTGATTGCTGCTTTTGTCATTTGCTTTGGCCCATTGCCGCTTGCAAACACCAAGCCAGTGCCGGATTCTTTGACTGTCTGGATTTTTTTGGGCTTCATCTCTGCATTTATTACCTCTTTTTTTTCTTCTTTTGCCTTTGGCGCAACAAGAACTTGGTCCTTAATGCTCGAATCTCTAAAAACAGTAACATCCTTGCAGCCAAGCTTGTAAGCAAGTATGTAGCTATCCCTCATATCCTCAACAGTCGCGTCTGCTGGAAAATTGTTTGTCTTGGAAATGCTTGAATCAACCCATTTTTGGAAAGAGGCTAAAGCCCTTATATGGTCTTCCGGAGTCATGTCAGTTGCGGTTACCAGCGCCTTCCTTACCATTTCAGGCACATACTCAATTTTTTGTATGGAGCCACTATACTCATTAATGTCCTCCATTAAATTATCATTATACAGTCCTTCTTCTTTTAGCACTTTCTCAGCAGCAGGGTCTACATAGAAAAAACTTCCTACTTTCACATTTTTCTCAAATACCAAGGAATAGACCGGCTCCATTCCAGAGCTGCAGCCTGCAATCATCGAGATACTTCCTGTTGGTGCAATTATTGTTGTGTAGCCATTCCTTATGCCATACTTTTTAATATCTTCGCTTAACTTGTCCCAGCCAAAGTGCTGTTCCTGCTTTAGATAGCCTCCTCTGAATGGAAGTTTTCCTTGCTTGTAGAAGCTTTTATCATAATAAGGCAGATTTCCTCTTGTCTTTGCCAGCTCTATGCTTTCAACTTTGCTCCAGTAAGCTATAAACTCCATCAACTGCTCCATAAATTTGCGTCCTTCTTCTGTATTATAAGGAAGCCTTAGCTCATAAAGAAGGTCACCAACTCCCATCACTCCCAATCCGATTTTTCTTGTTGCTAAGCTCATCTCTTCTATCGCTTTTAACGGAAAATTATTAACATCAATCACATTGTCAAGAAACCTTGTGCAGTTTCTGATAACTTCCCTCATGCTGTCCCAATCAACATAGGTGTTGCCATCTTCATCCTGCTTTGCAAAAGCCCATACATTGATAGAACCCAGATTGCATGGCTCATTTGGGTAAAGAAGCACCTCTCCGCATGGGTTAGTTGTGACAATTGGTCCAAGATGCTCAAAGAAAGGATTAAACTCATTTACCTTGTCAAAGAATATAACTCCAGGCTCTGCTGATTCCCATGCTTGGTAAATAATCTTGTCAAACAAAACTCTAGGGTTTACATATCTCACCACTTCTCCACCTTTAGGATTGACTAATGGATATGGTTCATTCTTTTCGTAATGCTCCCAAAAATCAGGCATTATAAGTACAGAGATATTGAAGTTTCTTAGTGCCTTGTTGCCCTCTTTTGCGGTAATAAATTTTTCAATATCAGGGTGATTGCTGTTTAAAATTCCCATATTTGCTCCTCTTCTTATTCCGCCTTGCTTTATTACCTCTGTCATTGTATCAAATAGCCTCATAAAGCTTATAGGGCCAGAAGCAACTCCGCCGGTTGAGCTTACAAAGTCACCTTCCGGCCTAAGTTTGCTGAAGTTGTAGCCCATTCCGCCTCCTGCCTTAAATACAACTGCAGTATTCTTCAGCGTTTCCATTATCCCTTCTATTGAGTCTGGAACATCCAGGACAAAGCAAGCGCTGCCCATTCCAAGAGGATTTCCAAAATTTGCAATAGCAGGGGTGTTTGGCATGAAAAATTTATAAGTCATCAGATTGTAGAATTCATCTATCTTTTGTCCATAACTGTTAAAGTCGCCTTTCTTTATCATGTCAAAGAACTTGCTCCATGAGACTTTCGTCTGCTTGTTTATGTTGAACCTGTCATACATTCTTTTCAGGGCTTCTAGATGGTATCTGTTAAGCTTATATCTGCCTATGCTGTGCTGGTCTTCGTGAATAGCAGGCTTTAAATCTTCTGTTTCATTAACGGGCTGTTTGCAGTTAATGTCAAAAACTCTTGCGTCATAGAACAAGTCAGGCAGTGCAGCATGAACAGCGACTCTTGTAAATAGTTGTTTTGGCGTTTCAATCAGCTTGCCCGTAGCGTCTTTTCTTAAGTATCTTGCTTTCAGGACTCTTAACGCATTTACATCAAATCTTTTGTCTACCTCATCAATCTCCTCCTTTTCAAGCACTATCTGTTTTTCCTTTCTAATCTCAGATCTTTGCTGCCTGTAAAGAATATAAGCTTTGGCTGTTGCTGCATGGCCTTCTTCAATAAGCACTTTTTCCACAATGTCCTGGATTTGCTCAACTGTTGGAACTCCATTCAACAAGTTAAGCTGTTCAATTACCTTGTCGCTTAGCTGTATTGCAATTTTCTTGTCTTTGCCGCCAACTGAATGCGCAGCCTTGAATATCGCTGCAGTTATTTTGCTTTGGTCAAATCCAACTACGCTTCCGTCCCTTTTCCTTATTTGAGAAATTCTCGCTTCCATTTTAACACCCTTTTGCAGTTTTTACAGGTTTTCACTACTCTGCCGAAAACACAAGATATAGTATAGTAGATATCGTCAATATACTACATATTGTGTATTTTCAAAGCGAGGGTTATATATAAATATTTTGGTTTTAAGTTATAAATGTTTATATAAAAATTGGAATGATATGATAAAACTTGGCTATTCTTGCAGAAAAGCAATGTATTAAGGTTTAAATAGTTTAGCCAGAGATGTCCAGTGGTCAGAAGATTTAAGAGTAAAAAGCAAGTTTAAATAAATAAAGAAATATACAAAATAATAGGTGGCATCATGAATAAATATCCTGATGAGTATTATTTTTTAGCTGAAAAACTGGAAGAGATTACTTGGGCATTAGAGGGGAGCTGCAATGACATAGACTGTGACAAATATATGTATAAAGAACTTCTTAAAAAAAGATACAATCCAATCCTGAAGCACAGCTATTCTTGCATCCCTAAACTGAAACTGGAAAAGGAGGCTGTCATGCGCTTAGTTTCTTTAAAAAAATTCAATAAATTCAGATATAAGAAATGTGCCATGTGTAAAAGAAAACTTGATTATTTAGGAAAGAATTTCACAATTGTAAGTTTTACACGCCCTATAGAATTTAAAGGCAAAAAGGTCTATGAGTATCGAGGAATTTATGTGCATAAACAATGCAATCGAAAAGTGATTGTACCTGCAGGCTGGCAAAAAGGATTTTAAATAATCAATCCTTTCCTAATGCTTCCAATATCCTGTCGAGCTTTTCGTTTATTATGTCAAACTCTTTGTTATGGCTTGGGCTCTTTGATTCAAAATTTTCACCTTTTCTGAAACAATCACTGCAATAAACCGGCTTGCTCCCGCTTGGCTTAAAAGGAACTTCGCATCTTGCGCCGCATTTGTCGCAGGTTGCACTGTGCATTTCAACTTCTTTTCTAAAATCTCTTCTTTCAGGCCTATCAGAATCCCTGCTGAATCTTTTTGAATCTCTGAAACTTGGTCTAGAATCTCTTTTTCCAAATTTCCTGTCTCTGCTGAAGTTTCTCATAATTATACTAGAAGTATAGATGGGTATTTATAAGTTTATGGTAAGAACTTTTTATTCGGCAATGTATTTTGGATGTAAGCATATGAGATATTACACTATTTGTAAATATTATCATGATGGTAGAAATCATCAAAAATAATTTTGTTTTATGCCTTTATAAACCTAAAAACCAACACGAAATGTCCTAAGTGGATTCTTTTTTTGTCTTTCATGTCATGCCTTAGGTTTTTATAATGTTCAACATTTGCAGAGCTTATCACTTCTTCTATTTTGTTAAAAACTTGCCAGTAAAGTGTGCTGTCCCTTTTGGATAATTTATTGAGCTTCTTTTGAAGAGAAGGAAGTATCTCATAAATCATTTTTATCCTTCTATTATTTTTCGCAGCTCAGCCATATTTTTGAAAGGCACTCCCTTTTGCTTCTGGATTTTTTCCAATTTTTTAATATATTCGGGTCTTAGCTCAGGCTCCATTATAGCCTGCTCGTATTCCTTTGCCATAATGTTTATTGCATCAGATTTGTCTTTTAACCCATACTTGGCCTTCACAATATTCAGAACCCTGTTTGCCCTTTCTGATATGTTTATTATCGCCTGTACCATGTTGATATTACATTAATATAGCATTAATGTGGGATTAACATATAAAGGTTGCGGTGGATTTT
>JACPTC010000024.1 GCA_016192985.1 Candidatus Woesearchaeota archaeon | reverse complement strand
TTGGCAATAATCTGCCCCAATTTTCTGACAATATCAACAATTTCAACCTTGTCTTCATGCTTCAAATTCACAGTTCTTTCCACTTTCTCATTTAAGCCCTGAAAATAAATTTTCAGCTTGCTGTGGGAGTGCGTTCCTACAACAATCACTTCTTTTCTTAAAACCCTGACTGGCTCGTTGTTGTAGATGAAGTAATTTCCTCTCTCCAATTCAGTGGCGGTTGGCATTTTTGATTAAAAAAACGCCGCGGGGGAGACTTTCACACAACCCTTTCATTCCCAAGATATTTCTATTGAGGGATTTTATCAGAAAATCCCTCCCACGTTTTCTTTTGGTCACAACTGCAAAGTCAGTTGACGTCTTAATCAAGTTGGATTTCGCGTGACATGCGAGGTGAGCTCGTCGAACCTCGCTCACCATCTCACTGCTTAATCCAACGAATTTTCGTGGGCTTGAGCAACGAAGTTGCGAAACCCACAGATGTCAACGGGCTACCGTTGTTGGTCACGCTTTTCTTTGCGAGGCTCTTGCGAGCAAAGAAAAGGTTGTTTTTGAACTCCCGTATCCTTGCGGACAGTGGATCTTTACAGCCATTGTTCAAGGCTATAGCCCTTAGCAATCTTGCAGTTTGTGTGACATATGAGATTTACCTCGCTCACAATTGTCAGCAAATCACCGCAATGGCCGGGCTATGCGACCGCGGCATATAGAAAAAGAGTATCTTTACCTTTATAAAATTTGTTGATTTGGTTTAATTTAAAACGATTAAACTTATAAACAAATGTAACTGCTTGACATAAAATGAAAAAAGTTGTGATGTTTGTCTTTTTATTGATTTGTGTTCCTTCTGTTCTTGCAGACTGGTTCTACAACAGCCAAAACATTTTGGTCAACATAGACCTTTCATCTGAAATTGAGGTAGTGCCTCTGACATCGAATGGATATGTGGATACAGCAACAGTGAACATGACTTTCTTTCCAAAGCAAACAGGCACGCAAGAGCTGCTAAATTTCTACACAAACCCAAAAGGGGAGCTTACAGACAAAACCCTGAAATTTACATGGAAAATGCCGGAGGCAAAGATTGGATTTAAGGTTAATGCGGATGTTAAAACAACAAACACAATCACTAAAATAAAGGAAAAAATAACTTTTCCTATTCAGGAGCTTCCAGAAGATGTTGCAGCCTACACAAAACCAAGTGAAACCATAGATTCAGGCAATGAAAATATTATAAGGCTTGCATCTGAGCTTGTAAAGGGAGAAGACGATTTATACCAAGCGGTATTCAAAATAGCTGACTGGACAAAAAACAACATCAACTACAATTTAAGCACACTCACTGCAGAGGTCAGCCAAAAAGCTTCATGGGTTCTGGAGAACAGGCAGGGCGTATGCGACGAGCTGACTTCCTTGTTTATAGCAATGTTAAGGGCTGTTGGAATCCCGGCAAGATTTGTATCAGGGATTGCATACACAAACTCAGAATTATTCACGGAAAAATGGGGACCTCATGGATGGGCAGAAGTCTATTTTCCAGGATATGGCTGGCTGCCTTTTGATGCAACGTATGGCCAATTGGGATGGATTGATCCGACTCACGTAAAGTTCAGGGACTCTGTTGATTCTGATGAGCCTTCCACCTATTACAATTGGCTCGGCAGAAATGCGGACTTAAAAACAAGAAAGCTGGATATTAAAACAAATTTGATTGACAAAATGGGATATTATAGAACACCACTCAAACTTGAAGCTTCTGTCTTAAAAGAGGCTGTCAATCTTGGCTCGTTTAATTTGGTTGAAGCTACCATAGAAAACCTCAATGATTTTTACTATGCAACCGAGCTTCATCTGAGCAAACCAAAAGAAGTGAAAATTTCCGGAAGCCAAGATAAGGGTATTTTGCTGCTGCCGATGGAAAAAAAGAAAGTGTTCTGGATAATGAAAGTTGACAGCAATCTTGAAAGCAAATACTCTTACACATTCCCTTTAATTGTAAGCTCTTCAAATAACATATCATCGCAGACAAGCTTCACGGCCAATGTAAGAGAGAAATATGTTCCTCTGGAAGAGATTGGGCAGACTGCAAAGCTGCTGGATGAGGAAAAAGAAAAGGAATATTCAGGTAATGTGATTCTTGATTGCAAAACCGAGAAAAGCGAATTTTATGAGTATGAAGATGCTGAATTGTACTGCAACGTAAGGAACACGGGCAATATTTTTTTGGAAGATGTTGATGTTTGCTTTAAAAACAGCTGCAAAAGGATAAGCCTTGGAATTTCTCAAGTAAAAAACGCGGCATTTGCAATAAACAAGTCAGAAATTGGCAGCATTCAGTCTCCTGTCACAGCCAGAAATGAGTTGGTTTCAAAAGTTTCTTATGCTAGTTTCAAGATTAACGATGCTCCAAAGATTGAGATTGAAGAGCTTGAATTTCCGGTAAACATTTCCTATGGGGACAATTTCACTATTTCCTTTACAATTGCAAAGAAATCATATTCGAATCCAAAAGATGTTGAGATTGCGCTTGCATTAAACGGCATTGAAAAAAAATGGATTATCAGCAATTTAACAGAAAGCAGAAAATTTGCGCTGAGGTTTGAAGGAAAACAATTAGTTTATGGAAATAACAATTATAAAATGGATGTTTGGTATTATGACGGATTAAAAAAAGAATACCATGCCTATAAGGAATTTTCAATATTGCTTTCGAATGTCAATTTAATGCAAAGACTGCTCTTGTTGTCGAATAAAGTTGGAAGTATAAGCTGGAACACTATAAACACTATAATAATAATGGTCATAGTTGCTGCAATTGTGTTTATTTTTGTGGTGATGGTATTGTTTAGAAGAGATAAAGGTATGCAATAAAGTTGTCAAAGCTTCAATTTTAAAAATAAAATTATCTTTCAATATTGTAAATAAGAAAGTTTAATAAATAAATATCGATTAAATGAACAGCATGAAGCCAATTAATCCTCAAACCCAAGTGATGGATAAGGTAGTGCCTGATACGTCAGTAATAATTGAAGGGCTTTTGTCAGAAAAGATAAGGCAAAACCATATCAAGGCAAATGAAATAATAATACATGAAGCTGTAATTGCTGAGCTTGAGCATCAAGCCAATCTTGGCAAAGCAATTGGCTTTCTTGGTCTTGATGAGATAAAAAGGATAAAAAGTATTTCAGAAGGCAAGGAATTTATTCTTTCATTTAAAGGGCAAAGGCCAAAGGCTGCTGAGATAAGGCATGCTTCTCTTGGAGAGATTGATTCCTTAATAAGGCAGCTTGCTTATGATGAAGATGCCACTTTAATAACATCTGATAAAGTGCAAAGCGAGGTTGGCCTTGCAAAAGGGATGAAAATTTACTATTATAAAAGACCTGAAAAAGGGCTGAGAAAGCTTAAGCTTGAAAGGTTTTTTGACGAAACAACAATGAGCGTTCATTTAAGGGAAAATGTGCCGCCGTATGCGAAGAAAGGCATGCCTGGAAACTGGCAGTTTAAGGAGCTACGAAAAGCTCTTTTAAAGCAGGAGGAAATCCAGGATATGTCAAGAGAAATCATAGAAGATGCAAAGCTGCGAAAAGATGGTTTTATAGAGATTGAAAGAGCAGGCTCAACAATAGTGCAGCTTGGCAGCTTCAGGATTGTAATAACAAGGCCGCCGTTTTCGGATGGCTGGGAAATAACAGCTGTCAGGCCTGTAAAGAAGCTGAATCTTGAAGACTACAAGCTGAGCGAGAAGCTGATGAAAAGGATTGCTGAGCAAGCTGAAGGGGTTCTTGTTGCAGGCGCACCAGGAATGGGAAAGACAACTTTTGCACAGGGATTGGCTGAATATTATGCTTTCCAAAATAAGATTGTGAAAACAGTTGAAGCCCCAAGAGACTTGATTTTGCCTGAGCGAATAACCCAATATTCAATTTCCTATGGAGATGCGCAGGAAATTCACGACATATTGCTTCTTTCTAGGCCGGATTATACTATCTTTGACGAGATGCGCAACACCGATGACTTCAAACTTTTTGCAGATTTAAGATTGGCGGGGGTTGGAATGGTTGGGGTTGTTCATGCAACGTCACCAGTAGATGCTATACAAAGGTTTATTGGAAGGATTGAGATGGGAGTTATCCCGCAAGTGATTGACACAGTTATTTTCATAAAAAATGGATTTATCAACAAAGTCCTTGCCTTAAAGATGACTGTAAAAGTCCCGTCAGGAATGACAGAAGCTGATTTGGCAAGGCCTGTTGTTGTTGTCAATGATTTTGAAACAGGCAAGCTCGAGTACGAGATATACAGCTATGGTGAGCAGACAGTGGTTGTGCCTGTCCAAGAAGGAAGGGAAAAGAGCTCTGCACATAAACTGGCTGAAAATACAATTGTACAGGAATTCCAAAAATACTCAAGAAATGTTGAGGTTGAGATGCTGTCTGACAATAAGTGTGCTGTTTATGTGCCTGATGAAGACATCGCGAGAATAATAGGCAAGCAAGGCGCGAACATAACAAGAATCGAAGAGAGGCTGGGCATAGGAATTGATGTTAAAAGCTTGAATGAAAGGTATCCAGTAAAGGGGGCTGCAAAAGAGCAGAGAGAAGTGCAATTCAAAATAGATTTTAAGAAAAATCAGCTATTGGTGGATATGGGGATTGAAATGCAAAACAGGGATGTGGATATCTATGTTGGAGATGAGTTTATTCTAAGCGCAAAAGCTGGCAAAACAGGCATCATCAAGATAAAGAAAAACAACAACATTGGAAGAAGATTGATAGATGGTTTAAACAGAAAAGAGAAGTTGACGCTGATGGTTTGATTTCTCAATTTCCAGGGGGCTGTGTGTTTAGCCCATGTAGCCTGGCTTTTCATCAAGCATCTGCTTGGCCCTTGCAGCGGTAAAGTGCTGTTGCAATTCTTCATATGCTTTTTCAACATCTTTTGTCACGCTTGGCCTTACTTTTTCAAGAGCATTGTCAAAATGAGTTATATCAATTTCTCTAGACTCAATGTCCTCTCTTAAAGCTAATATTGCGGCTTCCCTGCATACAGCCTCAATGTCAGCGCCAACATAACCTTCCGTCTTATTAGCAAAATACTTTAATAGGTCATCCCTAGAGTTTATGTCTTCTTTTTTCAATATTTTATTGCGTTGCTTTTCATTTCCTCCTTCAACTTCGCTAGCACCATTTATTGTTTTCACAGCAACCATTTTCTTTGTCTTTATTTTCGCCTCTTCCTCAACAGCAATCGGCATTCCTTTTGTATGCACTTTAAATATTTCAAGCCGCGTATTCTGGTCTGGAATCGGTGTCAAAATCATTCTGTCAAATCTTCCTGGCCTTAGCAGTGCGGTGTCCACAATGTCTGGTCTGTTGGTGGCTGCAATCACAACCACATCATGCAAATCCTCCAACCCGTCAATTTCCGTGAGCAATTGATTTACGACCCTTTCGCTCACATGGCTGTCTGAGCTTAAGCCGCGCCTTGGCGCTAATGCGTCTACCTCATCAAAAAATATGATGCATGGGCTCACTTGCCTTGCTTTTTTAAACACTTCCCTTACTGCTTTCTCACTCTCGCCTACCCATTTGCTCAGCAATTCAGGACCCTTTACAAGTATGAAATTAGCTTCGCTTTCATTTGCAACTGCCTTGGCAAGCAGTGTCTTACCGGTTCCTGGAGCCCCAAAAAGCAAAATACCTTTTGGAGGCTTAACGCCAAGTCTCTTGAAAGCCTCTGGATGCTTTAAAGGCCATTCAACTGCCTCGATAAGCTCCTGCTTTACATTAGCTAATCCTCCTATGTCCATCCATTTCACGTTTGGAATTTCAACAAGAACTTCCCTCAAAGCAGATGGTCTTACAACTTTCAAAGCTTCCTTAAAATCAATTTGAGTTATGACAAGCTTTTCAAGCAATTCTTTTGGCAAGGGCTCATCTTCTTTTAGCTTTATATCCGGAAGGACTTTTCTCAGCACAATCATTGCTGCTTCTTTCGCCAACGAAGCCAAATCAGCACCTACAAAACCATGCGTGATTTGAGCAAGCTCCTTTAGTATAACAACCTTAGAGTCATAATTTATCTTTTCTATGTATTTTTTAAGTTTTGATATTTCCACCTTTTTGAATAAATCATTTTTTTCAGGATTGTCAACAAGATACTTGTTTATTGACTTTTCAAGGCTTCTTGAATTGGCGTCTTTGTGCCTTAATAAATTCGTAATCGCTTCCTTGTACTCAGGCTCAAAGTCAATTTCCTTAACTGCGCTTTCCCTTGTATACATCGGCATATTTCTTGTATGAATTTTAAGAATATTCAGCCTGCCTTCCTTGCTTGGAACTCCTATTTCAATTTCCCTGTCAAACCTGCCGGGCCTTCTTAGCGCAGGATCAAGTATGTTGGGTACATTTGTTGCCGCTATAACAACAACCTTGCCCCTTGACTGTAAGCCGTCCATCAAGGCAAGCATCTGTGCGACAACCCTTCTTTCAACTTCTCCCCTTGTCTCTTCTCTCTTTGAAGCAATCGCGTCTATTTCATCGATAAATATTATGGAAGGCGCATTCTTCTCAGCCTCCTCAAACTTTTTCCTCAGATTTTCTTCTGACTGGCCATAGTACTTGCTCATTATCTCAGGTCCATTAATAAGTATAAAATGCGAGTTTGTTTCATTTGCAACTGCCTTGGCAAGCAGTGTCTTACCGGTTCCTGGAGGGCCATGAAGCAATACGCCTTTTGGAGCTTCAATGCCAAGCCTTTCAAAGATCTCTGGATGCTTTAACGGCAGTTCAACCATTTCTCTCACTTTCTTTATTTCATCTTCTAAGCCGCCTACATCCTCATAGGTAACTTCAGGCACTCGTTCTTCCTCTATTTCAACAGCTTCCGACCTGAATTCAATTTCTGTTGAATCAATGATAATTACAGCCTGCTTTGGGTTTGTGTCAACCACAACAAACTTAATGTCTCCGAAGCCAATTCCCATCATGCTCTCATCAAGAATGCTAAAGATGTCTTCGTCAAAGAAAGGATTGTTCATCATTGTGGTTTTTCTTCTTCTTGCTCCGCCTAAAGCAACTATGTCGCCCCTCACAGCTGCCCTGCCCAGCAGCCCCTGCTTGAAGATTTCAGGAGAAGCCCTTATAACAATGCCCTTTCTTGCAGGAGCTATCACAATCTTTTTTGCTTCCTTAACCTGCGCTTTTCTTACTCTGACAATTTCGCCTATGCCTGTTTTAGAATTCTTCCTTATTATGCCATCCATCCTTATTATATTTAAGCCAATATCGCCGGGATAAGACCTGTCAGCTATAGCCACTGTTTTTCTTTCGCCTTCTATCTCAACTATATCGCCTGGCTTGATATCAACTTCAGCCAAGTAGCCAGAATCTATCCTGACTATGCCTTTATTTACATCATCTTGTATGGCTTCTGCAACTTTAAGCTTGAGTTCCTTTTCAACCATTTTGTGCAACTTGAAAATACAGAAAATAAGCGCATGTATTTTATAAATCTTTTGATTGAGAATTTGAGGATGGTTTGACTAGAAAAAGTTTATTCACCCTATATAGTTCTTGTCAGGAGCAGCCATCTGCACCTTTGGCAAGGGTATTGGGGGTGGCAGATTGATTTCTTGGCTCAAGATTAGTGCCTGAACATTGCATTTGGATAAGATAGTATTCAGCAGACCTGCCATCAGCTCTTTGGGCAATTTTTTGTCTTTTTTCCAAGAAGCTGTTATTTCCTTAACCTTTTTTGACTCTTCAAGGTATAAAAGCTCTCCTTCTATTAGAACAACACCAACAGAAGGCTCATATTTTGATGTAAACTCAAAGACGAATCTTAAAACATTTTGCTGCTTGTCCTTTCCCAATGAGAAGCTGTCTTCCTGAACATCTTTGATAGTCACATTATTGTTTATGTCAATCTTGCCTTTTGCTTTCTCGTTCTTTTCAGCACTGAGTTTTGTGAATCCAAATCCAACAATCATTTTAAAGAAAGGGTTGTTATTGTGTATTTAAAGGTTTTTGAAAAACTGGGCTAATTCCCTATTTTTATATTACTTTCTATGTTTCTTATGGTCTGTATAGCACTTAAAACAGCCAGATAGCTTGTTTTTGGATTTTTGCTTGGGAAATTAATTGCAGTTGTTTTTATTACGCCAAAGTCACCTTCTGCTTGAATTTCATGTGTATTAAATCTTGTCTTAGGGTCTGCAATAATCTTTAGTCTTAGGTTGTTAGATTTTGATGCTAAAAACAAGGTTGCCGCTACATTGATATTTTGTGGGAACTCATTTATTGCGTCAATCAAAGTTCCTTCAAAAATGACTTTTTTATTTTTTATATTTTTAATGTTTATTTTATTTTTTATTATGTAAGGTGCATCTTCAAGCCCCTGGACAGGCTTTGTTGTTGTTAAAGTGAGCGATTCTATTTTTTCTGAAACGGATTTTATTCCGTCCAAGCCAACAATTGCGCCTGACGGTAGCAAAATTTCGCAGTTTTTTATTTCTTTTAATAGTCTTAGGCTACTTATTA
The DNA here is from genome assembly GCA_016192985.1 of Candidatus Woesearchaeota archaeon. Lineage (GTDB taxonomy): Archaea > Nanobdellota > Nanobdellia > Woesearchaeales > GW2011-AR4. The sequence continues at coordinate 46,794 of JACPTC010000024.1, read as the reverse complement.
TGCCGCTGGTGCTCATAATCAGCAATTTTTTATTTTTTTTATCCAGATTCTCATTGGACAATATTCCTCTAACTGCATTCTTTGCTGCAGACTCTACAATTAAATCCGATTTTTTAATTATTTCATTTATGCCCATCAATTTTGGCTTGCTGTTTTTTAGATTTTTGATTAATTCAAAGCTTTTATTTTTATCAATGTCAGTCAATCCTATTAATTCAAAATTTTTATTATTATCAAGGAATGATGCTATCTCGCTTCCGATTAATCCGCATCCTATAATGCCGACTTTCATCTTATCTCCTGAGAAATATTAAGGGGTTTTGCAGAATTCGTTATAAAACCCATTGATATAACATCAACACCGCAATCTCTATATTTATTTAAATTATCCTTAGTTATATTACCGGATGCCTCAAACAATATTTCGCCGTAAAGTCTAATTTTTTTCAATTCATTTAATATTGATTTTATTTCTAATGGTTTTATCTTGTCGAACATAATTGCAAAAACATTTTTTGCCCTGCATTTTTTTATTGAATTTTTTATAGCTGATGCAGCGCTTATTGCCTGCAGCCTATTTTCTACTTCTATTTCAATATATTTTGAATTATTTGTTGCTGTGTCTATTATTTTTTCAAAATCATAATTCATCACTTTCAAATGGTTGTCCTTGATAATAACGCCGTCATTGAGGTTTAGTCTATGCGTCAAACCTCCTCCAACACTTACTGCCTTTTTGTCCAATAATCCCCATAATATTTTTCTTGTGGCAGCAATTTTGGTTTTTCCTTTCAATTTTTCATTTAAAGAATTTGTCAATGTTGCAATGCCGCTCATCCTTTGCAATAAATTTAAATTCAGTCTTTCTTTTTTAAGAATCTTTTTTGCATTTCCATTAATCTCCAGTAGGATATCATCTTTTCTTATTTTGTCTCCGTCTTTTTTTAAAACATTTAATTTCAAATCTTTGTTTAATAATGAGAATTCTTCTAAACCTGCTATAATTCCATCTTCTTTTGCAACAATATAAGCAGTAATATTTTTATTGTCATTTATTATTGAATCTGTAGTAAGATCCTCTTCTTTTAAATCATTTTTTAGCAATACATCGAAAAGTTTATTGACAAAATCCCTATATTCAATGTTATTTGCGCTTAACGCCTTCCCCTTATCCCAAAAATCCAGAACTCTGTCAAGTCTACGTTGCATTTTTTGAAATTGCAAGCATCCTGTCTATTGCTTTTCCAGCATTCACTATTACATCTCTTGGCAGCTTTATCTCGTGCACATTGTGGATTAAAGACCTGACTACTAATGGCAAGGTTGTAGACTTCATGTAAGGGCATATGTTGCAGAATGACAGGAAATTCTTGTTTGGCACATCCTGCCTCAGCTTTTCAGTCATCCCGCATTCTGTGACAACTATAAAATTCTTTGAGCCATCCAATTTTGCAAATTTTGCCATTCCCCCTGTTCCACACACATGATCAGCCAACTTCAGCAAATCGTCTCTGCACTCTGGGTGGGCTACAATCTTAGCGTCTGGATAGCGCTGCTTGAACTCCATCAGAGTGTCGGAGTCAAGCTTGTCATGCACAAAACAGTATCCGTCCCATAAAATAACCTCTTTATCTGTATGCTGCTGGACATACCTTCCCAGATTCTTATCAGGCAAAAATATTACTTGCTTATGCGGAAGCGAGTTTACAACCTCAACGGCATTTGCAGAAGTGCAGCATATGTCTGATAACGCCTTTACATCGGCAGTTGTATTTACATAGCTTACAACAGCGGCATCTGGATATTGCTTTTTGACCTCTTTCAAACTTTGAACTGTTGCCATATCCGCAAGTGAGCAGCCTGCATCCAAAGTCGGCAATAAAACTGTTTTTTTTGGACTTAGCACTTTTGCAGTTTCCGCCATAAACTTGACCCCGCAGAAAAGTATTACATCTGCATCTGTTTCAGCTGCTTTTACAGACAAACCTAAGGAATCACCTATGTAGTCAGCTATCCTGAACATCTCTGGTCTTTGATAGTTATGCACAAGTATTACTGCATTTCTTTGTTTTTTTAATTCCAGAACAAGCTCTATCAGCTTTTGTGTTTCGTTCATCATGGTTTGTGGCGATAGCTTTTGCTCCATGTTGCCAGCTGTTGTGGTTTTGTTTAAATAGTTAAGTAAATAGGCAACAATCATTTTGGCAAGTTAAAAAAGCGGCAAATTTTGCCCATAAATGGAAAAATATATTAATGGATTAATCTTCTTCCATCGTATGTATTTAATAACGTCAAAGATGGATAGGGATTCACTGGAACTTGCAAAATTTGCAGCTCATCACCTTAAAGAAAATAACATGAAATTCGCAACTAGCAGAGAAATAAGCCCAATCGGGCATAGTAAAGAGATAAAAGAATCAGATTATGACATGGTAATGGCAATTGGGGATGACAGGTTTATACTAGAAACTTTCAGAAAGCTGGGGAAAAAGCAGATTCCTGTTTTTGCCGTGGCATCAGCGCAAAGCTTTCTGGCACAGGCAAATGCGCTCAATCTTAAGTATTACCTCAACTTAATAAGAAAGAATAAATACGGGATTTTCAGGAGATCAAGATTGGTTGGAAGATTTAATAAAACAACAACTCCTGTAGGATTAAATGATATAGGGCTGTTTTCTTCCAAGAGCGCATCCCTTCTTAAATACACATTAGTATTGAATGGCGAAGTTTTCTGGAAAGATTCAAGCGATGGCATTATTGTTGCAACTCCGACTGGGAGCACCGGCTACTCTTTATCTGCAGGCGGCCCTATAATATTAGGCGAGCCCCAGACACTGTCAGTTACTTCCATATCTTCCCTGGAAAAACATTCCCCATTTGTTGTTTCTGACAGCATGAGAATAAAAATAACTGATATAAGAGGGTATAAGCCGATTCTTGTAATTGACGGTGAAGTCAGGATTCCGCTGAATGTTAATGAGCTGATAATTGAAAAATCTCCCCACTATGGCAACTTTGTCATATTCTCAAAAGAATATCAGCTTGAAAGCAGGCTTAAGAAAAGAACAATAAAGCTTAATCTGGACAATTTAAAGGGTTTGCCGGCAAGCTCGAAATTGATTTACAAAATATTTGTTCATGAAGGCAGTATGACACAGAAAGATTTAATAAGCGCTTCTTTGCTGCCGGAAAGAACTGTAAGGCATGCCTTGAATATGTTGCTTAAAAAGGGCCTGATAACCCACCAACCTCATTTTGCCGACGCAAGGCAGACTATTTATGGGATTTAATGATGCTTAGTATTTTTAACAACGTCTAAACTCACAGTTTCTTCCTCAAAAAGATTATGCTCTAAAACATTTTTCACTTTCTTAACAGTTTTCTTTCCTATTCCATTTATTTTCCTAAATTCTTTTTTATCTGCAATAACAATGTTTTTTATGTTTCCAAATTTATTCAAAAGTCTTTCCAACTTTTTTCTGCTAATACACTCGCATATTTCTCTTTATTTCAAGACAGAAAATAAATAAACAATAGTATTAAAAATTGACTTGAATTACATTAGATTATGTACGACGAAATCATCAATAAAATTCTTGAATTAATAGGTCAAAAATCTATAATAACGGAAGCATATCCAAAATTCTCCAGAGAAGGCTACAAGCCATACCATCTTGACGTAAAAAATTTCCATGAAATTAAAAAAAGCTCCTTTAACAGAAAAATTGCCTTTGTGGACGGCGGCAATGCCGAAATAATAAGCTCTGCAAATTTTTCCCTTAGCATTATGAGAGTGGCTTGCTTAGTGCACCAAGACAATAAAAAAATCTTACAAAAAAAATTTGACATATTTGTATTCGTGCAAGCTATGAACAAAAACAATGAGATACATTATAAAGCCGCTTTCTTTGACATCAACAATAGCATAGGCATGGAAGAGATATCCTTCAGCTCATTTGACACTACATTGATGCTTGGCTCAAACAGGGCGGAAATCGGCAGCGCTGCGAATGCGATAAGAAGGTTTGCTGAATTAAAAATGGCGAAGATTATAGCTGATGAGAATGCATCCAACATAATCATTTTGGATGGCGACTTGCAATGCACCATGACTCATGAAAGCAAATATCTTGCAGAGCTTTATGAATCATGCATGAAAAACAAGATAGTTCTCGGGGCATTGAGCAAGACAACCTCTTTGTTCACAGACAACGGTGATTTGCTTAGTGTTGCGCTTGCTAACATGAGCCCGTTTCCTTCTTGGTATTACCATCCAATTGCAGACATCAAAAGCCAAAGCCACAAGGCAGAGATGTTTTTTGTCAAGCTTCATGGCAAGGCAAATCATATATTCAAGTTTGAAGTCTTCAATAACCAGAAAGCAAAGGCGGAGGAAGCAATAAACGGGTTAGCAGGCAATTGTGCAGATCCTGTTTTTTTAGGCTACCCTTACGGGCTTATTGACGCCGATAGGATTGCAAGAATAAGCAATGCGGAAAAAGAGTCTCTGAGAACAATGTTTCTGGCTAGATTAAGAGGTAAGGATATTGAGAGTTACATAAACTCGGTAAACGCACACGAAATTCTTGATAGGATAAGTTTTTAAATAGGGAAAAAAATGAATTGGTCATGTATGATGTCATAACTGTCGGTAGCGCAACCCTTGATGTCTTTGCAAGAACAAGATTTTCTGAGCTGATAAAGATAATAGACCCAAAAGGCGAAACAGATTTGCTTGCATTTCCCAGCGGCTCCAAGATATTGATAGACGAGCTTGAGTTTACAACAGGCGGTGGAGGAACTAACACTGCGGTCTCATTGTCAAGGCTTGGCCATAAGGTCGCTTTTCTTGGCAAGCTTGGAGAAGGCACAAACTCGGATTTTATACATAAAAACTTAAAAAAAGAAAAGATAGAATTGCTGTGTGCACATGGCAAAGGAAAAGCAGGCTACTCCGTGATTCTGGACACTTTGGAGCATGACAGGACAATTCTGACCTATAAGGGTGTTAATGATGAATTGGGACTTAAAGATATTCCACTTAATAGACTAAAGGCAAAGTGGTTTTATTTCTGCGCAATGATGGGGGAATCATTCCACACGCTTGAGAGGATTGCAGAGTTTGCACAGCAGCACAACATCAAGATAGCTTTCAACCCAAGCACTTATCTTGCAGAGAAGGGAAGCCTCAATTTAAAGCATATTATAAGCAGAACAGAATTGCTCGTTTTAAACAAGGAAGAGGCATGCTTGCTTGTGGGCCAAGAGCCGGTAGAAGGGCTTTTGTTTAAGCTCAGGGGATTGGGGCCAAAGGTTGTTGTGATTACTGACGGCAAAAATAATTTTTATGTTATTGATGAGAATTATATTTATGAGGCAACTCCCCCAATTGTCAAGGTTGTGGATACAACAGGAGCTGGGGACGCATTTGCATCCTCTTTTCTCAGCGGCATTTTAAGGAAAAAGGGCATAGAGTTTGCGATAAAGCTTGGGCTGGTAAACTCCGCGTCTGTGATAATGCATTATGGGGCAAAGAACATTTTATTGACTTTTAATCAAGCTATGAAAGCAATGAAAACGCTTAATGTAAAAATAAACAAGAAAAAAATCTGAGCTTAATCCAAAGCAACCATCACGTCATTTCCCTCTACCTTAACCTGATATGTCGGCACCTTTGCAGTCGGGACAACAGGCGATACTCCAGTCTTGACATTAAAGCGCCATCCGTGCCACGGGCATGTTACCACATCACTGTCGAGCATTCCTTCTCCTAAAGGGCCGCCGCGATGCGGGCATGTATTTGTGGTTGCAAAAAACTCACCGTCAACATTGAACAGGGCAATTTCTGTCCCATTAACATTCACAACCTTGTTTTCGCCAGGCTTTAAATCGCTAGCACTGGCAATTTTTACGAAATTTGGCATTTCATAGCACCCCTGACAAATGTTGCACATTTCTAATGATATATAAATTTTTTTGTTTTTAACTTGGATTCATTGGAAAACAACAACATTTTTAAATCATCTATTGATACAATATTCAGGTGACAAAATTCAAATCATCAAAACAAAAAAACAGAATCCTAGTAACATCGGCATTACCATATAGTAACGGGCCAATTCATTTGGGGCATCTGGTTGAATACATACAAACAGACATATTTGTCAGGTTTCTTAGGCTTATTGGCGAAGACGTATTATTTGTCTGTGCAGACGACACTCATGGCGCTCCTATCGAGATAAAGGCAGCAGAGCTTGGCATATCGCCGGAAGAGATGATTTCAAAGGTTTACAATGAGCACGTTCAAGACTTCAAGGATTTTTTGATAAGCTTTGACAATTACTACACAACAAACAGCCCTGAGAACAAGCATTACAGCGACTTGATTTTTGCAAGATTAAAGGAAAAAGGCTTTATTTACACAAAAGACATTGAGGTTACTTATTGCGGGCATTGCAAAAGAACATTGCCTGACAGGTACGTAAAAGGAAAATGCCCAAAGTGCAATGCCCCTGACCAATATGGCGATGTTTGTGAAAGCTGCAACGCCGCCTACAAAACAATAGACCTTATAGAGCCTTACTGCGCGATATGTAAAAATAAACCAGTAAGAAAAATCTCAAAGCATTACTTCTTTAAGCTAAGCAAATTCTCAAATAAGCTTGAGTCATGGCTTACAAAAAACAAAAACTTACAGCCAGAAATCAAGAATTTTGTATTCAACTGGATAAAAAATGGACTTGAAGACTGGAATATATCAAGAGATGGCCCTTATTTTGGATTTAAAATTCCAGGGGAAGAGGATAAGTACTATTATGTATGGCTGGATGCGCCGATTGGCTATATAGCAAGCACCGATAACTATTGCAAAAATCACGGCTTAAATACAGAGGACTATTGGAATAGCAAAGACTCAAGAATTTACCATTTTATCGGTAAGGACATTATTTATTTTCATTTCTTGTTTTGGCCTGCAATGCTTCTAGGGTCTGATTTTCAACTGCCCTATGACATTCCAGTACACGGCTTCCTGACAGTTAATGGCGAGAAGATGAGCAAAAGCAGGGGCACGTTTTTTACTGCAAGAGAATTTTTGCAGAAGCGAAATCCAGAGCATCTTAGGTTTTATTATGCCAGTTTGATTAGCAAGACAATGTCTGACATAGATTTGAATTTCAATGAATTTGGCAACAAAATAAATAATGAACTAGTTGCAAACATTAGTAATTTTTGCTACAGGGTCTTGAATTTTTTGAATAAAAATTTTGATGGCAATATTAAGGATATTGACACGAACAAGGAATTGATAAATGAAGTAAAGCAAAAAGCAAAGGATATTGAAAAAAATTATCATGAATTGAATTTTAATGAGGCTTTAAAAGGAATCCTGCATATTTCTTCTCTTGGCAACAAGTACTTCCAGGACAACGAGCCTTGGAAACTGATTAATGATGACAGGGAAAAGGTGCATAAAATTCTCGGCTTGTGCGTTAACATAGCAAAAAATCTAAGCATTTTGATTGAGCCAATTCTTCCAAATGTCTCATCAAATCTTCAAAAACAATTAGATGTCAGCAATCTGAAATGGCAGGACATTAATTTTGAATTAAAAAATCATAAAGTTGGAAGGGATGAGATTTTGGTAAGAAAAATTGAAGAAAAACCAGAGCAAAAATTCCAGCTAAACCTTAAAGTGGCAAAGATATTGGATGTTAGGGGGCATCCAAATGCCGATAAGCTTTATATTCTGGATATAGATTTAGGCGCAGAAAAAAGGCAGTTGGTTGCAGGGTTAAAAGGCCATTACACACCAGAAGAGCTGAAGAATAAGAAGATAGTGGTTTTAACAAACCTCAAATATGCAAAATTAAGGGGTGTTGAGAGCCAAGGAATGCTTTTGGCAGGTGATGATGGAAGCAATGTTGGTGTACTGACTGCTGATGAAAGCAATCCGGGCGACAAAGCATATTTTGAAGGGTATCAATATTCCAATAAAGAGATTTCGTTTGAGGATTTCCTGAAGACCAAAATGGAAGTTAAAAATAAAAAAGTCTATTTTGAAAACAAGGAGTTGAAGACGGACAAAGAAACGATAATGGCAGAAAAAGTCAATGACGGGGCAAAGGTAAGATGATGCTAAGATTATTTGCTCGGCACTGGAATTCCTGCGCTGGCTTCTGTTTCGGCAATTGCGTTTATTAACTTGATAACCGTATCGTAAGTTTTATCGACTCTCTCATTGGAAGCCCGATCTTTCAAGTCAACCCATTTCATTCCACCATCAATTGGGCCATCTTTTTTTTTAGTTTCTTTTCCTTTCATAGCCATATCAACTATTCCGTCTAATGCTTGCGCAGGCGAACCTCCGTCTTTCATTATCAATTCTTCTGTTGTTGTATCATACATTTCCTTAATTTTCACAGTCAAGCCGTTATTAACACCGCTGTCATCAATACCATTTCCTGACAATGTTGTTACGATTATTTGTACCGAATAGTTGCCACTTGTGATATGGGGGGGTCTAGGATAGCCAAGTTGCTTTCCATCTAAAACCAAAGTATGAATTGTACCAGTTATACCACCAGCTTGATTCTTAATATTCTCCTTTTCCCCGCGCGATATTGTGTATTCTCTTGCAGTTCTGACTAAGCCAATATCGGCTGCTAAAGCTTCAGAAGCAAAAAATAATCCCAATGCGCCAACAATACCAACAATATAAGATGATTTCATGTACATTGCTTATCAACTCGTGTTTTGTTTATTTATTGAATAGTAGTTTTATTTATAAATTTTAGCACTGATAGATGGATGATGCCCAGATAATAATTATAAAACTCTTTTGGCGTGAAACTATTTCTTTAAAATTGAGTAAAAACGCAATGTAGCTAAAAAAATAGTAATATTTATATACAAGTTATCATTATAATGATAATATGTTTGAATTAATAAACCCTTACATAGCAAAAATCTTAGTATCAGCAAATAATGGAGATTCAATTAGACAAATCTCTCAAAAAATACAGGAATCGTATGGATGGACGCACAAATGGGTGTTAGAGTTGGAGAAAATAGGAGCTTTAAAAAGAAAAAAACAAGAAGTTTACATAAACAAAAATAGTATATTCTATAAAAAAATATTAAGTTTTATTGTATCTTCATTAAAATACAATTTAAGCTTAAATGACTCCTATTTGTTGCCGAATTTAACAGGATTAGAGTATCTCTTTACTGGCATAGACGCTGTATTTGTCTGGACAAAAGGCGGCTATAATATTGGAAGAAACAAAGATTCCTATCCAATATTCATTGAGATTTTGGAAAAAGACAAAAATGCATGGACAAAATATTTCTCGAAGTTTAACATAGATTACACATTCAAGAATGAAAGAAAAAAAGGGATTTATTTTATTATTTCATTTAGCAAGTCTATTGAAAAAGAGTATTGCGAAAATATGCCTATTTTGCCATTAACAAAAACTATTGAATGGGCTAAAAAATACAGCTTTAACTTCCAGCCTGCATTGGAGATGTTGGATGAAATGTATAATTTAAAAATCGGCATTAAATATTCTCAACATGATGAAGGCATTTATAGAAAGGGAGAATGAAATTTTTGACATTTTGGATATCTTTAACAAGGAAGGCTTAAAGTATGTTCTGATAGGAGGCTATGCAGTTTCAGCATACATGCGCAGATTTTCAGTAGATGCGGATGTTTGCATAGACAAGAATGACCTTGTGTTATTCAAGGAAATATTAAAAACAAAGTGTTTTGATTTGGCAAAGAGAAAAGATTTAGAGGATATTTACAAAGGTTCATTTGAATGCTATACAAAAAAAGTCAAATTGCCAGTCACTATTGATTTGATGATTGGAAGCGTTGCAAGCAGGCAAACAAACGCTTCAATAAGTTTTGGTAAGCTGTATGAAAATTCTGCCATTAAAAAGATTGTTGGCATAGAAAAAACAATTAATGCAAGAATTCCTGCAAAGGAAATTTTAATAGCATTGAAAATAAATTCTGCAAGGCTGACAGATGCAAGGGATATAGTTGCTTTATGCCAAAATGTGGACTTTGGCATGGTCGCAGAGTTTATGGATAAAAACAAAAATGTTCAGGAAAATTTGGACAATCTTCTCTCATATTTTAAAAGCGATAATTTCAAAGATTCTTTCAAGGGGGTTTTTTCCATTGAAAAGCTTCCCAAGGGCAATATTGGGGAAGCCGTCAAGCTTATGAAAAAATTAAAAACTCAGAATAATACATAAAAAATGCAGCTTTGGTTATTGATGGGATTAGTTAAAAACAGAAAATGAGAATGTGGGAATTGAAAAAGTCAAGGGTGAGACAAGGGTTAGATAGAATAACTTATGGGTAGTAACAAATAGAAAGATTTAAATAGTGAAATTGTTTACATTTTTAATCTATAAATATAAAATTGGACAAAATGCTTACACCACAAGAACTCAATGAACCAGTAGTAAGAGCGATAATTATTTCATATAATAATGCAGAACTTCGTAGAAGGGAGGACTCTTTTAGCGCTGTTTTGAGTCAATTTCCAGAATTGAAGAGTGTTTTTCCCCATACTGAAAGCGATCCAATTGAAAATATTGAGGTTGCAGACCGAGATTTACTTGAGAGTAGAGATAAATTAAGAGCTGAATCAATTAATGCAATAGTAATAGACGAAAGACCCGATAGAGAAGAAATTAGATCAATGATGCAAGGAATAAACGCAACTTATGATTCCTTAAATAGATTTTGGCAAATACAGCAGGGGATTTACTTAGCAACAGCAAAAGCAATTAAAAAAATTGCTTCAGAACAAGGTTTATCTCCTCAGTCAATTGCTGGCAGTTATATCTATAGTGATCAAGTGATGAGAAGAGTTTTCCCGACACGCGAACAAGCGGAAAAATATCTTACAATGTTACAGACTGCTTTTAGACAGCTTATTGATGTAGAGCTAGGAACTTTTGCTTTAGCCGGTCGAATCTCGAAAGACCCATTTTGGCAAGACCGAGGAAAAAACATGTTTCCTTCAAATGCTGCACTTGATGCTTTACAAAAAGCTGATGCATTATATTGGAAACAACAGATAGATAGAATTTATGGTCAAAGAGCTTGAAGGTGATTAATAAAAATGACAAGAACTTTGGAAATTGACGACCCAACCACAAGGGCTATTATTGTAGCATATCACAATGCAGAGATGCGCAGAGCTGGTCATGCAATTAGACATCTCCAATTCAGCTATTCGACATTAGGTGAAATTATAAAAAATACGATGGATGGTTACGATCCGATCGAAAAAGACAGAGAGGTGATTGCCGAATTAACTGAAATTAGGGAAGGACTTGATCAATTGATTGCAAGAATGGATGCAGGTTCCGATGTAACTGATGTCGCTCGTATGATACGGGATACTGAAACCGCAATCACATTGTGGTATGGCTTTTCTCAAGTTCGGCAGAGAACTTCTATAGAAAAAGCAAATACAGTACGCGCAATTGCGGCTGAAAAGCAGATTGATACTAATCAAGTTATAGATAATCAGGTATACATGGATGAAGTTACCAGAAGAGTTTTTCCAACGCGACAGGATGCTCAACGGTATATTGAACTCTCACAAAGAGCTAATAATGGGGCAATGAAAGTTGTACGAGATTTTTTTGCCCTTCCAGACCCTATTGGGAAAAAAATGGTTTCTAGTGGCATTCAATTGCCATCGGACGAGGCTTTAAATGCGCTGCAAAGGGAGACATTAAAATATGCAGCAAGCGAATTGAATAGAATTTATGCAGGAATAGGAAATAGATAATTGATTCTTATGAAGCTAGTAATCCAACCTGGAAAAGAAGCTGAGTGGACTTTGCCTTTGCTATCAGAACCTTCTAGGTATTTAGGTGAAACGATACCAACCGAATTTCAAGAGTGTCATAATGCAGCAGCTTTTGCCGAGCATATCAGATCTATTGTGGAAATGTTGGCAAGAAATGACTCCAATGAATTTAGAACGGACTTTACTTTAAAAAGAATTGATGATATATTTACAGCAACTGATAAGAGCAGAGCAATTGATGACTTAATAAGATCATTTCAAGAAAGCGATTTGAAGTTTCTTTTTACAAAACCCGAAGAAGTTGTACAATTCAAATTACAAATGCATTTAATACCTACGCCGGAATTTTACGTAGCACCGTTAAAAGATGATGGTACTCCTTCTAATAAAAGAGAGATAGCATATTCAAAAAGGCTAGACTTAATACAAAGAATCAAAGAGGATCTACCATCAGGCTATGGAATTAGCGTTTTATACCCTGGACCTAACAATCTTGTGGGAGGAATCTTCGATACACCTCGCATAGAACCTGTTGATCTTGAGCTGAGAGCTAAAACCTCAGATGATATTTTAAGAGTAGGAGCTGTCTTTGCAAACGGTAGAAGATACGATAATGCCTATCTTTTTATGGAAAATAATCCGCAACCTTTGGCCAGGCAAGCTTTTTATCTAACTCGTCTGCGAAAAGCTGGCCAGGCAGTCACTGTTGATGATTATTCAAAAATATTTACCATTCCTATCGAACAAGCTCAAAAAGAGGTTAGGCAAATGGCTGCATTGAATCTTGTTAAGCTAAATGGATAAAATGTTACTGTTTTGATTTAGAAAAATATAAAAAGACAGCATAGGTTTATCTTTTATGAGTTCACAAGCAAGAGATTTTCTAATACAAGCTAGTCAACTTGTTACCGGTATTCTATACAAACTAGCTAAAAGTGATATAAAAGGAGCTGTTAAAAATGCACGACAACTCGTAACCGTTTTATCGAATTTAGCCCTTGATGATATGGCAATGCAGGCACAACAATTTGCAGAGCTTTTAACACAAGGAAAAAGAAATGAAGCTGATACAATATTAAAATCGCTAAGTGAAAAAATTAACGCTAAGCTCGAGGAAGAAACGCCACACTTGCACATAGCAAAGGAGAAAAAATGTCCTCATTGTCATGCAGATATATTGGTTAATTCTAAGTTTTGCAGTCAGTGTGGAAAAGCTTTGACTTAGAATCAATAAACATTTTGAGTATAAAAATCAAATTAAGCTTTATTCTATAGTAGCAATCCAATTCTTAAGTTTACTCCAATATGGATACAAATGTTCCAAATCTAGTTCTTTATTTTCATTAAAAAGACCTTTTGTAGCAGTAGATAATGGTATATCAATTTGAAGACTGTTTTTTCCAATTACCGGAACTATTATAACTTTATCAGAGCCTTCAACATATATGTAAGTTGTTCCTCCAAAAAGATAAACGTTCCTGCCTACCCTATACCTTATTCCACTTGGGTGTGTTAACCATTCTTTTTGAAGATTTACCAAAGTATTGATATCACCTACGGGGCCAAAAGAGGGTAATATGGTGCCAACATCTAAACTAGAATAATAAAGCTTAATATCTGGCGCTCCTCCTTCTATTAAATCCAGTAGCCTTTGGCTTGAATCTCTTTCTATTGTCCAAAAATCAATATCTGCCTGGATTTCCCCAGCTTTCCTTTTTACGAGTGCATCAAAAGCATCTTGGTATATTCTCACCTCTACAGGTCTTTCAGTAAATAATTTTAATTGTACCTCAGGAGTCAATGGTTTTCCTGTTTGACCATCAAATCGAGGCAAATCAAAACCATCATTTCTAATAGATTCAGTTAGTTCTTGCATTCCTTTGGCATCATTCTTGAATTGCAAATTTAAAAATCTATATTTTACGTCGGACATATAATATAAACCTGCATCTTCTTTTAGTTGACTTAACTCATCTCTGTGACTTTCAATGAATCCTTCGTATTGCCTAACGTCTTTTTGCAGTTCTGGAGCGACCTTGGTCTTTATTCTTGCAGATGTTTCCGCATCCCATCGTATCCTATATCCTTTATCAATTTGTTTCTTTAATTCATCTCTAACAGCTTGTGAGCCAAGTTCAAAACTTATAGGATGAGTATGCACATCATATCCCGTTCTTAACTCTCTTGCACCTTCATAAGAAACCACTGTGCCTTCTTGTGAATGAATATTAAATCTTGCAATTCTATCTATTACCTCATCAATTTGAGGCCTTGTTAAATCTTCAAATTTTGTCTCCATACCTAAATTTTTTCTTAAATCAACCTTTGTCAAGCTCTGTGATTGTATTAAACTATCTCTAGCCTTTTTACCTAGCCCAACTGCATTTGCCAATCTATCTGCATCGCCCTCTTGCGGTTGTGCTATCCAGATTATTCTTCCATCCCCGCCCAAACTCCTTTCAATATTTCCTTTAAAAGCGGACGCTTTAGATATGGCTTCAATTACTCCCTGCTGTTCCTCTATTGATAAGTCAGCGAAACTCCAGCTCATACCTTTGAATCTCTCACTTATTTCAGGAAAGCTTTTTTGTAAATCAACTATGTCAATAGTTTCTCGAATTTTTCCATGGCTTTGTTTTATAGCCATAAAATCGTATATAATGTCTTTAGGGGCATCTCCAAAGACTACAATATCTTCTCCGACTTTTGGAGAGATATAAGTACCTTCCTTTGTCGTTATACCAACTTGATGAACGACTACATCAGCTGGAAATTCTGAACCTCCCGCAAGTCTCTTAGCATCATTTAACAACTTAAGCTCTTGATTTGCATCTTGAACTAATTTAATTTCTGCACCTGGTAATAAGGATACTCTCACAACTTCTGGTCTTTCTAATAATGCTTTCTTTAGTTGTGTTCTTGGTGTTACAGATATTCCGACCAATCCAGCAAATGCAATATTGCCACTTAACTCTCCAAACGCAGCCGTTGCCCTTAGAACACTTCCAGCCTTATAAACTGCCTGCGCTCCTTTTGCCAAGCTTCCCGCCTCTGGCACTATGTTTATCGCTAATTCTGCCATGCTTTTTGGAATAAATGCTTCCGCAAATAATTTTAGTTGTTGTGCTTTTGCATCCTGCTGGTATTTTTGGTTTATCTGGGATAGTTCTATAAGTTGATTGACATCAAGTTTTCCATTCTTTGCCATTTGTATAATTTCATTTGATGCAACAAAATATTTTCCTTCTCCAATCCGGATATAGTTTTTTTCTGACAGTCCTGCGTTTGAAAAGTAAATCGTGCCTTCATAGTATCTTGAATTTGGATGCAGCTTGCCCGTTCCAAGAATATTTTTAACATACTTCTGGAATGTTTCTTTGTCTTTGTCCAAAATGAGTTCATTGGTAATTTGGCCTGTGTAAATATCAAAAGCTAATCTTGTATCTGAAAAATATGAATTGCTGTCTTTAATATAGGCTCTTGAAGCATCCAACGCAGACGTTCTGCTTGCTAAAGAAGCGTCAATGTTTTTTGTTTTTATCTCTCCATTTTCCAAATAATAAATTGATAAGGTTGGTTCATTGTAAAGTTTGGCTTTGTATATCATTTCAGAATTCAAAGCATGGACTAAATAAGGCTCCTGGAAAGCAGCTTTTATTTGTGGAGAGCTGCCGCTATTCTTGTATATCTCCTCTAAACTTTTACCCTCAGAACGCCACTCAAATATCTTTTTTGAACCTGCATACTTTACTTTATAATTGCCTAAAAACAATTCAGCTTCGTCTCTTGGAAAGGTATTTAAAATATGCTTCCTAATAAATTCTGAAACTGCTGGATGGTCTTCGTGAATCGCTCTTCCGCCATCAATAATGGCAGATAAAAATTGCAATCTTGTTTTAAAAAAGATTTCATCCGATTTTAAGGCATTTAACCTTTCAAATTCTTCTTGCCTTTTTTGTGGATCAGTGATTCCTTTTCTGTCCAAAATATCAAGAATTTCTTTTGTGGATTCCCTTTGAAAGAAATTTGAGTAAATTCCTGATTCGACCGCACGCAATTGGTCTATTATTACTTCATTGTTTTTTGTGGTTACATACAAATTCTGAACATTAATCTTGTTGCCATTTTTATCATAGTTAAATGCAGTATTATCAATGACGTACAGATTGCGCGAATATTGGGGGTTTAGATTATCCCTTAATACACTATTTGTTCTATCTACTGCATCTCTAATATTTCCTTTGTATTCTTTTGTGTAAAAATCCTCAATGTATTTCTTGACATTTTTGCCTGCATTATCTCTGCCGGTCAAGACGTCAGACTTATACATGCCAGTATTTAATGTGTCGGATAATCTTCCTTCTTTGTAAATATCTTTATCGAAAAAGGTTATTCCTTCTTGATTGAACTTTGCATACTGCAAATAAGGTATTACTTGCGGTGCTGTTGTTATTTGTTTATATCTTAATTGTGGTTCTTGCTTTGCGTCTGAATAATAGTTGTTCTGTATTTGGAAAAAGTTATTGTTGAGGGTTTGTATTCCTACAATTTGACCAGCACCAACTTTGCAGCCTTTGCAGCTTTCCAATGTAAAAATACCCATGTCTGTTTTACTTGCATCTTTTCCGTTTGGATAATAGGAAGCAACTAAATTTCTGTCAAATCCTTCATGGAAAGCATCTTTTTCAAATCTTGCAGCAACCAATCCTTTCATCTCAGCCTTGTAAACTGTTTCGCAAGTGGCAGAATCGCAGTTGCTGTTTTGATATGATTTAAAATCCACATAACCATTTATTCCTCCTTGGCGAGATTTATCAAAATCCTTGCAATCAAAGCACGCCACTACCTTTCCTGCTCCTAGTCCTGTTGTTGGATCAACTCTGCTTGTTGCCACATCAACAGTGCCAAAGTGCAATTTTCCATCATTAACTTGTGGATCCTCAAGATGAATAAAACTATTCCTTAAATTGTCAATTTTCCCAAATTTGAATAGTTCGATTTTTTTTGACGTGTCTAAAGTGGTGTGTCCATCCTTGTCTATGTTTAAGCTAAAACTGTATTTTCCTGCCAGGACATTTTGTCCAAGCCGTGTAGCGCCGTCTTCAACTTGAAATCTATTGTTCCCAAAATCCCAGAATGCTCCATTTGGATTTAAAGTTGTGACCATATAGCCTTTGCTCAAAACGCAGCCATTATCACATTTAATGTTCAAAGAGCTTCCGCTTGCGCTTACTGTTGCAGTTTTTCCATTAAGACTTTCCACAGAAAAAGTTTGTCCACTGCTTGTTACAAATTCGTTATTTTGATTTTTTGTCAATGAAGTTCCCCTTGCATTTACAGTCCCTTCATTGTATATAAGCTCTAAAGTTCCATCTTGCCTTGACTTAATAGCCTTTAATTTTTCATCTTTGCTTAATTGATTTAAATCCCATCTTACACCGTCGCTTGTGATAATATAAGTTAACCTGTAGTTTCCTTCTACAGTTATCTTTATATCGCCTTGCTTGAAATCTGCACCCTTTTGATTCATCAAGTAAGAAACATATTTAGCGGCAATTTGCCTGTCTTTGTCATTTGCAAATCCATTATTTAAAGTAGAAACATATTTGCTCGTTGCTTCTATGTGGTCTGGATATTTTATTTGACCCTTATTATAAGCTCGGATAAAAGCGTCTTTTTGATTTGGATTATCCGGATTAAATGAAGATGGATGCTCTAAAATCCATTTTTCCTGCACTTCAGGCTTGTCATCTAAGGGGTATTGATTATCAGCAGAAGGGGCGTCTGCATTAATTTGAATGCTTATTGCTGAAAATAATAAAAGATAAATTACAAATATTGAAAATGTCCTTTTGGTCATTTTATTTCAAGATAAAACTGCTTAACATCCAGTCCGCTGTTTATGTCAACTACTGTTGTATTGACTTGGTAAATGCCGATTTGCTCACGCTTAGGAGTAAAATTAATAAATCCGGACAAAACATTAGTATAGTTTTGTAAAATACCATCCGTGAGATAAAATAAAGTATCATTATCCTCATCAGAAGCATTTAACCTGTAAGTAAATTCTTGATTTATATGAGCAATAAGATAATATACTGGCTCTAATATCGGGCCATGATTTTCAACAGTAGGGTAGGTTATAACAAGTTTGGTTTCTTGATAACTTGTATTTGTCCTACAATACTGATCTTCCAATCCAGCAGCGAAAGTAAAAACATAATCATCATCGCTAGACTTTACTTTTGATTCATTGTCTACAATAATATAAACATCATTGCAATTATCATAATGTATAACTGAAACACCTACATCAAAATTTAATAATAATGTAAGGTCTAAAGCATAAGGCTCACTAACAACTGAATTCACTAGGTCATTAGAAATATCAATTATGTGCCCTATTCTGAACGGAAGTGCGTAAGAAAAAGTATTGATAGAACTCTTTAAATCTCCTTTTCCAATAAGCAGCGGGTAATTAACGTTAATAATTAATTTATCCTCAAATATCTGAACTGTTGAGTTTAAATCTTTAAACTCTATACTGTATCCAAGATTTTCAAATATCAAAAAATCAGTGCAGTCAATTAATAGATTTTCATCCAATATTTTTGAGAATTCTTTTTTTAGAGTATTTTTAGTAGGGACTATATTTTTGCTTTTATAGTAATAGTAAGCGACATTAGAATAATCAGTATTAAGGTTTGGTTTAGGCACATCATGATAACCCTGTCTTTGCCCAAATTCATATGCTGTCTCAACAGCAACCTTTTTAATGCATTCATCGATATAAGTTTTTACGGGTTGCGCCTCTAAACTAATTTGCTGAACTTTTTCAGTTGTTTTTTTTGCTTTCTGCCCTTCCAAGTCTCCGACAAAATAAACCCCTATTCCAAGCACAAAAACCAATATCAATCCCAATATCAGAAAATACGAAATCTGCGCTTTGTTTAATCTCATTTTAAATGGTTTTCACAGCCTTGTCAATCTCTCTCTCAGAATATCCTTCCCTGTACAAGACATCCTTAATTTGCTGCAATGTAAATCCTCTCTTAATATTTTCAATAATATATTGTTTTAATGAGCTAGCAATTTGGTTTTCCCTCTTTCTTTTGATTGCTATAAAAACCAAGCCACCTACAACCAAAACCAAAGTAATGGGCATCAATATAAAATAAATCAGGCTTGTCTTGCGCTCTTTGGGTATTTTTGGCGATTTATTTGGATTTACAACACTGCCGGCACTTGTTTTTGTCAGGTTTTCATTTGCGCCTTTATAGCTCACTTGAGAGCAGTCTGTGTCTGTTTTTGGTGAGCAGTCTGGGTCGCAAGTGCCGTCTGCTAAGCTGTCACAAAAATCGTCTTTGCTGCCGGATTTGCAATCCTTTGTGCAGCTTTCGTATGACTCATGCTCTTCACATGCATTATTGCCGCAGGTATTTGCAAAAGAGCTTACGTCTATGTCCATTATCTTGGAGTTTCTTGTATTGTAAACTTCTATTCGCGCCGCTTTTGCATCATAAGGAAGGTATATTTGATAATTCCTGTTTTCAGAAATGTTGTAATAGACTTTTTCAATATCTGAATTTGCAAAAGTGAGTGTTTTGATTAAAAATCCAGATTTGTCACCATAGTTAATCTGCCTCTCAATTTCTTTTACATTCACACCATTGAATGTCACAGAGTCAAATATATTGTTTATATCTAAAACGAAATACTTAGCAGCGTTTGCAGGTATAACTGACAAAATCGCTAAAAATATGCATAAGGCTATCTTTTTCTTCATTTTATTCTATTGTGGCATTTAGCGAAATATATGTTACAGCCCTGTTTCTGTTTTTGTCCAGAGCAACTATCATAAAATCGTTTGTGCCGTTTGTAAGATTCACATTAATATCAGCTGAAAATTTACTAAATGCAACATTGCGCTGCAATAATCCTCCTTTATCAAAAACCGAGTAATTAATTGGATAATTAACCCCAGACACTTCAAATGAAATAATTATGCTGCTGGAATTGTAAGTTATATCTTGCGCTGTGTTTATATTAACTTCCGGAGGTGTGGCGAAGCTCAATATCTGGTCAGCAATCTTCCTTGGAGTCAGCACATAATCGCAGAATTTATCAAAAGTTTCATTGATTTCTTCGTATGTCATGTTATTATAAAACATAACTTGCGGGCTTACCCTGACTACATTTTCCCCATCATAATTGCAATATTGCTCAGCATTATCCAAAATAACGACCAGATCTGTCTTCTTATTGTAGGATTGGCAAGAATTTGCAACAACACTCAGCAAGGTCGGCGTATTGAAATAGGACAATGACTGCTCCAGCCTGTAAATATTGAATTCATCAAGATAGTCGGAAAAGTCGTTTACAGAAAAAAACAAATTAAGGAAATTTTGAACGTCAGCTGCAAATTTATCGTATCCGTTGCTTATATTTTCGTAATTATTAGCTGCAAATATTATGTTGCTATCTTTTATTTCGCTCCATTCACTGTAGATGGGAGGGCATTTTCCTCTTACTAGGATTATTGTTTGGGTCTTGTTTGTTTTTTGCTCTTTTCCATCTGCATATTTTATAGTTACATAAACTTCAAGTTTTTTTATGCCATTAAACTCTTTCACATTTGAACTTTGCCAATTGTTGCCGTAAAGATTGTCGTTGCTTACTCCATCGTTGTGGAAGCCATCGTCGTAAAGATTTATCATATCAAGGATTTTTTCATTGTCTTTTATCTCACCAATAACCCCCACAACATCTGTTTTGTCATAAAGGAAATAGTTAATTATAAACGAGGATTTATGGTAATCGGTAGAGGTCATCACGCTGGAGAAACCGCTGCCCTTTTTGTTTTTGACATTATACAGCCTTGCTGAATATGATTTATCAGTAAGGTTCCTGCAAAATAATAAATTACTGCAATCGTTCTTTATGAATTTCCCATAATTCCCTATGCAATTCCCAAGCAGGTAATTTGTCAGGCAATATCCTTCTTTGTCAATGCAGCATCCAATAACACATTCATCGATTTCATTGCATTCCTTCTTTTCAACAAATTCCCCATAGCAATCCTGCTTTGGAATCTGCTGGCATACTGACAAGCAGCATCCTTCTGCCAAGCTTTCTGTTTTTAGAGGAGCATAAGCTGTTATTTCTTGGTTCTGACTGCCCATCATAATAAAATTAAATGAAAAAAATGAAATTATGAACAACATTGAAACAATAATGGCATATTTTTTGATAAATTGCAGCTCGTAATGCTTTTTAAAAAGCCCTTCTACATAATTTTCATCGTAGCCATGCTCGACTAGAACTTTCTTTACCGCACTATTAGAGTGGCCTTTACTTAAATGGTCCTTTACATATTTCTTTAGTTTTTTATCTATCTTCCTTTTGCTCAGCATTTTCGATTATAGAAGCTAGTTTCTTTGACTTGCCTATGTACTTGACAACCTTCTGCCTTATTTTTCCATTAATCCTGACGCTTTTGACAAGATAATAATAATGATTGTTGTTGATTTTTTTTACCCTGAGGAATACCATAAAATAATTAGGCACTACTTTAGTATTTAAATGTTTTGATTTACGCTAACTTTAGTTATTTTAGGCACTATTATTAGTTAATTTTAGACACTACTAGAAAATTATAGCTTTATTTATGTAAAAATGCCATAAATAATAGGCATTACATAATATATTAGCACTATTATAGTTAATAGATTTAGGCACTACTTAATTTAGGCATTACAATAAATTAAAAAGGAATACAATAATAGATAAATATTAGGCACTATATTTTATTTAGTAAACTTTCGCAGTGCACTTGATGCTGCAAGATTTGCACAGAGTCTTATCTAAGAAATTGCAGACACAATTCACTTTACAGATTTACTAACTTCAACAAAATCTTTATTCCTTTCAATAATTATCTTACACTCATGAAACAACTCCATTCCTGCTAATGAAAAATCTGCATCTGTTGACAATATAGGCACTTCTATTTTTTCATTCAAAAAAATTATTTTACCTTTGTACACTTCTGTTATTTTGCCATCCCCGCTTGCTGTCAAATAATCAGAAATTCCAATTTTGTCCAAGGCAAGTTCCCTGATTATTGGCAATGGCAGCATAATATGCCCGTTAAAACCTGTATCCAATAATGTCCCAATTCTTCTTCCTTCAATAGACAAATCTATAACAGGGCTCCCAAATTTAAAGAAGCCCCTCATTATAAAGCACCGACAAAGTATGTAGAGCCAAAGCCAATTCTCTTGAATACAAATTTTTTATCGGGATATTTTTTCGTAGCTTTTTTGTAAGCATCAAGCTCAGAGTCGCCAATAAAATAACTGCCAGTATCTGTATCTATAGCCACTATTTTTCCTTTATATTTGCTAGTCAATTCTTTACTTATTTCCTCAAATAATTTATTTGCTTCCTCAATTTTGAGTTCCATGGGGAATATTATATTCATTATATATTTAAATCTTGCTGAAAAAATTTCAATAAACCTTGGCAGTGCACTTGATGCTGCAAGATTTGCACAGAGTCTTGTCTAAGAAATTGCCGCAACCCTCAACTTGTGCGCATACCATAGAAGCAGTGCCTGCAGCAACTCTTTGCCCTTTTTCAGGAACGCATTGCCCTTCTGCCTCATCGGTTGATTTCTCCATAACAATTTCAACATTCTGGTCGCACAATGGGTAAAATGTTACGCAATTATCTCCTGATGTTCCCCAGTAAGCGTCTGTGGTTGAGCCGATGACTGACATACCTGTACTAATAACAGATACAGCAGCGACCACACCAGTGACTACTCCAGCACCTACTCCAATAGCAGTACCAATTGCTGAAGCACCGGCTGCCATATATCCACTACTAAGAGCGCCAGCCCCCACGGCCAAAGCACTTCCGGGTGCAGCAGTAGCTCCAAGAGCGGCAACAGCCAGTCCAGCACCAAATGTAACTACAACCAACAAAATTGCCAAAATCATTATCGCCAAACTAACATAACAAGTAGTTTCCGGCTCAAAAAAATGCTCTCCTATTTTGTCCTTTAATTGCTGTGAAGCGCAGTTTACTGCTGTGAAGGATGTAAAGCCAAGTATGTTTGCTATAACTCTTTTATTCTGAATGTCATGGCTTGAGGGAATAGGAACCCAGAAGAAATCTTCATAACCATATTTTTTTCCTTCACCGCTTCCTTTTTTCTTTGCGTCTTTCTTGCCCATCAAAATTCCAACGCCTTTGCCTGCCTTTGCTTCATCCTCATAATAAATAGTCAATTTTTCTGGCTTGTTGAACCTTATTCCTGTCGGCTCGAAGTTGTAAACAGGATTGTCAATCACATAGCTGTCATCACCTCTCCTTACAATTTGGTCGTTTTTCTTATGCTGCGGGATATCCTTTGTTGTCAAATTATTTGGATAAGCCTGCTGCACGCTAATATATTCTGCATCCTTGCCATCCAGATTTACTGTTGTTCCTGCAAAAATATCAAGCTGCGCTTTCTTGTCAACAGAATAAATTGTATAAGGCAGCACCGCAGGATTCGTTGCGCTTCTGTTCTGCAAAGTGGTTAACTTTTTCAATGTGGAGTTTCCAAGCTTTGCCGCAAAGCTGAACATATAATTTTGGTTTTCAGGAGTTATTGACCTTTTATCTGTAACTGTAAAAGTTATAATATCCTCTTGCAGCATCTTGTAGCTAATGTCAAAATCCATGCCCTTTAAGTAATCAAGTTTCTTCAGTGGATTCTTTATGTCAAAATCAGCGTCAAAAAGCCTTTCATTAACCTCAGTTGCAGCCTCATAAATAGCACGATACCTTATGTTAAAAGTGTTAAAAAATTCAGAAAATTCCTTTGTAAACTGCCCTTTGCTTACCTTTATTGGGTAAATAACTTTTATTGTGACATCGCTTGCGCCAAATTCCATAAAGGTTTTTGGCTCTTTTTTCTCTATTAAAAACCCGTACTGGGTAACATTTGCATTTTCAAAGCATTTTGGAACATTCTTATCAACATACTCAATCAATCTTTCCTGAGTTTGGTTGAGAAATGGCTGAATGTTTGCCTGATCGAACTGCCACATTGCAGTGCCTTTATAGTCTATAAGCATTGGAATCTCAAAATATCCAGCTGCCCGTCCAAGTATTTTTAAGCCATCAAACGATTCCTTTCTTATGCAGTCGCTTACTAATCTCTCTATTTCCTGAGCATTAAGGTTTATTTCCTGTATCTTAGCAGCTTCTTCTCTAGCCCGCTGCTCTTTAACATTATTATAGTAAAACACCCCTATAATTAGAAACATAAACAAGAATAAGCCAAGAATTGCGTAAAAGGTAACCTGAGCTTTGTTCTCTTTTTTCCTTGTAACCTTTCTCCTGTTTTTAAAGATGCAGTACATTAACTGAAATTTTGCCATTAAATATATTTAAAGTTTGTTATTTGATTGTGTTTGCCTGCCTAAAAAACTATTCCTTAACAGCAAGTTTAATGTCTTCTGCCTTGATTGTTTTTCTTCCCGCATGAACAGCAAGCTTAATGGATTTCACGGCAATTTCGTGCGCTATTTCCTCAATAGCATTTCTCAATGCGACCTTTGCTTTGTCAGATACCCTGTCAGCGCCGCCTTCCTTAATCAATTTTTCCATCGCCGCAAGGGGAAATATTTTTTCAGCCATTCAACATCTATATAAAGGTTAAAATGTGATGTATTTAAAGTTTTTTAATCTGAGCAGTATGAAATATGTATATTAGAAATCAAAAATTCAAAAATAGCTTTGAGCCAAAACGATATTTTCTTGCTAATTTTGATATATCCTTTTCCATCAAATCATGATTTTCAAACTTAGCTTCCATTCTCCTGAACTCGTTGCTGTGATGCACATTCCTTCCGTTTTTGCTCTGGAACTTGAATTTTTTGTGGAGCATCTCGTGGTGTATAACATAGTCAAGCAATTCACGCCTTTCATTTTTGAAAATCGTGCTTATCGTTATTGTGTCTGAGCCGTACTCATAAGAGCCTAGCTTGCTTGTTGAGGCATTTCCCCACTGCAGATTTGGCTTTTCTAGCATTCCATTGAAATACGCCTCGTTGACCCTTTCAAACGACGCTTCAAGAACCTCATCCGTCTTTGTTTTTGGAACAGCTAAATGTATATTTTTAATGAACAAATTATAAAGCTCCATATTAATTGTTTGTTTTTTATCATTAAAAGTCTTAACCAGCAGCTCCTGAACAAGTCCTATCTGAATCTCTTTGCTTATCTTTTTCCATTCCTTGCTAAGACTAAAAACCAAGTTACTCCCGTATCGCTTTACATTTGCATTGTAAGGCTTGAATTTTCTGGAATATTTTAGGGAGAAGTTGTATTTTGTTTCATTGTTCCGATACAGCTGCTGGAAAGCCTCTTCTACAATGCTCATATGCTTTTTTTTATGTGGTTAAAATATTTATACGTAAACCTCATACCTTAAAATAGCAGCTACTTTTCCCAAATCACGGAGCTGGACTCCTTCCCTTGTTTGCGTTGAAATAATCCTTATTTCTGTTCCAACTGGCTTTGAAGTTGCCTCAAACTCCTCAATTTTCTCATCAGGCAAGTCTTCTGATAAAATCAGGATATCAACAACGCCCATTTTAAGCTTTTTCATTACATCAGATTCTCCATAAGCAACCATATTCTGTTTCGTTGCAAGCATCTCAAAGAACTTGCCAACTATTTTCTTCTCCTCAATTACATCTTCCTGAGCCAAAACATCATGGCTTTTCTCAAGCAACTCCTCAAGGCCAAATTCGCCGGTATAGCTTAAATCCTTTATTGCAATTATTTTCTTCTTCACTTCATTTGTTATGTAGCCACCTTCAACAAGATCATATTTCGTGGGGCCTGGGCCGCCAACAATTATTCCCTTCAACCCTTCCATATTAAGAAAGGCTTCTTTCATATATTCAGCCACTTTCTTATAATGGTCTTTCGCTGCCCCTTCTATAAGGCGATGGAATCTTTGGGCTGAATTATGAACTATTAACCCATTTGCTATAAAACTCTTATCTTTTACAGAAATGTCAATCATCTCCATATTTTCTTTTACAAATTCAATTTTATGTATTTTTACAGGCAAAATAGGTATGTTATAAATTCTAAGTAATTCTTTTTTAAGTTTACTATTTTTTATTTGAGGTACAAACTTATTGTAAAAAACTGCTTTACTCATCATTCTTTTGTTTGTAAAAAACAAAGAAACTCGGAAGTTTCCTAAACTATACTCAGCTTCTTTTAGCAATTTACCAATCATTTTACCTGGAATAATAATCTGTCGCACATTGCTCCTAAGTGTTCTATTTTTTATGCCTGTTTCTAATTTTTCTGACTTCATTTTAGACGAGAAACCTATAAACTTTTGGTATAATTCTAAAGATTCTTTTTCCGACATTTCTAATGTGAATCTATGTTTTCTACTATAAGGATTTTGTTTGTTGTCATATTCAAGCATAGAAGATATTATTCCAAATCTAAGCAAAGCCATTTGTATTTGTTGAATTATTTTTTTATTGTTCATCCCAATAGCTAATTTTCCTGAGATATACCCTTCTGCGTCAAATAACCCCCTTAGAAAAGCCGCAATTACTTCATCTTTTGACTTAAGAATTTTTTCTGGAATCTCAGTATCCAATGCTTTTCTAATTTCTGGAAATTCATTTATAATTAATCTAACAAGCGGCCTACTGGTGAATCTTAATTGATGATAACTCTTACTTTTTCTGAAACGATAACTTATTCTTAGATTAAAATATTTTTCATACCTCTTTTTATAAGCTAAAGCAACTTGTTTATCCTGTTCGAAGAACGTAAGTCTATCGGTCTCTAAACAGCCATCACCTATAAAATAACCGAGAAATTGTGCAAAATCTGGATTTAAGGTTTCAGGTAATCTTATACTTACATTCTGGTGATGATGCTGTTTAGTGTATTTTTGTATAAATCCTTCAAAATCTATGCCTAATTCTTCGCATAAGCGCTTTAACGGCTCTTTTTCAGCATGGAGTTTGCCAATTTCATAAGAAGAGATTGTTGTTTGTGTTGCACCAATTCTTTTAGCTAGTTCTCTTTGAAGCGATTTCATTTTTAAACGTGCTTGTTTTAGAAGTTCTTGACCTTCTTTAGTAACTATAAATGAATTATAGTATTTTTTAGAATTAATACTCTGTACATCACCCTTTATATCAATTTTTTCAGGCATAATTAAGAAATCTCCTACTTTAAGCTCTTCAGCAGCTCTTTCAATAAGCCCATTTGGAGTTGAGACAAAAAATATGTGGTCTTTAGAGGATTGTACTTCAAGTCTAGGATATCTTGTAATTATCTTGTAAACTTCTTCCTTATTTACATTCCATTTATCAGCTATTGCTGAGTCCGACATTGATAAATTTTCTGTAATCATACTTTTGACACTTTTTGGATTATGAAAATTTTCAATTGGCAGGACGAGGCCATCAGTTGATTGAATTAAAGTACCTTTTACAAGACATTGTCCCCCCGCTTTAAATTTTCCAGGCACCTCTGAATGAGTTTTAACGATTGGAATAATTGTCTTTCCTTTGAGAAGAGCCAGATTGGCGTCTCTCCTGTCCATGACAACCAATCCATAAACCTCTTTAGCCTCAAGCATGTCTCTTAGTATATCAAGAACAAATTCCTTGTCACACCTGTAAATCCTTGTCTTTAACGGCACAGGCGGCTCTAGGCTCCAAACCTTAAAGTCTTGCTGCCCCTCTCTTTCAGCCACATTGCCGGAAAACACAGCTAACCCATTTGCTGGCGTTGTCTTGAATAGCTTTAAGTGCTGAATCATCCTTTCAAGGGCGTCTGTCACATTATTCCTTGTTGCTGATGATTTAATATTTGATGCTGTACCCTGCTCCTGAGCAAGATGGTTGATTATCTTGTTCATATCATAATCCTTCGGAATGTAAACACTGACTAACTCAGTATGCCTGCCCCTATGCCGTTCCAATTCCTTAATGAACTTCTTTAAATGAAACCTCTGCGCTTCTGTTAGTGCCATATCCATGTAGAATTAATGATGATTTATAAAGATTAAGATATTTTCCAGCTGTTAACTCAAAATGGGCTTTTATGGTATCTTTAAAACAACTTTTTTAATCTCTTGCCCACATTCTTTGCCAGTTTTATTTTTATGAATTTGCTTCAAAATTATCTTTCCAACGATAGATTTAAAAACAAGGTATTAATACTCGTAGGCGGGGCTAGAAAGCTACCAAGCATGGGACTAGTGACATTAAAACACAACAAAACTCACTGCATGAAGCTGTAGGGTAGCTTGGACACATCCTTTCTGGTTTGGGACCAGAAGACCCCGGTTCAAAACAACCTTTTCTTTGCTCGCTCAAGAGAGCCTCGCAAAGAAAAGCTTGACCAAAAGAAAACTGGTAGGGACATAAAGTCCCTCGAATGAAAACTTTTGACGAATGCAAACGGTTGATGAAATTCCGGGCAGCCCCATTTAATGAGTAAAAAATTGGATTGTATAGCTTAAAATGAAGATTCAAGAAAAACTCGGCTCTGTTAAGAGATTTGGAGCAAGATACGGCAGAAAACTAAAGCTTAAATTTTCTAAAATTGAGGCAGAGCAGAGGAAGCTACATAAATGCCCTTACTGCAGCAAAATGGCTGTAAAGAGATTGGCTGTCGGAATATGGCAGTGCAGGAAATGCAACTCCAAATTCACAGGTAAAGCCTATTCTGTTTCAAAGAAAATACTAGTAAAAGAAGAGGCAATGGTGCCTGATGAAGAGTTGCAGCTCATTAAGGAAGAAATGGAAACTGAAGAAGCTTCAGAGGAGGCATAATGGCAGAGTACAAGTGCTTTGACTGCAATAAAAAAGTATCTATGGAGTATCTAAGAAAAAGGATAAGGTGCCCGTATTGCGGAAGCAAAATACTTTTCAAGCAAAGAAGTGTTTCTACAAAAATAAAAGCGAAATAGGCAAAATGGAAGTTTCAAAAGAAACAGAGCAAAAAATAAGCCAGTTGCAGATGTTTGAGCAAAGCCTGCAGAATTTTTTGGGTCAAAAGCAGCAATTTCAAGTGCAGCTTGTAGAGGTTGATTCCGCTTTGAGCGAGCTGGAAAACACTGACAAGGCATACAAAATTGTCGGCAATATTATGGTTGAATCAGATAAGAATGAGCTAAAAGCCGATTTGCAGTCAAAGAAAGAGATGCTCGAGTTGAGAATAAGGACAATGGAGAAGCAGGAAGCTCAAGTGAGGGAAAGAGCCTCAAAGCTGCAGTCTGAAATTCTTAAGAAAATAAAAAAGGAAGATTGAACATGAATAACATGGCAGAGCAACTAAGCGAAGTAGACAATGTAGCAAACAGCTTGGAAGAGATACATGAAGATATCACTGTGCCAAGAAATGTAAGGACAAAAATAGAATCTATTGTAAATACCCTGAAGGATAGTATAGAAGTATCAATCAAGGTTAATAAGGCATTAAATGATCTGGACGAGATAGTTAACGACGTCAATCTTCAGCCGTATACAAGAACTCAGTTGTGGAATGTTATGAGCGTGCTTGAAAAGCTGAATCATGCTAAATGAAATATGCCCACTTAATCAAACTGACTGTTTTTTCTTATGAAGATGAGGACAAGGAAGCAATTTTAGATGCGTATTTAAGGCTTTTTCCCTTCAATCTTGAAGAAAACAAAATTGAGCTTAAAAAAAAAGAGGCTGCTGGGTTTAACGAAAGGAAAATACTTGTGATTGAAGCAAAGCTGACAAAAGACAGTTTTATAAACCTGTTTCTTAAAAAACTAATAGAAAATTTGGAAGAAATTCAAAAGCAAAGAATATTGCAGCAAATTGCATCAAGACTCGACAAGGACATGAATTTTTTTCTGAGATTTGACAAGCACTCGTGGCTCAATGAAAAAAAACTGGTACTTACAGATTCTGGAAAGTGCTTTCATATGAAAATGAGCGTTGCCGCTTTTCCAAAAAGAAGGGAAATAGCTTTAAACGCCCTTAAAGAGCTGTTTTCTGAACAATTAAATTTAAATAAAATTTAAGAAGTGATATTGGAAGGAACTACAAAAATGCCGAAAATAAAAATAGCGCCATCAATTCTTTCAGCTGATATATCAAGAATCAATCGCGAAATTAAAGAAGTTGAGAAATATGCCGACCTGATCCATATTGATATAATGGATGGTATTTTTGTTTCGCCAACAACTGTTGATGCTGACTTCGTAAAGGCCATAAAAACCCATGTTCCTTTAGATGTGCATTTGATGGTTCATGAGCCCAGTGAGGCTTATCTGAAAGGATTTTTTGATGCAGGCGCTCATTCAATAACAATTCATGAAGAGGCGTGCAGAGACCCTTTAAGGCAAATTGACTTAATAAAGAAAAGTAACGTTAAAGCGTGCATTTCCATTAAACCTAAAACCCCACTGGGAAGAATTAAGAAATATCTTGACTTAGTTGATATGGTGCTTATTATGACTGTTGAGCCAGGCTACGCTGGTCAGAAATTCATTGCCTCAGCAATGCCTAAAATAGAAGAATTGAGGAAGCTAAAGCCAAAACTTGATATTGAAGTGGATGGCGGCATCAACCCATACACAGCCCCTCTTGCATATGCAGCAGGCGCCAATGTATTTGTGGCAGGCACTTCAATATTTGGCAAAAAAGACAGGACTGCTGCGATACAAGAGATGCTTCAGAGCCTGAAATAAAATGTTATGGGCACTTCTTTCCATTATATCAGGACTTGGAGATGCAACAATGTTTGCATCAATGAAAAAACTTAAGAAAGTCAGTAATTCAATTGTGGTGTGGGCGCAGTATGCTTTCGCGCTGCCATTCATGCTAATTTTTTTGTACATTAATTACCCTCAAAGAATTAACTCAAATGTATATTGGATTGCCGCATTGAATGGGATACTGCTGACGCTTTCAACTTATTTGCTGTTCAAAGCAATAAAAATAAGCGATTTGTCAATTTCAATGCCTATGCTTAGTGTAACACCCTTGTTTTTAGTCTTTACATCTTATCTTATGCTTGATGAAATGCCGACATTTTACGGATTTATAGGAATTTTTCTTATTGTAATAGGTGCATACTCAATCCATATTAAAGACTACAAAAAGGGATTTTTTTATCCTTTCAGAGCGTTGCTCAAGGACAAAGGCTCATTTTATGTTCTTATTGTGGCATTTATATTCAGCATTTCTGCAAATTTAGGTAAGATGGGGATTATAAACTCCAGCCCAATGTTTTATGCTTTTGCCGTATATCTTTTTGCGTCAGTAGTGATGGCTCCATTGATAATTCTTGATTTCAATAAAAAAATAAAAGAGATAAAAGCTGATTTCAGCGCTCTTGGATTATTGGGAATTTCATCTGCCTTCATGATGGTGACTTCTGCATATGCAATGCTAATTGCCATAGTGCCTTATGTCATATCTTTAAAGAGAAGCAGTGTTATTTTTGCCATACTTTTCGGCTATCTATTTTTTGATGAGAAAAATATAAAAAACGCATTGATAGGCACTATCATAATGCTAATTGGAGGCATTCTTATAACTTTGTTTTGAGAAGATTTAAATAACCTATAAAAAATTTAATGTCATGAAACAAAAAATTATCGATCCATGGGGTTCTGGCTTATTGGAAGATTACGAGAAAATAATAAAAGATTTCGGATTGGAGATTTTTGACAGTAAGTTGTTTCCACAGCCAAATAGAATAATGCGAAGGAATGTTGTTTTTGCTGGAAGAGACTTAAAAATCATAGCTGACGCTATCAAGCACAGGAAAGAATACTATGTTCTTAGCGGAATAATGCCTTCTAATGAAAAAATACACTTTGGTACAAAAATGGTGGTGGAGAACATCAAATACTTTCAGGAGCATGGCGCTCAAACTTATATTCTTGTAGCGGATTTAGAAGCAGCATCAACAAGAGGTGTTACTTTAGAAGAAGCAAGGAAAAGGGCCCTAGACTTCCACATTCCAGCTTATGTAGCTCTGGGTCTTGATGTTAAAAAAACAGTATTTTATTTTCAATCAGAAAATAAAGAAGTTATGAACAATGCATATGAATTTGCAAAGAAAATTACGCTTAACGAATTTGAGGCAATTTATGGCTCTGCAGATCCTGGCAAGATAATGGCTGCAATGACACAGGTTGCTGATATACTTTACCCTCAATTTAAGGAAAGAATGCCAGGCATAATCCCAGTAGGAGTTGACCAAGATCCACACATTAGATTGACAAGAGATATTGTAAGAAGGTTTAAGGAAAGAAAATTCTTTTTGCCAGCTGGGCTTTATCATAAATATACTCCATCTTTAGATGGCGACATTAAAATGAGCAAGTCAAAGCCTGAAAGTTGCATAGAATTGCCTGAGGACATCAAATCAGTTAAAAGAAAAATTAAGAATGCTTTATCTGGGGGAAGAGACACTCTAAATGAGCATAGAAAGCTTGGAGCAGTTATAGAAAAAGATATGATTTTTGAATTGATGAAGCAGCATATTGTTGAAGACGATAATGAGCTAAATAAAATTTATCGTAATTACAAATCTGGTGAAATGACAAGCGGTGAGCTAAAAGAGATTGCATCAAGTATGATGGAAGAATTTATGAATAATTTTACAAGAAATATAGGGCAGGCGAGAAAACATATCGACAAGCTCAATTTCGTTAAGTTTAAATAAACCCAAGCTAAGAATATGCAAAAAAGGTGATTTTTATGCATCAGAAGGAATTTAATGTCGCTCCATTATCTGGAGGGTATATGATTACCAGCATTGTAGGATTTTTGATTTCTGCTTTCTATATCCTGCCAAAGTCAATGACATGGGGCTTCACATTGGTTTTGTTCTTTACCTTGATGTTTGTTGCTGCGATGATCTCTATGACTTACGCGCCAAGCGACTGGCCGCTGAAGATGGAAAGGAAGAAGGGATAAGATGCTGGAATACACAGAAATATTCCTAAGGTTGGTTCTTGCGGTTGTGGCGGGCGGCTTGATTGGATTGGAAAGGGAAGTTCTTCACAAGCCTGCAGGCGTGAGGACACACATGCTTGTCTGCTTGGGCTCTGCATTGTTCGTGCTTGTAACCATTGAAGCACTGCCAAACGAGGCTGCAAGAATCATTGCAGGCATAGCGACAGGAGTTGGCTTTTTAGGGGCAGGAACCATCTTTAAATCAAAAGACGAGGTTCATGGGCTTACAACAGCAGCCTCAATCTGGGCGGTTGCAGCGGTCGGCTTGACAATAGGCATGGGATACTATATTATTATGCTGATTGCCGTTATGTTAATATTAGTAATATTGCAGCTGAACAAGATGGAATTTTTTAAAAGATTGTGAAAAATTAACTTTACAAGAAACCTTTAAAAAACATTCTCTCCTGCCTTTCTAGCTATGAGAAGAACCAAGATAATCTGCACCATAGGGCCTAAAACTGAAAGCGAGGAAATGATAAGGCAACTGGCTGAGGCTGGAATGAACATTGCAAGAATCAATATGTCCCATGGCGAGCCAGCCTGGAACGAAATTGTAATGAAGCGGATAAGGAAAATAAGCCAGCAAAGCACATTCCCAATAGGCCTGATGCTTGACACACAGGGTCCTGAGATAAGGACAAGCGCAAAAACAGAAGTTGGCTTGGAGGAAGGGGACACCTTTAAGATTGCAGTGAGCAGCGCCTGCGATATACAGGAAGGGGAAAAGCACACTTTCATTGATTATGCGCATTTAATAAAGAAAGTTAAAAAAGGGCAGATAATACTTATTGACGACGGGTTGATAGCGCTTGAAGTATTAAATGTTGAGCCTTACAATGTAACATGTAAAGTGTTAAACAGAGGAAATCTTGGCAAAAGGAAAAGCGTTAACATTCCCGGTATAAAGACCGGCTTGCCTTCAATCACGAAAAAAGACATTGAAGATATAAAGCTGGGAGTGTCTAATGGAATTGATTATGTTGCCCAGTCTTTTGTAAGGGGCAAACAGGATATCAAAGAAATGAAGGAGATTCTCAGCAGCTTGGGCTCAAATGCCATGATAATCGCAAAGATAGAAGACCAAGAAGGTATTGACAATATGGATGAGATAATAGAAGAGGCAGATGGTGTCATGGTAGCGAGAGGCGACCTTGGCGTTGAGATTCCATTTGAGCAAATACCAATCGTGCAAAAATATATGGTAAAGAGGTGTGTCGAAACTGGCAAGCCTGTGATAATTGCCACGCATTTGCTGGAGTCAATGATACAAAATCCAAGGCCAACACGTGCAGAGGTTACAGATGTTGCAAATGCTGTTTTTGAAAAGGCAGACTGCATTATGCTTTCGGGCGAAACAACAAAAGGCGAGTATCCTGTTGAATGCGTTGAAACAATGCATAAAATAGCAAAAAATGTCCAGACAAAACTTAAGTTTGAAATGCCGAGCGACGGACTTAAAACAAAAAATGTAAAAGAAGCCATAACATTAGGCGCCTGCATAAATGCTGAAAATCTCGATGCAAAAGCTATTATTGTATTTTCAAAGACAGGGAAACTGCTCAGCATGGTTACAAAGCAAAGGCCAAATAACGACATTTTTGTATTTACCAACAATGAGGAAGTGAGAAAAAGGCTTATGCTCTATTGGAGTTCCTTTCCACTTAAGATAAGCTTTAGCGATGATTTTGAGGAGATGCTGAATAGTGCAATTTTAATGCTGAAGGAAAAGAATTTTCTAGTGAAAGATGACAGAGTTGTCATTGTATCAGACGTAAACCCAAGGAATGATGTGGACATTCTTGAAATAAGGACTATTGACTAAGTTTTTAATAAAGATTATAAATTCTGTTGGGATAAGCTTTAAAAAGAGGCCCAAGTTCCATACACAAATAATGGATCTAAAAGAAGAGGCTTTAAGGCTCCATAGGCTTAATAAGGGAAAGCTTGCAACAAAATCCAAAGTAAGCGTCAAAACAAAAGACGACTTGAGCTTGGTTTACACACCAGGAGTTGCTGAGGTTTGTAGGGAGATTGCAGCAGACAAAAGCAAAATATACGATTACACAATAAAATCAAATTCTGTAGCTGTTGTCACAGATGGAAGCGCTGTGCTAGGTTTAGGCAACATAGGTGCAGAAGCTTCCTTGCCGGTAATGGAGGGAAAATGTGTTCTTTTTAAGGAGCTGGCGAATATAGACGCTTTTCCAATATGCATAAAGACGCAGGACGACAAAGAGGTAATAAGCATTGTAAAGAATATTGCTACAGCGTTTGGCGGCATTAATCTTGAGGACATAGCGGCGCCAAGGTGCTTTACAATAGAACAGGCATTGCTTAATATTGGGATTCCAGTGATGCACGATGACCAGCACGGCTCAGCAATCGTGATTCTTGCAGCCTTGACGAATGCCGCAAAAACAGTTAGCAAGGATTTAGAGGAAATGAAAGTTGTTGTCAATGGCGCAGGGGCGGCGGGAACAGCTATAGCAAAGCTTTTGCTCTGCCTTGGCATTGACAAGAGCATATGCACTTCTGTCAAGGAGATAGTTGTGTGCGACAGCAAAGGCATAGTCTATGATGGCAGGCCTGATTTGAACGAGTTCAAGAAACAATTGGCCAAGGTAACAAATAATTCAAGAAGAAGAGGCACTTTGAGGGACGCTTTGGAGGGAGCAGACGCTTTTATAGGCGTTTCAACAGGCAATCTGCTCACTGCAGATGAATTGAAGGGAATGAACAAAGATGCCATAGTCTTTGCAATGGCTAATCCTGTTCCGGAGATTATGCCCAGCGAAGCAAGAAAAATTGCTGCTGTTGTCGGCACAGGAAGAAGCGATTTCCCAAACCAGATTAACAATTCATTGGCATTTCCAGGAGTCTTCAGGGGCGCTTTGGATGCAAAGGCGATTGCCATAAACAATGAAATGAAGATAGCCGCTGCCAACGCGCTGGCAAACTGCATAGCTCCGACAAGAGAAAGGATATTGCCGTACACTTTGGACAAAGAGGTAGTGCCAAAAGTGGCAGAGGCTGTTAAAATGGCAGCGATAGAGACTGGGGTTGTCAGAAAATAGCCTAATTCTAAAACGCAACAAATAAAAACAACAATAATCTTGATTAGATTTTTATGATAATTAATGGAATAATCAAACTTCAGCAATGAAAATTTAAATTAAAAATGCAAACTTTTGACTTGATTGTTATCGGTGCAGGCTCAGGCTTGAATGTTTCCTCTGCAGCTGCTGAAATGGGAATGAAAGTTGCTGTTGTTGAAAAAGGTCCAATGGGCGGCACCTGCCTGAACAGAGGCTGTATCCCATCAAAGATAATAATTCATAGTGCAGATGTCGCTGAAACAATAAACAGAGCAAAATTATTTGGGATAAATTCTAAAATTTCTTCTATCGATCTTAAAAAGATAACGGCAAGGGCTTCAAGCATAGTTGACAAAGATGCAAAAGAAATAGAAGAGGCAATAATCGAGGACAAAAACACAACTCTGTTTAAGACTGAGGCTAAATTTATTGGCGACAGGACATTAAAAGCCGGCAATGAAACAATTAAAGGAGAAAAAGTGGTTATTGCTGCAGGAACAAGGCCATCAGTGCCGTTAATAGAAGGACTGAAAGAGGTTGATTTTATGACAAGCGACGAAGCCTTAAGGCTGAAAAAGCAACCAAAGGCAATGACCATACTTGGCGGCGGCTATATTGCTGCTGAGCTTGCCCATTTTTATGGCTCCTTAGGAACAAAAATTAACATAATTCAAAGAGGAAATATATTAATCCCGAATGAAGATGAGGAAATAGCTTCCAAATTTACTGAAATCTTTAAGGGCAAATACAATGTACTGACTGGATTTAATACAAAAAAAGTGCATAAGAAAAAAGGCAAATTTGTTGTTGAGGCAGAAGGCAAAAAATCAAAGAAAAAGCTTGTTTCTGACCAGCTTCTTGTTGCTACAGGCAGAATCCCCAATACAGACCTTCTTGATGTCAAAAAGACTAATGTGGAGATTGATGATAAGGGATTCATAAAAACGAACGAATATCTAGAGACAACAGCCAAAAATATCTGGGCTTTAGGCGACATAGCCGGAAAATTCCTGTTCAAGCACAGCGCGAATCTTGAGTCGCAGCATGTTTATTACAACGCCATTCTGGATAAGAGAGTTAAAGTGGATTATGAGGCAATGCCCCACGCAATTTTTACCTCACCCCAGATTGCAGGAGTTGGCTTAAGGGAGCAGGATTTGAGGGAAAGAAAAATGTATTATGCAAAAGGCATGTACGATTTTATAAAGTCTGGAATGGGAATTGCCCTGCAGGACAATGAAGGCTTTGTAAAAATATTTGCCGACAAAAAAACCAGAAAAATTCTCGGCTGCCATATTCTTGGCTCCCATGCCTCAACATTGATACACGAAGTGATTGTTGCAATGAAGGCAGGATTGACAACAGACGCAATAAAGGATGCAGTGCACATTCACCCTGCCTTGAGTGAAGTAGTCCAAAGGGCTGTAAATAATATTGAATGGTGATAATTTTTGTTTTATTATTGACGCCTTAAATTTACTAAGAAAATTATTTTCCATATTGCAAACGAATTTCGGATTTTTACTCGCAAATTATTTTCTTTCAATATTACAATAAAAATGGATTTTACGAGCTTTTTCGCAATGCATTTAAACCGCTAAAAGTTACTCCTTATGCCGGCA
Organism: Candidatus Woesearchaeota archaeon; assembly: GCA_016192985.1. Taxonomy (GTDB): domain Archaea; phylum Nanobdellota; class Nanobdellia; order Woesearchaeales; family GW2011-AR4. Next base: position 9,169 of record JACPTC010000024.1, on the reverse strand, counting down.
ATATACCTAAAGCAAGCGAGGTGATGTTTAATGGCAAAAAAGAAAAAAGAGCAAACCACAGAGCAGCAATAACCCATTCTAAGCAATTGGCATATTCAAATTTACTTTTTCTTTTTTTGATTTTTATGCAATAGATTTATATATAAATTAAATAAATCAACTATAAAATGCAGATAAAAGACTTAAAGCCGAAGCATGGCAATGTGGATATTGTTGTTGATGTTGTTGATGTAGGAATTGCCCGTGAATTCGAGAAATTTGGCAAACCGGGCAAGGTTGCTACTGCAATCGCAAAAGATGAGACCGGGGACATTAAATTAACATTGTGGAATGATGACATTGAAAAGATAAAAGCTGGCGACAAAGTTCATCTCTCAAACGGCTATGTAAGCGAATGGCAAGGCGAAATGCAGCTGACAACTGGAAGGTTGGGCAAGCTCGAGATTGTAGGAAAAGCCGACATTCAAAATGAGTCTGATTCTAAAATAAGGACAAATATTCCAGCTGAAGAAAAAAGCGAGGGTTTTGAAGAGCTGGATGTTGAGGAAGAGGATGTTGAAGATTCTGATGATGAAGGGATATAAAAAATAATCCTTATAGGAATAATTTTTTCAAAAACAGCGTCCTTGAATTCTGGGAAATGAATGGTTACGGAAAAGATGGAAAAATTAAATGGAAAGTAAATCAAGAGGAATTTATTGGATGTTGGTTTTATAGGAAAAAACTAACTTGAAACGAAACTATTTTAAATTGTTATTAGTTCTGTCCTTTTTATTGGGGACGTAGCTCAGCCTGGGTAAAAACAGGCTTGCCTGTGTTCAGGATAGAGCACACGGCTGAAGGCGGTATTCTGAGCTGAGAAATCGGCGATGAATGTTTGATACCGTGGAATCAAAAATATATTTTGATGCGGAATGTCGAGGATTCAAATTCCTCCGTCCCCATTTTTTAAAATAATAATTCAGCACGAAATACTATTCAATAACACATTAACAATCAACACCAACAAAAACATTTAAATAAGAGTTATCAATAACAGCGAGTTAGAATGCACAATATTATTAGAAATAAAAGCTTGAGCATGTACTTGTTGGCTTTCACTCTATTTATTCTACTGCTGTTATGAGCCCCATTTTTGGTATATTCAGGGGGCTTTCATTGCTTGGTCAAAATTCTAGAATATACTGAACACCCAATCGAAAATTATAGATGGAAACAAAATGAAACAAATTTATATTTTTGATACAACCTTGAGGGATGGAGAGCAAAGCCCTGGCGCGAACATCGCGCCAAATGAAAAGCTGATGATAGCAAAGCAGCTTGAGAAGCTCAATGTCGACATAATTGAAGCAGGATTTCCAATTGCGTCTAAAGGCTCGTTCGAGGCAGTGGAATCAATATCCAAGGAAGTAAAGGCTCCTGTTATCTGCGCATTGGCGAGAACAGCAAAGGAAGACATAGATGCAGCATGGAACGCTGTCAAAAAAGCCGAGAAGCCAAGAATACATGTGTTTGTTGCAACCTCCCAAATACATTTGGAACCATGGTCAAATACGCAAAGTCCTATTGTGATAACATTGAATTTTCTCCAGAAGACGCCTCTAGGACAGAAATGGGTTTCATGTGCAATGTTATAGAAGAAGCTGTAGCTGCAGGAGCTACAACCACCAACATTCCTGATACAGTAGGGTATGCTCAGCCGGATGAATTCGGAGCAAGATTTAGGTATATCTTAGAGAATGTGCCTAACCTACAAGGAATTGTTTTGAGCGCCCACTGCCATAATGACCTCGGGCTTGCAACTGCCAATTCCCTTGCAGCAATAATGAATGGCGCAACACAAGTGGAAGGGACAATCAATGGGATAGGCGAAAGAGCAGGCAACACAGCTTTGGAAGAAGTGATAATGGCTTTAAAGACAAGGAGAGAGTACTATAATGCTTACACAAATGCCAACACAAAGGAGATATTCAATACAAGCCAGCTTGTTTCAAAGCTAAGCAAGATGGACATACAGAGGAACAAAGCAATTGTCGGCAGAAATGCATTTGCCCACCAGTCAGGCATACACCAGCATGGCGTGATTTCTTACGCAAAAACTTATGAAATAATGGTTCCGGAAGACATTGGGTGGATAGGGGATAAGATTGTTTTTGGAAAGCTTTCAGGCAAGCATGCAGTCAGCATGGTGCTGGGGCAGGCAGGCATATATCTTGACAAAGCCCAGCTTGACAAGGTTACTGCAAAAGTAAAGGAACTTTCCGACAAGCAGAAAGAGATTGAAAAAGAGGATATAATCGCTTTAGCCTTTGATGTCGTTCATGAATTGGAAAAAGAAGATGATTTAATAAAGCTCGATGAGTTAACTGTTATCACGGGAAACAGGATAACGCCAAACTCAACAATTGGGTTGATAGTGAATGGAGAAAAAAAATTAGGCACAGCGACTGGTGTCGGGCCTGTTGATGCAGCCTCTAATGCCATAAAATCAATCATGGGACCGTTTATCAACCTTAAGGAATACAACCTAAGGGCGGTTACAGGTGGCACTAATGCGCTTGCAAGCGTCTCAATAAAGTTTGAAGATGAGAAGAAGAATGTATTTATTTCCGAGGCAGTTGAGCCTGATGTGATAATGGCATCTGTCAATGCAATTATCAAGGGCGCCAATAAAGCGCTGACTTTCAAGAAAAAGCAAAAAACTGATGAATATGTCTAAAAACTTGTTCAATAAGGTGTGGGACCTGCATTCAATAAGAGAGCTTCCTAACGGGCAAACTCAGTTATTTGTGGGGCTGCACTTGATTCATGAAGTGACATCTCCACAAGCATTCCAGATGCTGAGGGAAAGAAACTTGAAGGTTGCCTGCCCTGAAAGGACATTTGCAACTGTTGACCACATAATTCCAACAAAATCCCAGTCAAGACCCTTTACAGACACTCTTGCTGAGCAGATGATGTTTGAGCTTGAAAAAAATGCCAAGGAGTTTGGAATAAGGCTTTTTGACATATCAACAATGAGCCAAGGAATTGTCCATGTCATCGGGCCTGAGCTTGGATTGACACAACCAGGCATGACAATTGCTTGCGGTGACTCGCACACAAGCACTCATGGCGCATTTGGCTGCATAGCCTTGGGCATTGGAACAAGCCAAGTAAGAGATGTTCTAGCAACCCAATGCCTTGCACTGGACAAACCTAAAGTGAGGAAAATAGACATTGAAGGCAGCCTTTCAAGAGGAGTTTATGCAAAAGATGTGATATTGGCAATAATAAAAAAGCTGGGTGTGAAAGGTGGAATTGGATATGCTTATGAATATGCCGGCCAATCAATTGAGGAAATGACAATGGAAGAGAGGATGACAATATGCAATATGTCAATTGAAGGCGGCGCAAAATGCGGCTATACAAACCCGGACCAAAAAACTTTTGACTACATACAAAACAAGGCATTCGCACCAAATGGTGATAAGTTTGAAAATGCCATTGAATACTGGAAATCAATTACATCCGATAAAAATTCTGAATATGATGACACTGTCAAGATGAATGCATCAGAGCTTGAGCCTATGGTGACATGGGGCATTAACCCAGGCCAGGCAATTCCAATTAGCGGTAAAATCCCCAAAGTTGACGAGCTGGCGCCTGAAGAAAAGGAAAATGCAAAGCTTGCATTGCAGCATATGGGATTTGCGCAGGGGCAGGAAATTAAAGGAACAAGGATTGATGTAGCTTTTCTTGGCTCGTGCACCAACTCAAGACTTTCTGATTTGAAAGAAGGCGCAAGAGTTGTTGAGGGAAAAAAAGTTGCCAAAAATGTCAAGGCGATTGTGGTGCCGGGCTCGCAGCAAGTTAAAAAAGCTGCAGAGCAGCAAGGCTTAGACAGTATCTTTGAGGATTCCGGGTTTGAATGGAGAAATGCAGGCTGCTCAATGTGCCTTGGAATGAATGAAGACAAGTTAGAAGGAAACGAGATATGCGCATCATCTTCAAACAGGAATTTTATAGGCAGGCAAGGCTCTCCAAAAGGAAGAACCTTGCTTATGAGCCCTGCAATGGTTGTTGTTGCTGCCATAAACGGCAAGATTGTCGATGTAAGGGATTATTTGTAATATAAAAATTAATCAAATGCCGCTTCAAAAAATCACGGAAGTAACTGGTAGGGGAATTGTGCTCATGGGAAATGACATAGACACAGACAGGATTATCCCTGCAAGGTTTATGAAAGAAGTTACTTTTGCCAACATGGGCAAATATGCTTTTTATGATGAAAGATTTGATGGGAATGGAAATAAGAAAATCCATCCATTTAATGATGAAAAATATGAAGGGGCGTCAATATTAATTGTTAATAAGAATTTCGGCTGCGGCTCTTCAAGAGAGCATGCCCCCCAGTCATTGATGAGGTGGGGCATCAAGGCAATTATAGGAGAGAGCTTTGCAGACATTTTTGCAGGCAACTGCTCAATGCTAGGATTGCCAACTGTTACAGCATCAAAGGAGGATGTTGAGAAACTAATGGGCTTTGTTCACAATAATTCGCATAAGAACATCAAGCTAGACATAAAAAATAGAAAGATAGGATTTGATGCAACTACACTAAAACTCGGGATAAATGAATCAATCAGAAAGTCTTTGGTGGAGGGGATGTGGGACCAGACTTCTTTGTTGCTCGAAGCAAAGGAAGAAATCAAAAAAACAATGTCGCGGTTGCCATATCTTAATAATTTTGAATAAACTATGAGAAAAAAAATTGCCGTGCTGCCTGGAGATGGAATAGGGCCAGAAGTTATGCACGAAGCAATAAAAGTGCTGGATGCTACTGCCAAAAAACATTCCCTGGATTTTAACTATGAGTATGCTGATGTTGGAGGCACAGCGCATGATAAGCACGGAACAGCGCTTCCCGACAAAACATTGCAAGTTTGCAAAAGTTCAGACGCTATATTGTTTGGCTCTGTCGGCGGCCCAAAATGGGATAACCTGCCTAAAGAAAAGAAAATTGAGAGAAGCTCCCTTCTCGCTTTAAGAAAATATTTCGGATTTTATGCAAACCTGCGCCCTGCGATTCTTTATCCGCAGATTGTGAATATATCTCCAATCAAGGGAATTTCTTTAAATGGTTTTGATATAATGGTAGTAAGGGAGCTAAGCGGCGATGCATATTTTGGCAACAGCATACTGGAAGAGGATTGGGCATCTGATGAGATGAAATACACAAAACAGCAATGCCGCAGAATCGCGAAAATAGCATTCGAAATAGCGATGAAAAGAAAAAAGCATGTAACTTGCGTTGACAAGTCTAATGTGCTTTCATCAAGCATATTTTTTAGAAATTCAGTAACAGAAGTTTCAAAAACCTACCCGGACGTGAAGATGGATTGCATGTATATAGACAATGCAACCATGCAGATAATAAAAAGGCCAATGGATTTTGATGTTATTGTAACAACTAACCTTTTCGGAGATATTTTAAGCGACGAAGCTGCGATGCTGACGGGAAGCATTGGAATGCTGCCCTCAGTTTCTCTTAATGAGAACGGCTTTGGATTGTACGAGCCAGCAGGCGGCTCTGCTCCAGATATTGCCGGCAAAGGCATAGCAAATCCAATTGCGCAGATACTTTGTGCAGCATTAATGCTCAGGTATTCTTTTAATATGGAGAAACCTGCCTCATCAATAGAGGGTGCTGTCAAGAAAATTTTAGAAGATGGATATAGAACCAAAGACATAATTGAGACAGGGATGAAGGAAGTTGGGACAAAAGAAATGGGAAATTTGATTGCGGAGAAAATCAAATAAATCTTTCTAACTTTGTCTGCTGTTTTATATTTTTCAGTAAATTGCTTTTGTTCAATACAAAATCAACGTTATAGTTAAATTTTCTTTTGATTAATTTTCTTGCATATTCAAACATTAGTTCTTTTGAAGAGAATTCTATTGGATTTTTTTCAAATGCTTTCCTAGCAGTTTGACGAGTGACCCAGACACCTAAGGGCATAGTGTACTCATCTGTTATGAATCGCAGCACCAATACACTTGCTTGTCGTTTTAATTTTGCTAAATGCTCTAAAGTCGCAAGGCGCGTACTATAATACCCTCCTGCTGTTATCTCGGCATAGCTTTTTCTTCCAAAATAATCCTCAAAATCAGTGCTGCGCCTAAGCTCTCTGCTGAAATTCCAGTTTGATGGAATGTATGTTTCAAATAACTCATAACTCCACACTTCTGGAAACATTAAAATCAAATAATAATTGCCTAAATAGTTTCCAAAGAATGAATAATAAGAATCAATCTCGCTGTAGTCTTTTATTTCATTAATCAAATTTTTTCCAATTACATCATCGACAGCAACTATACTCCATCTAGTCGGTGTAAGTTTTCTATTAACCTTCAAGCCTAGCGTACCAACACTCAATATCCTGCTCAGGAAGTTTTCATCAAAATTGTTTTCATAAAGATAGTTGACTGCGTCATTTGCCTTCATGTCAATATCATCAAAAACCTTGTAGACTTTTGTATGTATTTTGGGGTTTTCCGTGAGTGTTGCTTTTTTCAGCTTGGCATTCGGGCCTGTTGGAGCCATATGGGAATCAAGATTTAAGCGGAATTTTGGCTTTTCAGCTAATTGAATGTCGACATCAACAGGCTTTGAGGACATTGCAATATCCTGCGATAAACCCAGCAATTTTATCCTCTTTTTAATATTGATATTATACCTTGAGTTCAGCAAAGAACTTCTAAAATCAACAATTTTTGGAATTTCATAATTTTCAGCAGACCAATATTTTGGCGCATCATAAATCCATGAATCATCACTTTGCTCAGGAGGGGCAAGAATACCCACATTAACATAAGGATAGCCATATCTTCCAACAAATGGAGCTACTCCGTCGCTTGTGAATTCCTCTTTACTCAAGAAATTTTTAACTCTAAAAACAGCATTGTTCCTTGCGCAAATCGGGCATTTGCCTTTTCCACAATCTCCAAGAGGATCATATCCTTTGTGCTGCCTGAATGGAATTTGCATGGAAATTCAGAAGAAAACGGCAAATATAAACTTATTCTTTCATGCGGATGTAAACAAATGTTTAAATTCGGTAAATATATAAAATCCCATATAATTCTTCATTATAACAAAATGAGCATTTTTAACGAATTTAAAGAGATACTTCTGGGGTTTGGAATGGTATCTCGAATGTTGCACAAAAATGAGAAAATAAGCTTAATTTTTGCAACAATAATCATGCTTATTACTGGTTTTCTCACGAACCTGCCTGCGGTGATTTTGGGAAGATTTGTTGATAGAATTATCGGCTTAGAAAACCCGACTTTTAGCATAGCTATCCCCTTTCTGATTTGGATTGTGATTATAATTCTCTCCAAAGAGGCTTTAACAGTCGTTAGGAAGTACCTAGTAGAAAATGTTGCGACACAGACCGAGAAAAAACAAACTGTGGCTATTATTGACAGACTGCTTAGAACTGATATAAACCAATTTATCAATAAGTACCAAATTGGTGCATTGCATGGCAAGATTTTTCGCTCTATTGATGGATTGGTTAGATTACTCAAACTTGGCTTCTTGGATTTATTCCCAACCTTCTTTTCCGCTATAGCTGCTTTGGCCATTGCTTTTTATCAAAAGCCATTGCTGGCTTCATTTATGATACTTGTGATACCTGCCGGCTTGTTTATTGTAATCAAGCAAATTTCTTCACAGAAGGGCATTCGTGTTTCTCTTCTGAGGGGAAAGGAAAAGATTGATGGAAAAGTGGTGGAAATGATGGGAGGCTTGGAAACAATCAGGGTAGAAAACACAACTGATGTTGAAGTTAAGAAAGTGGGAGATATTTCTGAATGCCTAAGAAAGATAGAGATAAGGCACCATATTTGGATGGCAATTTATGATGCAGCAAAATATCTGAATGAAGCAATCTTTTATATTCTTGTTATTAGTATTTCTGTTTATTTTTCTGTTAATGGGGTAATAACAAAAGGTGATATCCTAACATATTCCATTCTTTTTATGAGTGTAATAAGCCCGCTAAGGGAGATTCATAGGATTTTAGATCAGGCACATGAGAGTTCTATCAAGGTAGAGGATTTGCATGAATTGACGACACAGCCGCTAGATGAATCGTTTAATGCCGAAAAAGCTGAAATAAACGAAGAAACGAAAGCAATCTTAGACGTACATAATCTTTCATTTAAATACCTTGGAAATGAAGATTTAATTTTAGACAAAATTAGCCTTAAAATATTAGCAGGCGAGAAAATAGGCATTGCTGGAGCATCTGGCTGCGGAAAATCAACACTCATAAAAATTCTGCTGCGATTAGTGCATAATTATGATGGAAAGATATTCCTTTTTGGAAAGGATTTAAGGCACTTGACAAGAGAAGAGATATCTCAAAGAATTGCTTACGTTCCTCAAAAGACTTATATTTTTGCCGGAACAATAAAAGATAATATTTCCTATGGCTGTTTTAGAAAAATCAAGGAGAAAGAAATAATTGAAGCCGCCAAGAAAGCAAATATCTATGATGAAATCCAGAATAAGCTTGGAGGAATCAATGGATGGGTTGCTGAGAATGGAAACAATCTAAGTGGCGGGCAAAAGCAGCGCATTGCCTTAGCCAGATTAATTTTAAAATCCCCACATGTACTGATTTTTGATGAAGCTACATCATCATTGGACAATACAAATGAGATAATAATACAAAAAAATATTGAAAAAATATTCTCAGATAAGATTATGATAATAGTAGCACACAGATTAACCACTTTAAAGAATTCTGATAGGATACTTGTGTTTGACAAAGGCAAAATTGTACAAGAAGGCAAGTTCAATGAATTATCAAGAAAAAAAGGTTTATTCAAAGATTTCTTGGAGCAACATCATCCAAAAATAGGAGACTAGTTTATTTATTTACAAAACAAAAACCCTTAAATAACTAATAAAAATCTTGCTAACTATGGCACTGTCCCATAACCAAATACTTCAAATAAGGGAGCACCTCGACAATTGCAAAAAGCCCCTCTTCTTCTTTGATGATGACCAGGACGGCTTGTGCTCATTTCTGCAGCTTTATCGCTACAAGAAAGAAGGCAAAGGGATAATAGTCAAAACAACGCCTAAGCTTGGCACGGTCTTTATCAAGAAGGT